>JBOGZD010000098.1:0-10525 GCA_050697155.1 Solirubrobacterales bacterium | reverse complement strand
CTTAGCCCGCGCCTAGCTCGCATATAGCGCGGATTCCACCCCCGGCTTCCGTCCGTGGGCGCCCTTACCGTGCGCCCAACCGGTTCGAGAGAGGGGCTGGAGGCTGAAGTATGTGGGTCATCAAGCTGACCGACAAGCAACTCGAGGTGCTTCGGGCGATGCTGCGCTCCGAAGAGCATCTCGGGCCGGCGCTTCGGGGCGCCCTCGAGGCGCTCGAGCTCGCCCGCTGGGACGACCTGCCCGACGCCGAGCTGCCGTGGGATCGAGTGATCGAGGAGGCGCGGCGCCAGGGCGTCTCCGAGGCCGAGGTCGTCTGGGACCTGTGCGGGCGCCACCCCGAGCCGGCGGCGCCCAAGGGCCGCGGCGGCCCGCGCAAGGCGGGCATCCGGCGCGCCTCGGCCTAATCATCTAGGCCCGGGCGCGCTCCCGATCCCGCCGCGTCAGTCGTAGGTGTAGAAGCCGGCGCCGCTCTTGCGGCCGAGCTTGCCCTCGGCGACGAGCGCGCGGATCCGCTCCGGGACCCGGTCGATCTCGGCGCCCGACGCCTCGTGCAGACTCTCGCCGATCGCCGTCGCGACGTCGAGGCCGACGAAGTCGAGCAGGCGCAGCGGCCCCATCGGGTGACCGGCGCCGAGCCGCATGCAGGAGTCGATGTCCGAGGCGCTCATCCCGGTGCGCTCCATCAGCCGGACGGAGTCGAACAGGAACGGGAACAGCAGCCCGTTGACCACGAACCCCGGCTGATCCGGAACCTCGATCGCGGTCTTTCCGAGCGCCCGGCACCACTCGTGCGCGCGGCCGGCGACCTCGTCGGCGACGCCGTCGGGCAGGCAGAGCTCGACCAGCTCCATGCGGGTGACCGGGTTGAAGACGTGCAGGCCGAAGAGCCGTCCGGTCACCGAGCCGCTCTCGGCGAGCTCGGCGAGCGGAAGTGCCGAGGTCGTGGTCGCGAGGTCGGCCTCGGGACTAGCCTCGGCGAGGGTCGAGAGCAGCTCCGACTTGGCCTCGGCGTCCTCGGCGATCGCCTCGACCACCAGGTCGCAGCGCGCGAGGTCCTGCGGGTCGGTGGTCACCTTGACCCGGTCGGGAAAGCCGCCGTCGAGCTTCTTCGCCTCCGCCTGCGAGGTCTCCTCGGCCCGCCACGCCGAGGCATCGCTGCGCGCAAGCAACCGCACCTCGCCGAGCTGGGTCGCGCAGGCGGCGAGCCCGCAGGCGATCGTGCCGCTGCCGGCGACCGCAGGTTGCGCGTATCCGTCCGGGCCGCTCACCTCGCGCGCTTACTTATCACGATCCGGGTGCCCGATCCTGCGCCCAGCCGCCCCGCTCCGGCGAGCCGGCGGGCTGACTCGGGAGTCAACAGGGTTGGTATCGTCAAGCAACGAACCCGTCCCCAACGGCGAACCGGAGGCATCTGATGGCAAGCAACGGCAAGTTCCAGGGTCGCGAGGTAGTGATCGTCGAGGCCGTGCGCACCCCGGTGGGGCGCGGCCACGAGGAGAAGGGCTACTACAAGGACACCCATCCCTCGAATCTGCTGGCGAAGACCTACGCCGAGCTCGTCGAGCGGGCCGGGATCGAAGCCGCCGAGGTCGAGGACGTGGTAGCCGGCTGCGTGCAGCAGTTCGGCGAGCAGGGCATGAACATCGGCCGCAACGCCTGGCTCGAGGCGGGGTTGCCGATGGAGACCCCCGCGACCACGATCGACCGCCAGTGTGGCTCGGCCCAGCAGGCGGTCAACTTCGCCGCCGCACTGATCGCCTCGGGCGTCCACGACGTCGCCGTCGGGGGCGGTGTGGAGCACATGGGCCACATCTCCTTCGCCGACGGGCTCGCGGTCCAGCAGGAGCATGGGTTTGGCTACTCGGCGGAGCTGATGGAGCGCTACAACCTCGTCCCGCAGGGGATCTCGGCCGAGATGATCGCCGACAAGTGGGAGATCCCCCGCTCGGAGCTCGACGAGATCGGCCTCCGCTCGCACCAGTTCGCGGCGAAGGCCACCGAGGAGGGGCGCTTCGATCGCGAGGTGGTCCCGATCCAGGTCAACGGCGACACCCATACCGCCGATCAGGGGATCCGCCCAGACACCAGCCTCGAGAAGCTCGCCGAGCTTAAGCCCGCCTTCAAGGAGGACGGCAAGATCACCGCCGGCAACTCCTCGCAGATCTCCGACGGCGCCGCGGCGGTGCTGTTGATGAGCCGCGAGAAGGCCGACGCCCTCGGGCTGACCCCACGCGCCCGGATCGTCGACCAGACCACCGTCGGGGTCGACCCGGTGATCATGCTCACCGGCCCGATCCCGGCGACCCGGAGGCTGCTCGAGCGCAACGGGATGAAGATGGACGACATCGACCTGATCGAGATCAACGAGGCTTTCGCCTCGGTGATCGCGGCCTGGCGGCGCGAGCTGGAGCCGGACATGGACCGGGTCAACGTCAACGGCGGCGCGATTGCGATCGGCCACCCGCTCGGCTCGACCGGCGCCCGGTTGCTGACCACGCTGCTGCACGAGATGGAGCGCGCCGACAAGCAGACCGGCCTCGTGACCATGTGCTGCGGCGGCGGCCTCGGCACCGGCACGCTGATCGAGCGCGTCTAGGCACCATCGGCGCTCTCGACCGGGTCCAGATCGCCGGGCTCGGCGACTCGACCGACGACCTCGCCGGACAGGCCCGGGCCGCCGAGGCGGCCGGGACCGACTGCGTGTGGACGGTCGAGCTCTTTCGCAGCTCGGTCACCCAGGCGATGTGGCTCGCCGCGAGCACCGAGACGGTCGGGGTGGGGACCGGGATCTCGTGGGCCTTTACGCGCAGCCCGATGATCCTCGCGCTCTCGGCGCTCGACATCGACGAGGTCTCGGGCGGCCGCTTCCGGCTCGGTCTCGGCGCCGGCGTGCGGCGCCTCAACGAGACCTGGCACGGGGCCGAGTACGGAAGGCCCGCCCCGCACCTGCGCGAGACGGTCGAGGCGGTGCGGCTGATCATCGAGAAGGCCGGCAGCGGCGAGCCGATCCGCTATCAGGGCGACTACCACGACATCGACATCAAAGGTTGGCTGCGCCCGCACCGCAAGGCCCGTGAGTCGGTGCCGATCTACACGGCCGCGGTCCAGCAGGGGATGGCGCGGATGGCCGGCGACGTCGCCGACGGCATGATCGGCCACCCGATGTGCTCGATGCGCTGGCTGGACGAGGTCCTGGTCGCCAACTTCGAGCTCGGCCTCGGCCGCTCCGGGCGCGAGCGCTCGAGCTTCGACTTCCTGCCCACCGTGTGCTGCGCGATCGACGACGACGAGGAGGCCGCGATCGACGCGGCCCGCAAGACGATCTGCTTCTACGCCACCGTGCGCACCTACGCGCCGCTGTGGGAGATGCACGGCTGCGGCGAGGCGGCCGTGGCAGTGGGCGAGGCGTTCCGCCGCGGCGACCTGGCGGCGATGCCCGGTCACGTCCCCGACGCGATGGTCGAGACCTACACGGCCGCGGGGCCGCTCGACAAGGTCCGCGAGCGAGTCGAGGCGGTCGCCGAGCGCGGCGACGGGATCTGGTTCACCCCGCCGACGTACTTCCTCGCCCCCGAGCAGATCGCGGAATACCAGCGCCGGATCGTCGAGGCCTTCGCGCCTAGCGGCACTGGCTCGTAACGAAGCGCGCCGGCGGCCGACGAAGCGGGCGTGGGGGAGATCTCGTTCGAGAACCTGCTGATCGTCGTCGCCGCCGGCTTCGCCGCCCCGCTGGTCCTCGGGCTGGCGCCGAAGCTGCGCCTGCCGGCGGTGGTGCTGGAGATCGTGATCGGGATCGCCCTCGGCCCGGCGGTGCTCGGCTGGGTCGAAGTCGACGAGGCGGTCGAGGTGCTCTCGCTGGTCGGCCTCGCGTTCCTGCTCTTCCTCGCCGGGTTGGAGATCGACCTCGGGGCCCTGCGCGGCGCACTTCTGCGTGCCGCCTCGCTCGGCTTCGCAGTTTCGCTCGCGCTGGCGCTCGCCGCCGGGCTGATCCTGGACGTCGCCGGGATCGCCACGGAGCCGCTGCTGATCGCGATCATCCTGGCCTCGACATCGCTCGGGGTGATCGTGCCGGTGCTCCAGGACACTGGCGAGGCGTCCTCGCGCTTCGGCCAGCTGGTGATCGCCGCGTCCTCGATCGCCGACTTCGCCTCGGTGCTGCTGCTGACCCTGCTGTTGTCCGGAGAGTCGACGGGGCTCGACTCGAAGCTGATCCTGATCGGGCTGTTCGTGCTCGTGATCGTCGCGGTCGCGGTCGGCGTCGCCGAGGCTGAGCGCTCGCGCCGGATCTCGGCCGCGCTGGTGCGCCTCCAGGACACCAGCGCCCAGATCCGCGTCCGCGGCGCGTTCGTGCTGCTGATCGGGATGGTCGCGCTCGCCGAGCAGCTCGGCCTGGAGCTGATCCTGGGCGCGTTTGCGGCCGGGGCGATCCTCAACCACCTCGACATGGACCAGGGGATGACCCATCCCGAGTTCCGTCGCAAGCTCGCCGCGGTCGGCTTCGGCGTCTTCATCCCGGTCTTCTTCGTCTCCAGCGGGGTCGAGTTCGACCTCGACGCCCTGTTCGCCAGCGGCTCGGCGATCGCCGCGATCCCGGCGTTCTTGGCCGCGCTGCTGGTCGCCCGCGGGCTCCCGGCGCTGCTCTACCGGCGCGTGCTCGACCGCCGACGCGTGGTCGCCGCGGCGTTGCTGCAGGCGACGTCGCTGCCGTTCATCGTCGCCGCAACCGAGATCGGCCAGTCGCTGGGCCTGATCGACGCGGCGACCTCGGCCGGGTTCATCGCTGCCGGCCTCGTCTCGGTGCTGCTGTTCCCGCTGCTCGCCGTCGGGTTGCTGGAGCGGCCAGGGCGCGGGTAGCTCGGCGGGCGTGCTGCGCAGGGTCCCGGTGTGAGCGTGCCGGGGTGCGGGTCGACGATTGGCGCTTTCTTCTCGCTATGCGCGACTAAAGCGCCAATGGCGCCACGGATCGACCCGGGGCGCCGTGCTACCCCGCCAGCCTCCCGCCGACGAACTGGACCACCCCGGCGAGGCGCTGGTGGATGCCTTCAAACCCGCGCTCGGCGAGGGCGCCGGTGACCTCGTCGGCCTCGAACACCCGCATCCCGCTGCCGCGCTCGATCAGCGGCTTCAGCGGGCGCAGCGTGAGCTGGCGCCGGACCGAGGTCATCAGCGCGATCCGTCCGCCGGGCCGCAGCACCCGGGTCATCTCGTCGAGCCCCGCGAACGGCTCGGCGAACAGGTGCAGGGCCGCGAAGCAGCAGGCGCCGTCGAAGACCCCGTCGCGGAACGGGAGCGCGGTCGCGTCCGCTCGGAGGAAGGCGAGGTTCTCGATCCCGGAGCGACGCGTGTCCATGGCGCCGCGCTCGAGCATCGTCTGCGACACATCGAGGCCGATGACGAGCCCGCCAGGGCCGACCGCGCGCGCGAACTCGCGTGAGAAGTTGCCTGGCCCGCAGGCGAGGTCGAGGACCGTGTCGTCCTCCCCGAGACCGAGCAGCAGCCGGGCGATCCGCACCTCCTCGGCCATCCCGGGCCCGGTGACGCCCTTGACCACTCGCCCGAGAGCCGGGCGCCAGTAGCGCTCGTAGATCGTCGGCACGAGCCGGGTGACCATCAGGTTCTGCGCTACACCGGTGGAGTCGAGCTCCGCGTCCAGCAGGTTGAGGTAGCCGGACCTGGTGCGGCCGGGCTGCCGCGCCAGCGCCGCCCATCGATCGCTCAGCAGCGCCCGGGCGCGGTCGAGCGCCTTCTCTCGGGAGACCGTGCTCACCCGCGGGGCTCCCCCGAGTGGCCTGCGAGCTCGGTCAGGCGCTCGATCTGGCGCTCGCCCTCTGCCCGCGCCGGGTCGTCGGCCGCCAGCGGCTCGATCAGGCGGGCGATCCGGTTGCGGATCTGCAGCGCGAAATGGGGCGTCGAGGGGCCGGCCAGGGCGCGGATGTCCTCGACCGTGATCTCGCGGCCGCTCAGCCGGTCGGGTCGTTCGGCCTCCGCGCTCATCGCAAATGGATCGCGCTTCGCACCACAACCATTCAGGTCTGCTCCGCGCTCATCGTCCCCCACCGGACGTTACCTGCGTCACCTCGGCCAGCTCGTCGATCTGCGCCTGGAAGTCGACCGAGAGCGTCTCCTGGTCGCCGATCAGCCAGACGTGGTTGTAGACGGCGCGGGTCGGGTCGTCGTCGTAGCCGGGCTTGAGGTCGAGCAGGTAGCCGCGCAGCTCCGCCGGGACCGCGGAGCCGTCCTCGACCACGAGCTGGGTCCCCCAGGTGCCGCTGGCCGACAGCGGCGCGGCGGCCGCGGCGTCGATCGGCAGGCGCGCATTCAGGATCACGAACCCGTGCCCAGGGTCGTTGATGTTCCAGCCGAACGTGCCGTCGGCGTAGCGGGCGAAGGCGATCGAGTTGGCGGTCGGCTCGTCCTCGCCCAGCCGCAGCGCGTTGGGGGCGACCTTCTCGATCTCGCGCAGCGTCCTGGCCGAGATCGCCGACTCCGGGCCGAGCACGTAGACGGGAGCGCCCTTGTGCTCCCGCAACGCCTCGCGGGTGGCGTCCGGGAGCGTGTCGCGGCGGGCGAACAGCACCGGGTCTCCAGAGCGGGCGGCCCATCCGGCCGCCGGCATCGCAAGCCCCGGCTCGTCGGCGCTGGCGACCAGGACGTGCTCGGGGTCCCCGTCAAGCCGCTGGCGCAGCCGGTCGATCTCGCTCGCGATCTCCGCCGGGTTCTCCCCGTGCAGCTGGAGCGAGTCGTAGCCGTCGGGTGCCGGGGCGGCGCCGACCGCGAACAGCTGAGTGCCGTCCGTCTCGGCGCTGCCCGCTGGCGCGAGCGCGCGGAGCGCGTTCGCGGTCAGCGCCGGCACCTCGCCGCCGTCGGTGAGCAGGATCGGGGCTCCCACAGGGTCCGCGGCCAGCGACGCGGCCGCGATCCCCGCCTGCCACTCGCCGGCATCGACGAGGGTGACCGCGTCGGGCCCGCCGACGCCACCGGTGGCGGGGTCGACCGCGAGTGCGACGCCGGCCGCGTTGGAAGCCGGGTCGGGTCCGCCGACCCGGGTCGTGTTCTTGGTCGCGAAGGCGGGGAATCCGAGGTCCTCGGTCTCGAGCTCGTCGGCGGCATCGTCCGGCGCAGCGACCTGACCGACGATGACGTCGGGCGCCGGTGCGCCTGCGGCCGGGCCCTCGTCGCCATCGCGCTCGACGATCAGGTAGGCGCCCGCGCCGGCGGCGCCGACCAGGACCAGGACGACCGCGGTGAGCACCAGCCGATGACTCCAGAGCCAGTGCCAGAGGTCGGCGAAGAAGTAGCGGATGCTGCGCGGGATCGAGCGCAGGCGGCTGAGCATGGTGCGCAGGCGGCGGAGCACGGCGGGCATTAGAACACGACTGGCGCGCCGCAGATGCGCGCACAGATCACAACGGTGGGTGCCATCCGGATCCCATGGGCAGTCGGATCGCACCCAGCGGCGACTCGGAGGTGGCGCCCTCCGCCTCCGCGCCGTATATCCTTGCCTCGGATTGTTTGACTGACCAGTCAATCGGGTGGTCGGACCACGGTCCCGGCAGCGCCCGAGGAGGTCCACCGGATGGATTTCGCACTCAACGCCGAGCAACTCGAGTTCAAGGCCCACTGCCGCCGCTTCGCCCGCGAGGTGATCAGGCCGGTCGCCGCCGAGCACGACGCCGCCGAGTCGACGCCGTGGGAGGTAATGCAGGAGGCGCGCGAGTGGGGGCTGCACGGAGTCGAGCTCCTCCAGCGCGTCGGCAGTGACCCGGACGGCCAGTTCGCGATCATCTACGGCGAGGAGCTGCACTGGGGCTGCGCCGGGATCGCGCTTGCGATCTCGGGCTCGCAGCTCGCCGCCGCCGGCCTCGCCGCCTCCGGCACGCCGGAGCAGATCGCCCGGTGGGTGCCCGAGTGCTTCGGCGTCGGCGACGAGGTCAAGCTCGGCGCCTACGCGGTCACCGAGCCGCAGGCGGGCTCCGACGTGAAGAGCCTGCGGACGACGGCGAAGCGCGACGGCGACGAGTGGGTGCTGAACGGGACCAAGGTCTTCATCACCAACGGCGGGATCGCCGACGTCCACGTCGTCGTCGCCTCCGTCGACCCCGAGCTCGGGCATCGCGGCCAGGCCTCGTTCGTGATCCCGAAGGGAGCCCCGGGGCTGCGCCAGGGCAAGAAGGAGAACAAGATCGGCATCCGCGCGTCGCACACCGCCGAGGTGATCCTCGAGGACTGCCGGATCCCCGTGGACAACCTGCTCGGCGGGATGGAGAAGCTCGAGCGCAAGCTCGAGCGCGCCCGAACCGGCGAGTCCTCGGGCCGCGCCTCGAACGCGCTCGCGACTTTCGAGCTGACGCGCCCTGTGGTCGGCGCCTCGGCGCTCGGGATCGCCCAGGCAGCCTACGAGTGGACTCTCGAGTGCCTCGGCAACGGCGGCGGGAACGGCGGTCCGTTTGACGGCGCGCTCGACGAGAGCTCGACCGCCGGCCGACCCGCGCTCGAGCGCCAGGGCAACCAGCAGGTGCTGGCCCAGGTCGCCACCGAGATCGAGGCCGCCCGCCTGCTGGTCCAGCGGGCCGCCTGGATGGGCCGCCAGGGAATCCCGCTCACCGGCGGCCAGGGGTCGATGTCGAAGCTCAAGGGGGGCCAGGTGGCGGTGTCGACGACGCAGAAGCTGATCGATCTGGTCGGCCCGTTCGCCTACACCCGCGACTGCCCGCTCGAGAAGTGGTTCCGCGACGCCAAGATCTACGAGCTCTTCGAGGGGACCGCGGAGATCCAGCGGCTGGTGATCTCGCGGATGCAGGTGGCCGAGTACCGCGAGCGGCTGATCGAGGCCGCGGCGATCGCCGCCGAGGCGAGCGAGCCGGCCGCCGCCGCGCCCGCCTAAGCGCTAAGCCGCGGGGCGCCAAGCCTCGGGTGGCTCTGCAGGGCGCATTGCAGCGCCCATAAGCACTGTTAAGACCTGCTTACAAACGGCCCTCCGCTGCTACGCTGCGCCGCGCCTTGGCCCAGGTCGTCACCCGCCCCCTGGCGTTGCTCGCGCCTGCCGCCGCGCTGGCCGCGATCGTCGCGCTGGCCGCGGTCGGCGGCGCCGGCGCCCAGGACGTCCAGTCGCAGCTCGACGCCAAGCGCACCGAGCTCGACCGCGCCGAGGACCAGGAGGGGGTGCTGTCGACCGAGCTCGCCCACTACTCCGACCGCGTTGCGCAGTTGGCCGGCGAGGTGGCCGTGCTGCGCAACCGCGAGGCGATCGTCGAGGCAGAGCTGCGCCGGGTCGAGGCTCGTCTGCGGCGCGAGAGGGAGCAGCTGGCGATCCTCCGCGACCGCCTCGAGCGCTCGCTGCGCGCGCTGCGCGAGCGCCTGGTCGCGATCTACAAGTCCGACGAGCCCGACGTGCTCACCGTGATCCTCAACTCCGAGGGCTTCGACGACCTGATCGAGCGCTACGAGTACCTGCGCCGGATCGAGGAGCAGGACGCGGCCGTGGTCGACCGCGTGCGCGGGCTGCGCAACGAGACCCGCGACACGGTCGCGCGGATCGAGGTCGCCCGCGACGAGATCGCCGCCAAGGAGGCGGAGCTCGAGCGCACCCGGGTCCAGCTCGAGGCCCGCGAGGCCGAGCTGGCCGCGGTGCGCGACCGCAAGGCTTCGGCGCTCGACCAGGTGCGGGTCGGGATCAAGCGGCTGGAGGGCGATATCGGCAACCTCGAGGGCGAGATCCAGGCCCAGCTTCGGTCGTCCTCGTCAACGGCGCCCCTCCCGGCCGGCCCGGTCCAGGGCGAGAGCGCCTCGGGGTTCATCTGGCCCGTCAACGGGCCGGTCACCTCGCCCTACGGGATGCGCTGGGGGCGCCTGCACGCGGGGGTCGACATCGCGGTGCCGGCGGGGACCCCGATTCGCGCCGCGAAGTCGGGCTCGATCGCGCTCGCTGCTCCCTACGGCGGCTACGGCAACTACACCTGCATCGATCACGGCGGCGGGCTGTCGTCCTGCTACGCGCACCAGTCGAGCTTCGCGATCACCTCCGGCAGCGTCGGCCAGGGCGACGTGATCGGCTACGTCGGCTGCACCGGCAGCTGCTTCGGCGACCACCTGCACTTCGAGATCCGGGTGAACGGCTCACCCGTCGACCCGCTGGGCTACCTCTAGCCACGAGCGGCCAGCCGGCGGCGCGCGCCGAGCGCTAAAGCGCCACCATCCATGTGCCGATGAAGAGGTACCTGCCCGAATTGGGCGCAGCATGCAGTCACAGGCTTTGCCCGTGAGCGCGGAGCAGATTTGAATGATTGTGATGCGAAGCGCGAGCCAGTTCCTATGAACGCGATCGCCGACAGCCAACCCAGCGCCGCCAGGCGGGTCAACCTGCGCGTCTTCCTCGCCGGCGGCACCGCGACCGCCGCGCTGATCGCCGGCGCCGTGATCGTCTTCATTGCCCTCGCCACCTACGTCGCATTCGAGGGACTGCCCGGGGGAGGGGGCGAGGAGGAAGGCGCGGACACGGTCTTCGTCGGCACGCCCACCGCAGGAG
>JBOGZD010000097.1:0-10539 GCA_050697155.1 Solirubrobacterales bacterium | reverse complement strand
GGCGGCGGCGGGGTGACCTCGATCGTCACGGTGGCGGTGTTCGAGGCGCCGCCGGTGTTCGTGGCCCGGTAGGTGAACGAGTCCTGGCCGCTGAAGGCGGCGTTCGGGGTGTAGGTGACCGTGCCCGCGGCCGAGTCGAGGCCCGAGAGCTGGCCGTGGGCCGGCCCGGAGACCACCTCGTAGGCCAGCGTGCCCTGGCCGGCGCACTGGAGGGTCAGGTTGACCGCCGTCTCGTGCGCCGTCGTCTTTGAGACCGGGGTGCACGTCGGCGGCGGCGACGCGGTCGTGAACGACGCCGTCTGCCCGAGGACGGGCGGCGACGCGGTGCCCGCGGTCGCGAAGGGACGGAACTGGTACTCGGTGGCGGCGGTGAGGCCCGTGACCGGCTGGCTGAACGTCACCGTGTCACCCTGCCCGGTGGGCGCCGGCTGGGGCGTCGTCGACTGGCCGAGCGACGGGCCGTAGGCGAACCCGATCGGGTACGGCAGTCCGTAGGTGGTCGCCTCGACGGTGAGCGTAGCCCCGGTCTGGGCAACGTCCGTCGCCGAGGCACCGGCGAAGCTCGGCTCCAGGCGGGTCACCCGTGCCTGGTCGATCCGGTTCTGGGTGGTCGAGTCGGGATCGCGCTCGGTCCAGGCGACCCACGGGACCCCGCCGACCGCCGCGAGGCTTGCGTTCGCCGCGCTCTCCTGGCTCGCGTGGTTGATCGGGCTCGCGGAGTCGGCCACCCGCTCCCAGCCCGTGCCCGAGGCCTTGAGCTGCGCCACTCGCACCTGACTGACGCCGTTTGCGTCCACCTCCGTCCAGGCGACGTAGGGCCGCGCCGGCGACCCGATCCCGGCGAGGCTCGGGTGCTCGGCGTCGTGGTTGAAGCTCTTGTTGATGGGGCTGGTCGGGTTGTCGTCCTGGCCTACCTTGACCCACGCGGTCCCGCCCTCCAGCTTCGCCACCCTGATCTGCCGGTGGCCGTCGCCATCGATCTCGCTCCAGGCGACGTGCGGAATGCCGCCGATGTCCGCGAGGCTCGGGTCGGCGGCGTTCATCGCGGGGTTTTGGTTCAGCCCGCCCGTGGTGTCGGCGACCGGGTCCCAGCCGCTGCCGTTGAACCTCGAGACCCTGATCTTGTTGCTGGTGCCGTCGTTCTCGTTCCAGGCGACATGGAGCTGGGTGCCAACGACGGCGAGGCTCGGGTTGTGCGCGTTGTGGGTCACGTTGCGGTTGAGCGAGCTCGCCGGCACCTTCTCCCAGGCGTTCCCGTTCTGGCGGGCGACGTGGATCTGCGAGACGTTGCTCGAGTTGAGCTCCGACCAGGCGACGTAGAGGGTGCCGTTGAACGAGGCGAGGCTGGGGTCGGAGCCGTCCTGCCCGGCGTCGAAGTTGATCGGGCTCGCCGAGTCGGCGACCCTCTCCCAGTCATCCCCGTTGCGGCAGGCGACGCGAACCTCGGTGTTGACGCCGTCGAACTCGTCCCAGGCGACGCAGGGAACGCCGCCGTGGGCGGTGATGCTGGGCAGCTCGGCGTCGCCGGCCTCGGACCGGTTGATCGGGTTCGCCGTGTCCGGCGCGCGGTCCCACCCGCTGCCGTCGGCCTTCAGCCGCGCGGCCCGGACCTCGCCGTTGTCGTGGTCCTCGACCCAGGCGACCCAGGGCGTCGCGCCGACCGCGGCGAGGCTGGCGTGGGAAGCCGGGTCGGCGGCGGCGCGGTTGAGCGGCTGCTCGCCGCCGACCGGCTGGTTCCATGCGGCCCGCGCGCCTGCGGGAGCCGGCAGCACGGCGAGGGCGAGCGCGATGCAGCACTTCGTCAGGCGCACTGGAGCTTCTTCAACCCCGGCTTCTCCCCCGCGCGCCAGGCCCCGCTGCCGAAGATCTCGTCCTTGCGGGCGCCGACTCCGCTGGGGTTCGTCGCCTTCTCGTTGACGCTCGGAGGGGTGAACACCGGTTCGAGGATCTTCTGGTTCGCCGTGGTGCCGACCTTGTCGAGCCCGACGCGGTACGACTTCGGGCGGTTCGAGAACTCGTACTTCTCGGCCGCCATGTCGTCCGCCTTGCTCTTCAGGCCCCGCAGGGTGAACGGCGTCGCGGGCTGGGGACTGGAGCCGATCTGGGGGTGCTCCTCGCCGATCCACGGCACGGCGTGGAGCGCCCAGCGCGAGACGCGTTGGAACGGGAAATGCCAACCGTCACCGTCGTCGCCTGGCTTGTGGTTGACATCGACGCAGCGGTACGGATTGGGGTTGTCGATGTTCCCGGGCCCGCTCGGGTTGATGGTCTCGACGCTCGGCGAGATCACCCACTGCGTGAACGCCATCGGAAGCAGCGCGTCGTAGGCGGCGCGCTTCGCCGAGACCGCGATCGAGAGGAGCATCTTCGACTGATCCGAGATATCGCTCGGCAGGCTCCAGATGCCGCCCCCGCGGAGGTGCTGGGCCGCCTGCTGGAGCTTGCCCCAGTCGGAGACGAAGACCTCGGCGAAGTGCTGCATCGTCGTCGCGATCGCCGCGTAGCGCTCGGCCACGTCCTCGCCGAGCGCGTGGCCCTGGTCGTGGATCGCGTTGGTGTCGTTCGCGACCTCCTCCCCGACGTCGTCATTGTCGGTCGCCTCGTGGACGTCGTCGCCGAGGTCGATGAGGGCCGAGAGCCCGCCGAACACCGGCGGCACGATCTCGAGCGCCGGGAGCGCCTCCGGCTCCGCCGTCAGCAGCGCGCCCTCAGTCAGGCTCTCCAGCACGAGCAGCACGTTCGAGCTGATCTCCGCGCCGTTCGTCTCCGTCTCCTGCGTTTTCACCTTGCTGTAGACGGCCTCGAGGTCGTGTTGGATCTTGTCCGCGACGTTCTCGATCAGGCTCTCCTTCGTCGGGCCGGCCTGCACGGGGTGGGTGAGGAACTCCTGCCAGCCCTGCGGGCCAGTGATCCCCGTGGAGACGTCGCTGATCAGGTCGAACTCGTGGGAGATCTGGCAGCGCAGCGCCTCGAAGACCTCCCTGCTGAACCCGTTGCCGTCGCCGGGGTAGGAGGGCAGGTTTCCCGGCTTCCAGCTCGAGTTGAAGGCCGTGTGGTAGAGCTGGCGGATGTCGGCGAACCCGCTGCCCTTGTCGGGCTGGTACTTCTGCGTCAGGTAGATCATCGCGTTGCGCATCTGCGACGGGCCTGCGCTCGTCACCTGTGTCGGGCACTGCACGCTCGGCGCCGGGCACGGCCTGGGGTTCGCCGGGGTGCACGGCCACGGCGTGGGCTGGCCGAAGACGAGGTCCCAGAGCGCCTTCGGGTTGAAACTGTTCCAGAGGTTGTGGTCGAAGTTCTGGTCGTTGGACGTGACCAGCCCCGGGTAGCCGGGCGCGAACCCGGAGCTCGAGAGCTCCCACTGCGACTGCTCGTTGCGACGCAGGATCCCGGTGACGCGGCCGGTTCCGACCTGGGGGTCCTGCTGGTGGCCGTTGTAGCGCTGGCCCTGGAAGAAGGTGGAGGAGGCCTGGTAGCGGTTCGTGCTCGCGACCACCGTCATGCCGGGTGAGTCGTTGCTCACCCAGCCACCGTTGCCGTTGTGCACGGACGGGTCGAAGTAGGGCATCCGGTAGTTGGCGACCGCGTCGTGGCCCTCCGGGCCGGCGAGCATCCCGATCCCGCCCGCGACCGTCCCGTGACCCGTTTGGTCGACATGGCGGGCGTTCCAGCTCGCGAACAGGTTGTCCGGCTTGAGCGAGTACGTACCCCCGTCCCAGACGACCTCCGTCTGAGACCCCGTCGTCTCTGGCAGCTGGTCGGAGACCCAGTCGGTGGACTTCTGGCCCGGTCCGGCGAAGCCGAAGTGGTGGCCGTAGTCCTGGATGATCACGAGCTGGGAGCTGCCGGGTGCCGTGTTGGTGCGCACCCACCGGTCGAGCTTGATCGCAAGCTGCTGGATCCCGCCCTGGTCGGGCTCGCCGTTCGCCTGCAGGATCCGCCAGCTCGAGTTCTCGCGCATCGCCAGGTCACGATCCCCGCTCGGGTCGAGGACGAGGAACTGGATGCCGACCTCGCCCGGGGCCATCGCTCCCGCCGGATACGTCTGATCGCCCACCTTGATCGTGTTGGTGGTGTCGGAGGGCGGGGCGCCGAGGGTCGGCGTGTACTTGGTGTCGATCTCGTAGTACTCGGTCGAGACGTACTCGTAGTTCGCGCCGAGGACCTTCTGCATGAACCCGTTGAGGCTGCCCGGCGCGCCGGGTCCGCTCGGGAAGCCGGGCGTGGTCGGGTTTTGCACCGGCGCCTGGGTGATGATGAAGTTCTGCTCCGCGTGGCCCTCGGTCAGCGTCCGGTTGCCGATCACCGAGAACTGGCCGTTGGCCAGGTTGGCGGCACCCTGCTTGGTCATCCCTCGCGTGTCGGTGGTGCCGCCGATCTCCTCGATCGCCGTGCCGAGCAGAAGGGCCACGTTCGCGGGCAGCAGATCGCCGACGTTCGGCGGCGTCTGAGCCTGGCCGGTGATGATCACGATGTGGTTGCGGGCGTTCTCCACATCGCTCAGCAGCCGGTCCGCTTCCCGGATGCCGTAGGCCTTCGCTCCCGGCCCGCAGCCTCGAGGCTTCTTGTTCTTGTAGTTCGTATCCGCCATCAGGGTGTCCGCGTGGAGGTAGATCACCTGCACCCACCTGCCGCATCGCGGCCAAACCTGGCTCCCGATCTGAACCGCGCCCTCGGCGGTGATCGTCTGGATCGGCATGCCCATCGGGTCGTCGTTCTCCGGGGCGGTGACGCTGACCTCGTCGACGCCCGGCGAGGCCGCGCCCTGCGCGTCGGCGGTGAGGCGCACCTCGTAGGTGCCGGGGACGTCCGGGGTCAGCGACGGTGTGACCGACGTCGGCGCGTCCAGCCTCGCCTCCGAGCCCGCCGGCGCGTCGACGATCCGCCACCGGTACTCGACATCGCGGCCCGCGACGGGGGGCCTCGTCGGCGTGCCATCGAGCGAGACTGTCTCCCCGACCCCGATCTCGCGGTCGGGCCCGGCGCCGGTCAGCGTCTGGTCGCGCGGGATGCGCACAACGCGCTTGTGGCGCTCATAGAGGCCGTTGCGCTGGAGCAGCAGCACCTCCAGCGTGTTGCGCCCGTAGTCGAGGCCGTGGTGGGCGGCAAGCTCGACGCTCAACCCCCGCTCGTCACCGTGACGGTCGACGCCCTCCCGGACCCGCTCTCCGTTGACGCGCACCCGGCTCTCCCACAACCGGCGCTCGGTTCGCGCCCGAACCTTCGGGACCGGGTGGGACGACCGGCGCCTCCTCGCCTTCACCGCGGCGACGTCCGCGCGCTCCAAGTGAGTGAACGTCACCGAGGCGTTGGTCGAGTCAAAGCGGGCGCCGACCCGAATCTGGAGGTTGTTGTCCAGCGGGCCGAAGTCGCGGCCGCGGACGAGGACGGCGCGTCTCGTGCGGGCGCCGGTGCGCATGAACCGCCCCGTTACGTTCCGGCCGTCCACGTACGCGCGAAACCGCTTGCCCTTGGTCCGCGTCCGCACGACGACGGCGTCGCGCTTGACATGGGCGCCGTCCTTGGGCGAGAGGATCTTGGCCGAGGTGGCGCCCGCGCTCTCGGGACCGGCGGCCAGCGCGGCCGAGGTGAGCACCAGCACGCACGCCGTCGCTACCAGGCGACTCCGTTTCCTCAGGATCAATGCTTCGGACGCGATCATCGCTGCCCTCCCGCTCAGCCGACCGGTGCGCCGTCGGCGCATCTCAGTTCCCCGACTCCAGGTCGTCCTCGCGCCGAGCGTTCGCCGCCTCCACGCCCTGCTCGATCGCCGCCGTGAGCGAGAGCCAGCCGACGAAGTCCCACGATTCTCCGCCGGCCGGCAATCGCAGTCGACCGGCGAGCGGCTCGGCTTCGATCCGGAGGTCGAGCTCGAAACGGGCGTGACCGTCATCGGGCCCGCTCAACTCCCACGCCGGCGTTCGTCAAACAACCACCGCTCCACGGCGCCGATCCTCCCGCGACACCGCGGCTTCGCAAGAGAGGGGTGACCCCCCACTTAACGCACGCAGACCCCCAAAATTCGGTACTCAAACCAGGTAGAGTGGGCGGCTGGGATGCGCACGGGGGGTGCAGCACTACTGGAGCGGGAGGGCGAGCTCGCCACCTTGGGTCATGCCCTCGAGCGTGCGCGCGCCGGCCAGGGCTCGGTCCTGCTCGTCGAAGGTCCGCCGGGCGCCGGCAAGTCGCGTTTGCTGTCGGCAGCCGCCGAGCTCGCTCGCGCGCACGAGATGTCCGTGCTCGCCGCCCATGCCAGCGAGCTCGAGCAAGGGCTGCCATTCGGGGTGGCGCAGCAGTTGCTCGACGTCAGCGTCGCAACCCCCGCAGGCGACGCCGGCGAGCGAACCGCCGACGCCAGCCTCGCGGTGATCGAGCGCCTTCGCGAGACCCTGCTCGAGCGACTGTCCGAAACGCGGGAGGCAGGGGGCACCCCCACGCCGGCGGTGATCCTCATCGACGACGCCCAGGTCGCCGATCGCTCCTCGCTGCGCTTCCTCAACCACGTCGTCCTGCGCCTCGATCGGCTGCTGGTGGCTCTCGTCGCTGCGATTCGCAGCGGCGAGGAGGCCGCCCGGGGCGCGCTTCTGGACGAGCTCCGCGCGAGCCCGCGCGCGGAGGTGATCTGCCCGGCGCCGCTCAGCTCGCGCGCAATCGGGGAGCTGCTGAGCGCGGCGTGGGGAGACACCGCCGGCGAGGACGTGGTCGCGGCCTGCGTCCGGGCCACCGGAGGGAATCCCTTCTACCTCACCGAGCTGACGCGCGAGCTCACCTCGAGTACCTCAGCGGTGACGATCGAGACGATCGAGCGGGCGGCGCCCCAAACGGTGCTGCATGCCGTGATGGCTCGCATCGGACGCTGCCCCGCCCACGCCCGCGCGCTCGCGACGGCAGTCGCGGTGCTCGGTGATGGCTCCCGGCTGGCGCTCGCGGCGGAGCTCGCCCGTCTGGACATCGGCTCGGCGGAGGAAGCGGCCGACGCCCTGGCTCGAGCCAGCCTTCTCGTCGGCGGCGAGCCGTTGCGCTTCGCCCATCCCCTGATCGCATCGACCCTCCACAACGACATCGGCTCGTTCGCACGGGCAAGGCTCCACGGCAGGGCCGCCGAGCTCCTGCGCCGCGAGGGTGCGACCGTCGACCGCGTCGCCATGCACCTGGTTCATGCTCCCGCGGGTGCCCAGGCCGGCGTGGTCGAGCTCCTCCGCGCGGCCGCGCGACTTGCGCGCAACCGCGGTGAGCCGGCTGCCGCGGCGACCCTGCTCGAGCGGGCCCTGGCAGAGCCCCCGGCGGAGGAGATTCGGGGCGGGGTCGAGCTCGAGCTGGCCGACGCGCTGGCGACTGCCGGGTCGCCAGGGGCGCTGCCGCATTTCGAACGCGCCCTCGAGCAGCTAGCCGACCCGCGCGACCGAGCCCGGGCCTGCCTGGCAATGGCGAGGACCCTGCATCACGCCACCGACTTCGCCCAGGCAGCCGAGCTGGCCGACCGCGGCCGCGAGCAGCTGGACGAGAGCGATCCGCTCCGGGAGCATCTGCTCGGGACCTGGATCGGAGCTGCGATGCTTCATCACCCCCTGCTTGAGCAGCTTCGTGCGC
Organism: Solirubrobacterales bacterium; assembly: GCA_050697155.1. Taxonomy (GTDB): domain Bacteria; phylum Actinomycetota; class Thermoleophilia; order Solirubrobacterales; family 70-9; genus JBOGZD01. The sequence continues at coordinate 2,949 of JBOGZD010000097.1, read as the reverse complement.
GGGTGGCGCCTCTGGTCGACGCGATCGACGGCGGCTGGCGGCCCTCCGATCCCACCCTGCTCGCCCAGCTCGCGGCCTGGATCACCGGCCGCGATGGTCCGGCAGAGGTCGTCGGGCGACTAGCCGAGGCCGCGTTCGAGGCTGACCCACTCGTCGACGGCGACCCCCGTGGCGCGGCGCTCGGGTTTGCGACGGCCACGCTGGTGTACATCGACGAGCTCGAAACGGCCGAATCACACCTCACCGAAGCGATCGAGGCCTCCCGGCAGCGAGGAGCGGTGATCGCCGGCTCGATCGCGCACCACTTTCGAGCCTACGTCCACTATCACCGCGGCCGCCTCGGCCAGGCGGCATCCGACGCCGAGCGCTCGCTCGAGATCTACCGCGACGGATGGGCCGACTCCCCGTGGAGCACGCCGATCCTCGCGCAGGTACAGCTCGAGCTCGGCGACCTCGCCGCCGCCGCCGAGACCGTGTCGCTGGGGGAGAGCTCGAATCCCCAGCTCGTCGAGCGGGCGCTGCTGCTCGAGGCCCGTAGCCGCCTGCTGTTGTGCCAGGGCGATCCGGGGGCCGCGCTCGATGCGGCCCTTGCGGCCGGCGAGGTGTCCGAGCACACCTACGACACCGCGAGCTCGCGGATGTTCGATTGGGTTCGCCTGGCCGCGCAGGCGACCCACGCGGCCGGGCGGCGGGAGCGCGCCTCCGAGCTTGCCGAGGAGGCGATGCGGCGCGCGCGCCGGGGCGGCTCGGCCCGCCAGATCGGCGCCGCGCTGACCACGGCAGGCGCGATCCAAGGCGGCGAGGAAGGCCTCGCGATGTTGACCGAGGCCACCCGCCGACTCCAGGCATCTCCCTCTCGTCTGGAGCTGGTCCACGCGCAGCTTCAACTGGGAGCGGCCCTGCGCCGGGCCGGACGAAGGGGTGAGGCTAGGGATCTCCTCTACCGGGTGCTCGAGGAGGCCGACCGCCAGGGCGCCCGGCCGGTAGCCGGGCGCGCTCGCGAGGAGCTGCGATCGCTGGGCCTACGCCCGAGGCGGGCGGCCCGCTCCGGTGTCTCGGCCCTGACCCCAAGCGAGCAGAGGGTCGCGGCGCTCGCGGCGGGAGGGTTGAGCACACGCGAGGTGGCGGCCGAGCTCTACCTCTCGACGAAGACGGTGGAGAACCACCTCACCCGGATCTATCGCAAGCTCGAGATCAGCGGTCGCGGCGGCCTCCCGGCGGCGCTGAACGGCGCCGCGCGGCTCGAGACCGGCGTCGAGCGTTCCTGACCTACACGCGGGCTGGGCGCGCCATCGCGAGGACCGGGTCCCCGGAGCGCCGGGGCATCAGGGCCAGGGAGGCGAGCGCGATCAAGGTCGCGACGAAAGCCATAACGAACGCCGCCGTGAACCCGCCGGCCTCCGGCACTCCGGGGGCGAGCTGCGCGGCGCCGGTGACGATCGCCACCGCCACGGCCGCGCCGATCGCAGCGCCGACCGCCCTGGTGACGCTGTTGATCCCCATCGCCACCCCCGTTTCGGCCGCGGGGACGCTGAGCACGATCAGGTCGACGATCGCGGTCAGTGCGAGACCGGTCCCGAAGCCGAGCGGAATCAGGGCCAAGGTGGTCACTGCGACGGTCTCCGTGAAGGCGATGAAGCCGAGGTACGCCAGCGCCGCCAGAGCGACCCCGAGGACCGCCTGGTTGCGGGCCCCGACGGCCGCGACCAGGCGGCCGCCCGCGATGCCCCCGGCCAGCGCCGCCAGCGCCCCTGGGGTCAGCACCAGCGCGATCTCCGTGGTGGTCAGCCCGAGGCCGTAGCCGGTCTCCACCGGTAGCCCGCCGATCTGCGGGACAAGGGCGTAGGCGACGAACAGGGCCACTCCGACGGTGAAGACCGTCACCTGGGCGCTCCACACCGGCCGGGCGGAGAGTGCCCTTGGGTCGACGAGCGGCTCGCGTGCGGTCCGCTCGCGAGCGAGGAAGGCGAGCGCGAACGTCAGCGACGCGCCGAAGAGGCCGAGGACCCTCGCCGAGGACCAGCCCCATTCGTTGCCCTGCGAGATCGCCAGCATCAGCGTCCCGAGCAGCCCGGCGAGCAGCCCGGCGCCGAGCCAGTCCACGCGAGCGCGGGCGCGGACCCCCGAATCCGGCACGAGCGCCGCGACCGCGACCGCGAGCAGCACCGCCACACCCGCCAGCACCCAGAAGATCGATTGCACCGAGACGTCGTCGGCCAGCGGACCTGCGACGAGTAAGCCGATCGTCCCTCCCAGTCCGCCGGCGCCGATCAGCAGGCCGACGGCGCGCGGGACCTGGTCGCGCGGGACCAGGTCGCGTGCCAGCGCCGTCGCCAGCGGACCGACGCCCGCGCCCAGCCCCTGGAGGACGCGGCCTGCGATCACCAACCCGATCGAGCCGGCAACCACGCACAGCACCGAGCCCACCGCGAACAGGACCAGCGAGGCGAGGATGACCAGCCGCTTGCCGAGATGGTCACCAAGGCGGCCGGCAAGCGGTGTCGCGACGGCCGCGGCGACCAAGAACCCCGTGATGACCCAGGTGACCGAGGTCAGGCTCGCCGAGTACTCGGCCCCGATCGCGGGCAGCGCCGGGATGATGATCGCCTGCTCGAGCGAGAAGTCCATCACCCCCAGGACCAGCACCCAGACGGCGGCGCCCAGACCGTGCTCCCCCTCCCTATCCCGAGTTGCTCTCAGCGGAACCCCCGCGTCCGATCACATTCCGGTGACCCCCGAGGCCAACCCTCTCACACCGGGGGGCGGCACGCAAGGAAACCCGAGACTGAGGATCGAGGTCGAGCAGGTCGCCCGGGATAGGCCGGGACGAGTCGCTCGCCCTGACCTAGCGCGCGTTCAGGAGCCGAGCATTCGCTCGAGCGCCTCGCGGTGGTACGGCCAGGGGTCGCCGCGGCGGGCGCGACCGGAGGGGTCGAACTCGCGCACCAG
>JBOGZD010000096.1:0-10979 GCA_050697155.1 Solirubrobacterales bacterium | reverse complement strand
GTGGCGCGGCGCCCGCCACGCCCGTGGCGAGGGCCGCGACGGCGGCAAGGGTGGCGCGCACGCCCACACCCTGACAGCCGGCCGCGTCTGGTAGACCGCGGCTGACCATGCACGAGACCGAGCTGCTGATCCTCGGCCTGTGCGTCGCGATCCCCGCGCTGAGCGTGATCGCCCGCCTGCTCGACATCCCGTACCCGATCGTGCTCGTGCTCGGCGCGATCCCGATCGGGTTCGTGCCCGGGGTGCCCGACGTCGAGCTGGAGCCGGACCTGGTGCTGGTGATCTTCCTGCCGCCGCTGCTCTACGTCGCCGCCTTCTTCGCCGACCTGCGGGCGCTGCGCGCCGACGCGCGGGCACTGTCGCTGACCTCGATCGGGCTGGTGCTGCTCACGACCTGCGCGGTCGCGGTCGTCGCCCACGCGCTCATCGACCTGCCGTGGGCGGTGGCGTTCGCGCTCGGGGCGATCGTCTCGCCGACCGACCCGGTCGCCGCGACCGCGATCACGCGGCAGCTCGGGGCCCCCCGCAGGCTGGTGAACCTGATCGAGGGGGAGAGCCTGGTCAACGACTCCGGCGCGCTGATCGCCTACCGGGTCGCGGTCGCGGCCGCGATCGGCGGCAGCTTCTCGCTCTTCGACGCGAGCGTCGACTTCGTCGTCGCGGTGGTCGGCGGGATCGCGGTCGGGCTCGTGGTCGGCGCCGCGATCGCCGAGGTGCGGCGGCGGCTCGACGACGTCCCGGTCGAGATCACGATCTCGCTGTTCAGCGGCTTCGCCGCCTACCTGCCGGCCGAGGAGCTGGGGGTCTCCGGCGTCCTCGCGGCGGTGACCGCGGGGATCTACCTCGGCTGGCTCGCGCCCCGGATCTCAAGCGCGCAGATGCGGATCCAGGGGTTCGCGGTGTGGGAGCTGATCGTCTTCCTGCTCAACGCGGTCCTGTTCGTGCTCATCGGCCTTCAGCTCCCGAGCATCCTCGACGCGGTCTCGGGGATCGAGATCGCCACCCTGGCCGGCTACGGGCTCGCGGTGATCGCCGTCGTCGTCGGTGCGAGGTTCGTGTGGCTGTTCACGACCCCGTACGTGATCCGGGTGCTCGACCGCCGACCGAGCCAGGTCGAGCGCCGGGTGGGGGCAACGCAGCGCGTGGTGGTTGGGTGGGCGGGGATGCGAGGCGCCGTCACGCTCGCCGCCGCGCTTGCGCTGCCGCTCCAGACCGATGCCGGCGCGCCCTTCCCCGAGCGCGAGCTGGTGATCTTCCTCGCCTACTGCGTCGTCCTGTTCACACTGGTGGTCCAGGGGCTCACCCTGCCGGCGCTGATTCGCAGGCTCGGGGTGATCGACGACGGCGCGGAGGAGGAGGCGGAGGAGCACGCGACCCGGATCGCCGCGGCCGAGGCGGCGCTCGAGCGTCTCGACGGGCTCGCGGCCGAGGACTGGACCCTCGAGGACACCGTCGAGCGGCTTCGCGGCCTCTACTCCTACCGCCGGCGGCGATTCGCGACGCTGAGCGGCGAGCTCGAGGACGAGGACGGCATCGCGGAACGCTCGCTCGCCTACCAGCGGCTGATGCACGAGGTGATCGAGGCCCAGCGGGCGGCGATCGTGCAGCTGCGAACCGAGCGCCTGATCTCGAGTGAGGTCATGCGGCGGGTCGAGCGCGACCTCGACCTCGAAGAGTCGCGGCTCGAGATCTAACGCGTGGCGCTGCTTCGTGACCGCGTCTACGGTCCGTTCTTCTTCGGCAACCTCGTTTCCAACTGCGGCAACTGGATCCACAACGTCGCCGCCGCGGTGGTCGTCTTCGAGCTCACCGGCTCGGCGGTGGCGGTGGGAGCGGTGACGGCTTGCCTGTGGGCGGGCGCGCTGGTGCTCCAGCCGTGGGCGGGCGCGCTCACCGACCGCTACGACCGCCGCCGGATGCTGATCGCGGGGCAGGCCGTGGCGCTGATGGGTGCTCTCGCTGTAGCCGTGCCGACCGCGGTCGTCGGCGCCGACGACCTGCCCGGGCCGTGGCCGATCTATCTCGGCACGCTCGTGATCGGGATCGGAGGCGCGTTCTCGATCCCCGCGATGCAGGCGCTGATCCCGGCGCTGGTCGCAGAGCGCGACCTCGACCGCGCGATCGCCCTAAACGGGGTCACCTTCAACCTCGCCCGCGGGATCGGGCCGGCGATCGCGGGCCTGATCCTGATCGAGGCCGACGCCTCGCTCGCGTTCTCGGTCAACGTCGCGAGCTTCACCGTGCTGCTCGCCGTGATGGCGACGATCAGGCCCCGCTTTACGCGCGAGCCGCCCGGAGGCGACCGCGCGGTCCTGGTCGGGCTTCGCTGGGTGCGCGCGGACCGGCGCGCGGTCGTCCTGCTGGCGACCATGGTCGCGATCGGCTTCGCCACCGACCCGATCAACACCCTCACCCCGCCGATGGCGGAGGAGGTCGGCGGCGGCGCGGGGCTGGTGGGGCTGATGGTGAGCGCCTTCGGCGCCGGGGCAGTGGCCGCCGCCTTCTTCGTCGACCGGATCCGCGACCTGATGGGCCGCGAGCGAGCGGCGAGCACGGGGCTGGCGGCGCTGGCGGCCGCGATCGGCGCGTTCGCCTTCAGCGAGGTGCCCGCCTACGCCGTGGCGACCCTGGCGCTCGCCGGCGCCGGCTTCATCGTCGCGATCACCTCGGTCACCACCCAGCTCCAGGAGCGCGTCCCCGACCTGCTCCGCGGCCGGGTGATGGCACTCTGGGGCGTCGCCTTCCTCGGCACGAGGCCGCTCTCGGCCGCGATCGACGGCACGATCGCCGACCTCGTCTCGGTGCGTGCGGCGGCGCTGGCGATGGCGGTAACCGCGTTGGCCGCGGCCCTCGTCCAGGACCGCGAGGCCGAGCGACCGGCGGCCCGACGCCCGCCGGAGCTCGCGGGCACCGAGTATTAGCCTGAGGGCCTGAACGCGCCTTGACGCTGATCGAGATCGACACCCCGCACGGGCCGGCGAAGGCCCACGTTCATCAGGCCGATGACGCGAAGGCGGCGCTGGTCCTTGGACACGGAGCCGCGGGAGGGGTGGAGGCCGCCGACCTGGTCGCGGCGAAGGACGCCGCGGTCGAGCACGGGATCACGGTCGCGCTCGTCGAGCAGCCCTACCGCGTCGCCGGGCGGAAGTCTCCCGCGCCGGCGAAGCAGCTCGACGCCGCCTGGCTGGCGGTGGTCGAGCACCTGACCGCGAACGAGCTGGACGGCCTGCCGCTGATCGCCGGCGGCCGCTCCCTGAGCGCGCGGGTGGCCTGCCGCTGCGCCGAGGCGACCGGCGCCGTGGCGGTGCTCTGCCTCGCGTTCCCGCTCCAGCCCAAGCGCCGCTCCGACAACCCGCCCCCGAGCCGGCTGCCCGAGCTCGACGCGGTCGAGGTCCCGGTGCTGGTCGTGCAGGGCGAGAGGGACCAGTTCGGCATGCCTCCCGACGGCAAGCGACGCAAGGTGGTGCGGGTCCCGGGCAATCACGGCCTCAGGGATGTCGAGGCAGTGGCCGACGCGGTACGTGCCTGGCTCCCGGATGCCTTGACCTCGGTGGCGTGACCCTCGGATTCGCCCTCGCGGTCGCCTGCGCCGCTGCAACCAGCATCTCGTTCCTGCTCAAGCACCGCGGCGCGGTCGCAGCGCCGGCGGTTCAGGCCCGGCACCCGCTGCGCAGCGCCGCCAACCTCTTTCGCTCGCGGTGGTTCGCGATCGGGTGGGGGATCGCGGTCGTCGCCTGGCTGCTGCACGTCGGGGCCCTCGCCCTCGCCCCGCTCTCGATCGTCCAGGCCGTGCTCTCGGCCGGCATCGTTCTCGTCGCCGTCTTCGCCGAGCGTTTCTTCGGCTTCCACCTCGGACGCCGCCAGTGGATCGGCGTGACCGTCACCGCGGTCGGGCTCGCGATCATCGGCCTGACGTCGGGCTCCGGCGCCGCCGAGCCGCGCGAGTTCGCCCTGGCGGCGTTGATCGCGATCGAGGGCGGCGTGCTCGTCGTCGGCGTTGCAGTTGCGGTGTTCTCGAGTCACCACCGCGTCCCGGACGCCGCGGAGGGGTTGTTGCTCGGGGCCACCGCGGGGGCGCTCTTCGGCGTCTCCGATGTGGCGATCAAGTTCCTCGCCGACGACTTCGGCGATGTGCTCGGGCTGATCAGCCCGTGGACGCTGGCGGCGCTGATCGCCTCGGTGATCGCCTTCTACACATCCGCGCGGGGCCTGCAGCTCGGGCCGGGCGTCGAGGTGATCGCCCTGACCTCGGTCGCCGCCAACCTGATCGCGATCCTCGGCGGGATCCTCGTCTTCCGAGACCCGATCGGCGCCGGGGCACTCGAGATCACGGGGCGGATGCTCGCCTTCTGTCTCGTCATCGCGGGCGCGGCCCTGATTCCCGCCCCCGTGCGAGCCACGCACGGGACGTCGGAGGTCAGTGCTTGACCAGCACCCGCTCGAGAATGAAGACGTTCTTCGCCGACCCGTTCTCGCCCTGCTTGGCGATGAAGGCAAGCACGGTCCTTCCGGTCAAGCGCTTGACCGCCGCCTGTGCCTCGTGTTGGTAGCCGCGGGAATCGAACGAGCCGATGCTCGCATCCTCTGTTTCGTCACCGGCGACGTCGGGTGGGCTCTCGCCCTGCCGGATCTCGCACCGAACCGCATCGCCCACGTACTCAGTGCTCACGCCCGCAGGGCGAACACCCGAACGCCGTTGCCAGATCGAGCTCACCATTCGGCCGATCTCATCGCACACTTCGGCCCGGGTGGCAGGAGCCGCGCTCGCCTTCTCGCTGGGATCGCGCATGCAGACCTCTTCCTTGCCCCCTTGGATGGAGCCGGGTTCTGAGGGAGGACCAAGGAGCTGAGACCCAACCGGCGCTCCTTCGAGTGTAGCTGCGCGACGATCGGCCTGGGCGAGGGACGCCCGGTGTCCCGCGCGGCGCTAGCCAAGCGGCCACGGGTTCCGCGTCGCGCGATGCGGCTCCCGGCGCCAGTCGGCGTAGGCCTCCGCGGGGTCGTCTGTCGCGGTACTCACGGACGCGTCGTACTTGGCCGCCACCTCGTTGACCGGGTAGTGCGCGGCATCCTCGCGCCTCGAGCCAAACCATCAGCACCGCGCACGGTCCTTCCCCGGCGCCCACGAAGACGTGCACGGTTCCCGCCGGACAGTGCAGGAAGTCCCACTGTCGCAGCGTCCGTACCTCCCCCTCGACCACGGGCACGTGGAGGGTGCGGCTCGCGAGCGGCGTCGCCGACGCCGACGGCGACGGGTTCGCGCCGGCCACCTGGTCCGCGGGTCGCCGGCGCCGGCCGCGACCGCGGCCGCCTACAACTTCGGCTTCCGCGACCGGCACCAGGAGCCGCTGCAGCCGTCCGCGTCGCATGAGCACGTCGCCGGCGAACCGTGGACCGGCTGCGAACCCGAAACTGGATCTGATCGCGAGGCTGCTGCGTCACGTTCTGCGCGAGAGGCGACTACTCCCGCGAACGAGCGTCGTCGTCGGTTGCCTCGAGTCCGAGCGCCCGGGCCAGGTCGGCCTCGCTCGGATTGCGCAGTACCTGCCGGTCTCGCGTCACCGCGACGGGCGTCTCGCTGACTTCGACGCCGAGCTCCTCGAGCATCGCGGCGGCGCGCTCGTCGTGGTCGAGGTCGGTCCAGGAGTGCAGTACGTCGTTCTGGGTTGCGAAGTCACGCAGGCGCTGCGCGTCGGGGGACGCGCCGGAGCCGACGATCCGCAGCTCGGCCGCCATGCCGAGGAGCAGGGAGCGGCGCAGCAGATAGGTGCGCATGACGAGATCGCGCAGCGACGAGTCGACGCCGAGCGCCGCGCTCAGTCGCTGGGTGGAGACGATCAGGACGTCGGCGGCGCGCTGGGCCACCGCGGTGAGGAGCATCGTCTGGCCGCTCAGGATGCCGAGCTCGCCGAGGAACCTGCCCTCGCCGTGGACAGTGCGCACCCGGTTGTCGTGCCCGTAGCCGTCGACCAGGGCGACCGCGCCTGAGAGGACGACGACGAAGTCCGAGCCGGGCTGGCCGACGCCGAACAGGGGCTCGCCCGCCTCCAGGCTCCGTCGCTCGCCGAAAGGCATCAACGTCGCGATCTGGGCCTGCGTCAGCCGCGGGAACGCGCCATCGTCGTCGGGTGTCTCCTCGAGGCCATCGAGGACGAGGGGGGTCGGCGGAGGCGCGCCGGCGCCCCGGAGCCGGCCGATCGCCGGCAGCCCTTGCTCGCCCGCCTCGGCCGCTCGTCTTCGGCGCGCGGGATCGGCGCCCGGGGACGTCCGGGGGCGAGCCCCTCCGCGAGCGCTTCGGCGTCGTAGCGGCCGAGCCGGCGGCGGCCGTTGACGAAGAACGTCGGCGTCCCCTCGGCTCCGCTCGCCTCGGCACTGGACACGTCGGCGCGGACCCGCGGCGCGTGCACGCCCGTGCCGAGCTCGCGCGAGAAGCGCTCGACATCGAGCCCGAGCTCGGCCGCATGGCCGACCAGGTCGGTGGCATCGAGCTGGTCCGGGTGCGAGAACAGCCGGTCGTGCATCTCCCAGAACGCCTCCTGCGACGCGGCCGCCTCCGCCGCCTCCGCGGCCAACTCCGCGTTCGGGTGCACGTCGGGGAGCGGGAGATGTCGAAAGACGTAGCGCAGCTCGTCGCCGAAGCGCTCCCGCAGCGCATCGACGGTCCCGGTGGCGCGACCACAGAACGGGCACTGGAAGTCGCCGTACTCGACCAGCGTCAGGGGCGCGTGCGCTGAGGCTGTTTCCGGACCTGATCGGCTTCAGGCCGGTTCCCGCGGAGCTGGCGATCGAGTGGAGCAGGCTCTTCGACGTGCAGGGAGCGAGACCGGCGCAGCGGGCGAAGCTGATCGACGGTCGCCTCGTTCGCTCGCTGATCGAGCTTCCGGCGGCGATCACCGGTGAGGTCGAGCGGGACGCCTACCAGTCCCTCGCCGGCCGCGACCTCGAGCGGGGACACGCCTACGGCCTGCCATCCGGCGAGGCGGTGGCGCGGGCGATGGGGGAGACCCCGGTGGCCGATGACCCGTTGGCCCTGCGCGCCGCCGGTTGGTCGGGGGAGACGCCGCTGTGGCTCTACTTCCTCGCCGAGTCGGCGAGCCACGGCCGCGGCGAGCAGCTCGGCCCGAGCGGCGGCCGGATCGTCGCCGAGGTCCTGATCGGCATCCTCGACGCAGATCCCGGCTCCTACCGAGCCAACGACCCGGGCTGGACGCCAACGCTGCCGGCGCGCGACGAGCGCTTCGGGCTGACCGACCTGCTGTTAGCGACGGAGGAGGAGCGAGGATGACCGCCGAGACCGACCAGGGGATCGAGAACCACATCGAGGCACTGGTCGCCGAGGAGCACGAGCTACAACGCGCCGGCGAGCGTCAGGAGGGGCTCACCGACGAGCAGCACAAGCGCCTGAGGGCGATCAAGGTCGAGCTCGACCGCTACTGGGACCTGCTCCGCCAGCGCCGCGCCCACGAGGAATTCGGCCTCGACCCCGACGACACGAGCATGCGCGACGCCAAGACGGTCGAGGACTACGAGGCCTGAGCGGGGCGAGAATCAGGCGGTCCCCGAACCAGGACGTGCGGTCGGATAGGGTCGGACCACCCGATCGAAGAGGAGCCTCGCCATGAGCGTTCTTGCCCGCTTCACCCCCCGTTCCCTGACCGTCCAGAAGTACGAGGAAGTCAACCGACGCTTGGAAGAGAGCGGTCACTGGCCCGCCCCGGACGGGCTGGAGATCCATGTCCTCTTTGGCCCGGACGACGACCTCCGGGTCAGCGAGATTTGGGACTCGCAAGAACAGCTCGAGGCGTTTGGCGAGCACCTCATGCCGGTGCTGGCCGACGTCGGGATAGATCCGGGCGAGCCGGAGTTCCTGGAGGTTCACAACATCGTCAAGCGCTAGAGGCCTCGGGGAGGTGGGCTTGGTCCTTTGGGGCGCCGGGACGATGACGGGAGAACGTAGACTCGCCGCAGTGGCGCTCGAAGACCTGACGAAAGAAGAGCTCACCCGTCTCCTCCACGAGGCAGAGGAGGCGCATGGTCAGTACGAGAAGGAGGAGCTCGGGGGAGTGCGCGACGAGGAGTGGGCGCAGTGGTACGCCGAGTTCATCGTGAATGCGCTCCGCGAGCGTGGCACGACACGCTCCGAGTAGCTCCTTGGGGCGGAAAGTTGCCGGGCGCTACGCCGCCGCGGCGGCCGGAACCTTGGTGCCCAGTTCCGTGAGCGCGAACAGGAACATCTCGGAGAAGCTCGGGAAGGGCTGGATCGTGTCCGCGACGACCTCGAGCGGAACCTCGGCACGGATCGCCAGCGTGGCCTGCTGCAGCCACTCGCCGGCCTCGGGGCCGAGGGCATAGGCGCCGGTCAGGCGCTTGCCGTCGGACACCAGCGTGAGGAAGCCGACCTTCTCGTCGTACTCGCGCGTGTAGGTGGAGAGCCGCGGGGTTGACGTGATCGGCACCGACACCTCCACCTCGCCCTCCGCCGCGCCCACCGAGGCGGCCTGAGGATCGGTGAAGACCACGCGCGGCACCGCGTCGTAGTTGACTTGCCGCTCGCGGCCGAGGATGTTGGCCGCGGCAACCCGGCCCTGGTACTTGCCGACGTAGGTGAGCGGCCAGATGCCCGTGACGTCGCCCACCGCCCACACGCCGTCGGCGGCCTTCATGCGCCCGTCGACCTCGACCCCGCGCTTGCCCGCCTCGATGTCCACGTTCTCGAGGCCGAGGCCCTCCATCCGGGGGGTACGGCCGGTGGCCACGAGCAGCCTGTCGCCGCGCAGCTCGCTGCCGTCGGGGAACTCGAGCACGTAGTCGTCGCCGTCCTTGCGAGCGGCCGAGGCGTGCTGGCCGAGATGCAGCTCGAGTCCCTCCGCGCCGAGCGCCTGGCCGAGCGCGTCACCGAGCGGCTTGGGCTCGCGTGGAAGCACGTGGTCCATGCCCTCCACCAGTGCCACCGACGAGGAGCCGAGCCGCATGCACGCCTGGGCCATCTCGGTGCCCACGGGCCCCCCGCCGAGGACCAGCAGGCGCTTGGGGGCCTCCGTCATCGCCGTGACCTCGCGGTTGGTCCAGATGCCCTCGAGCTCACGCAGGCCGTCGATCGGGGGGATCACCGGTTCCGAGCCCGTGGCGACCACGATGTGCTCGCAAGAATGCTCGGCTCCGTCCACGGCCACGCGACCCGGGCCGGTGATCGTCCCCTCCCCGCGCAGGATGTCCATGCCCTTCGAGCGCGGCCACTCCTCCTTTGCCGTGTCGTCCCAGTTGGAGGTCATGAAGGTGCGCCACTCGAAGGCCGACCCGGCGTCGATGTCGCCGCCCACGGCCTCGCGGGCACCGGGCGCCTCGCGCGCGGCCTGGAGCGCCTCGCCCGGGCGCAGCAGCGTCTTCGATGGGATGCAGGCCCAGTAGTCGCACTCGCCTCCAAGCAGCTCGCGCTCGACGATCGCCACCTTGAGGCCGCCGTCGGCGAGGTGGCCGGCGCAGTGCTCGCCGGCGGGACCGGCTCCGATCACGATGACGTCGTAGCTGTGGCTCATCCGCTCCCTCTCATTGACCGGGCACACGCTACCCCGCCTCGGCGCCATTCCACTGCGGTCATGCACGACCCGACGGCCGCCGCTGCGTCAGTGCGGCGGGCCTGCAAGGTGTTCGCCCCAGGTGTTGCCCGAGGGGCGGAGAGCCTCGCACGGTCCGCCGCCGCCAAAGCCAAAACCCGAAAAACGGGGGTTTGTGCGACAGCCTCACGCGAAAGCAGCAGAGCAACGGGCTAACCCGCCGACGACCGTGACCGACCCCGGACGCCTTCGCCAGTCATAGACTCATCTGGGTGAGCGGCGGCATCTTCCTCCTGCGCGGCGAGGACGATCTCGTGCCGATGACGGAAGCTGCCTACGACAGCGAGGACGTGCTGCAGGAACTGCTCGCCAAGTTCCCCGATCTACTCGCCGGCGATCAGCTCGCCGGCGCTGACGCACGCCGTTGGCTCTTGATCGACCGCGAGTCGGCCGTGCCCGATAGGGAGGAAGGACCGGGACGGTGGTCAGTCGACCACCTCTTCCTCGACCAGGACTCCGTGCCGACGCTCGTCGAGGTGAAGCGAAGCTCCGACACTCGCATCCGGCGCGAGGTAGTCGGCCAGCTGATCGACTACGCGGCAAACGCGGTCGTCTATTGGCCAGTTGAGACGCTGCGCGCCGCGTTCGAGCGCCGGTTGGAAGGTGAAGGTCGCGACGCCGATGCCGAACTTGGTGCGGTCCTCGGGCCGAGCGCCGATATCGAGGCTTACTGGGAGCAAGCGGCGGCCAACTTGAAGGCCGGGCGAATCAGGCTGGTCTTCGTCGCGGATGAGATCCCGCGCGAGCTTCGTCGTGTCGTCGAGTTCCTGAACGAGCAGATGGCGGCCGAGGTGATCGCGATCGAGGTCAAGCAATACGTCGGACCGGAAGGGCTGCGCACGTTGGTGCCGCGCGCGATCGGTCAGACTGCGGCGGCCGAAACGCGGAAGGCGCAGCGCGAGAAGCGCCAGTGGGACGAAGCTTCGTTCCTCGCAGAGCTTGAGGTAAACCGCGGCCCGGCCGAGGCACAGGTGGCGCGCGAGCTCATCGAATGGTCGCGGGTTCAGCGGTTGCGATTCTGGTGGGGCACGGGCAGAGTCGACGGCTCCTTCGGCCCGGTGCTAGACCACGCAGGGCAGCCGTACTACCCGTTCGGGATCGGGACCTTTCGGGGGAAGATCGAAATCTCGTTCCAGCACATGACGCGCCCGCCATTCGATGACGTCGAGATGCGCCGCGAACTACTCCGCCGGCTAAACGACATCCCGGGCGTATCGATCCCAGAGGATGCGATTACGCGTAGACCAGGCATCCCGCTTTCCTTGTTGGCTGCGGACCCGGCAGCCCTCGAGTCTCTGAAGGGCGTGCTCGATTGGTTCTGCGAGACGGTGCGATCGGACGCGGAGGATCACGTCGAGGACTAGC
>JBOGZD010000095.1:0-11066 GCA_050697155.1 Solirubrobacterales bacterium | reverse complement strand
ACGGCCGCCTCGGCGTCCACGGCTCCCCGAACACCGTGGCCCACGGCCACTGGCTCTCGCAGGTCGAGCGCAACCCAAAGCCCCGAGAGGAGGGTTAGGCCGGCGACGACCGCGATCGCCCCGCTGAACTCGATCGCATCGGCGAGCACCCCGACGGAGAGTCCGCCGACGACGTAGCCCATGTCGCGCCAGAAGCGATAGACCCCGACCGTGGCCGCTCTCGCCACCGGTGAAACCGTGTCCGAGATCGCCGCGATCAGCGTCGGATAGACGAGCGCGGTGCCGACGCCCAGTCCGACGGCGGCCACCGCGGCGAGCCCGACGGCGCCGCCCGAGGCGGCGAGCAGCGCCAGGGCGGCGGCCTGCACGACCATGCCGGCGACGATCAGCGGCTTGCGGCCAACGCTGTCCGACCAATGCCCGGTCCCGATCTGGCCGATCCCCCAGATCGCCGGATAGATGCCGGCGATCAGCCCCACCTGCTCGACGCTCGCGCCCTCGGCCGCCAGGAACAGCGGCACCAGCCCCCAGGCGAGGGCATCGTTGAGGTTGTTGACCAGCCCCGCCTGCGAGCACGCGCGCAGCGCCGGCACCCGGTAGGTGGCGTCCGGGAATGCGTCGCGAAGCCGCGGCGCGGTCGCGCTCCGCTCCGCGCGATCGCGCGCCTGCTCGAGGGCCACGTGGGCACCGGTGTCGCGAACGAAGAGCACCGAGACCAGCAGCGCCGCGGCTGCGATCGCGAAGCCGGCGACGACCAGTACGTCGCGCGCCACGAACTCGGCCGCGAGCCAGCCGCTCAGCGCGGCCGCGGCGGCGACCCCGCCGTAGCCGGCCGCCTCGTTCAGGCCCAGGGCCAACCCCCGGCGCCGGGGGCCGACGAGGTCGATCTTCATCACCACGGTCATCGACCAGGCGAGCCCCTGGTTCACCCCCAGAAAGACGTTCGCCGCGACGATCCACGCCCAGCTCGGCGCCAGCGCGACCAAGACCGGCACCGGGAGCGCGATCGCCCAACCCAACACCAGCAGCCGGCGGCGCCCGAAGCGCTCGGCGAGCGCGCCGGCGCCGAGGTTCGTGAACGACTTCGCGAGCCCGAAGGCGACGATGAACGAGAGCACCGCGGCGCTCGAGCCGAGGCCGAACTCGTCCTCGCCGATCAGCGGCAGGGTCGAGCGCTCGAGGCCGACCATCGCCCCGACGAGGGCATTGACGGCGACCAGAAGCACGAACTGGGGTGCGTTCTCGCGCAGCCCGAGCTCGACCCTGGGTGCGGTCAAGCGATCGAGGTGCGTCGGCTGCCCGAGCGGTTTGCCGCAACGATCGCTGCCTGGTGCTCGGGCGCCGGAGGAATGTCCTCGACCAGCGCGGCGACGAACGCATCCTCTGAGTCGAACTCGAGCGCCCGGTTGTGGCGACGCTCGAAGCCGATCGTCGAGGCCGGATGACCGGAGAGGCCGCGCCCACAGACGGAGCCGGAGTAGTGGGCCGGGTACAGCAGCAGGTGGTCGGGCAGCGCCAGCAGCCGACCCGTGAGCGACCGATGGAGAAGCCGCGCCATCTCGTCCACCGGCTGCTCGACTTGGGCGTGCAGATCCGGCCGGCGGGCGTCGCCGACCAGCAGCGCGTCTCCGGTCAGGATCATCCACGGCTCATCGCCGCGGCGATGGTCGGTCACCAGATAAGCGTGGTGGGCAGAGGCGTGGCCCGGTGTCGCTACGGCCTGGATCACCGTGTTGCCGAGCTTGATCAGCTCGCCGTCGGCCAGGGCGTGGTGGTCGAACTCGACCCCGGTCCCTTCGGGCAGGTATGCGGTGGCGCCGGTGCGCTCGACCAGCTCGGGAAGCCCGGAGACGTGGTCGGCCTGGACGTGGGTCTCGACCACGGCGGCGATGCGAGATCCCTGTGCCTCCGCGGCGGTTACGTACTCGTCGATCAGGTCGGCGTGGGCGTCGACCACGGCCAGCTCGCCAGCGGTGTTACAGCCGAAGAGGTAGGAGGCGCAGGCGGTCTCCTCGTTGAGGATCTGTCTGAAGAACATGCCCTGACCGTAGGCGAGTCCGAACCTCGCTCCTAGACCGGATCGGTGATAGGGACCATTCCTGGCCGGCATGGCTGGGCACCTCGCTCTGACGAGGGCTCAGCGCTTGCCGGTCGAGCCTCCGTCGACGATGCAGCCTGCGACGCTGACCGCGCAGCAGTCGCTGAGGGTCGCGATGAACGCGCGCTCGGACGGCGTCGGGTCGCGATCGTCCGGCAGCAGCAGGTGAATCCAGCGGCGCATCGGCTCGGCTCCTTCGATCCGGAAGCTGACCAGCTCGCCGCGTTCGATCTCGTCGGCGACGACCAGCCCGCTCACGAACCCGACACCCAGGCCGGCCTGAACTGAGCGCTTGATCGCCTCGTTGGAGTCCAGCTCCCAGCGGTTCGCCGGGTGATAAGAGGCTCGGGCGAGGTATCGATCGGCCACCGCTCGGGTGCTCGATCCGCGTTCGCGAACGAGCAGGGTCCAGCGCTCGAGCTCGGACACCGGCACCCTGCCGCGACGCAGCTTGACCCGGCCGGGCGCGGCGATGCCGACCAGCTCATCGTCGAGGAAGGGCTCGGCGCGCACCCCGTCGGGAAGCTCGATCTCGCCCGCGATGCCGAGCGAGAACTCGCCCCTGGCGACGCGGCTCGCAACCCAGGCGCTGGAGCCGATCGCGATGTCGACGTCGACGCCGGCGTGGCGATCGGCAAAGCACTGCAGGATCGAGGGAAGCACGTATGCCCCCGAGGTCGTCGACGCGGCCAGGGCGAGGGTCCCGCTCTCGGCTCCGCGCAACGCGTCGAGCTCCTGCTCGAGCCCATGCAGCGTGTCGAGAACCCGGGCGGCGTGGCGAACCACGACCTGGCCGGCCTCCGTCACCTGGCTGGCGCGGCCGTTGCGCTCAACCAGCTTCTCGCCGATCGCAGCCTCGAGCGTCTTCAGCTGCTTGGTCGCCGACGGCTGGCTGATCCGGCACGCGTTCGCGGCGGCCGAGATCGAGCCGCGCCGATCGACCTCGACCAACAGTCGGAGCCGCGCGGGGTCGAGAGCGTCAACTATGCCGGTTGGGAAAGCCATCTATAAGACGATTCGCCTATCAGAATAGACCGCGGAGGACTAGGCTCACTCGGGAGCGCCCGGAGACGGCAACGAGGAGGAGAGATGGCAACGACGGTCGACAGCGAGGAGCTCGAGCTCAAGGTCAAGGACATGTACCGCCACGTTGCGGAGGCGCCGGGCGGCGATTACCACTTCGAGCTCGGCCGCCCGCTCGCCGAGCGCCTCGGTTACCCCTGCGATGTTCTCGACGTGATCCCCGAGGGCGCGATCGAGTCGTTCGCCGGCGTCGGCTACTTCTTCGATCTCGCCGACTTGGGACAGGGCGAGTCGGTGATCGATCTCGGCAGCGGCTCGGGCATGGACGTGTTCTTTGCCGCCCACCTGGTCGGGCCCCAGGGAGCGGTGGTTGGCATCGACTTCACCGTCGAACAGCTCGACAAGGCGCGCCGCCTGGCGGCGGACGCCGGCCTCGACCAGGTCGAGCTGCGCGAGGGGCGGATCGAGGCCCTACCCGTCGAGGACGGGAGTTGCGACTGCGTGATCTCGAACGGGGTGATCAACCTCTCACCCGAGAAGGACCGCGTCTTCGGCGAGGCGGCGCGAGCACTGCGCCGGGGCGGTCGGCTCGCGATCGCCGACATCGTCAGCGAGCAGCAGCTCAAGGAATCGATCGTCTGCGACGTGGATCTCTGGGCCTCGTGCATCGGCGGCGCGGCGCAGCAGGACGCCTACCGCGAAGCGATCGAGGGCGCCGGGCTGCGGATCGAGGACATCAAGCAGAACTCATATGAGTTCATCTCCGACCAGGCTCGCAACGCCAGCGCCAAGTACGGAGTCAAGAGCGTCTCCGTGCTGGCGACGAAGAGCTGAGACGAGCCGCTCACGTTCGACGCATTCAGGCCGCGAGTCGCTCGGCGAAGCTCCGCAGGCAGCCTGGCCAGCCGCCCTCGCCAGCGACCGAGTCGCGAGTCTGCTCCCAGCCCTCGCCGTGGCCGTCGAGCTTGCGATGCTCGAGCTCGAGCTCCTGGTCCAGGCCGGCCTGATCGGCGACGAAACCCGCGTTAGCGGCTGATTCGCGCGAAGCTTGTCCATTTTCTCGGCCCCCGTTCGTCTTCTACGCGACCATTCCCCAGAAGGAGGAAGCGATGAAGTACATCCTGCTGATCCATCAAGGCGACACCCCGGTGCCGGGGTCGGACGCGTGGGAGAGCCTCTCCGAGGACGAGCAGAAGGCGGTCTACGCCGACTACCAGGCGATCAACCAGACGCCCGGCGTCACCCCCGCCGACTTCCAGATGCAGCCCCCCGAGACAGCCACCACCGTCCGAGTGGAGGGCGGTGAAACGCTGACCACCGACGGGCCGTTCGTCGCCATCAAGGAGGCGCTCGGCGGTTACCTGATCTTCGAGGCCGACGACCTCGACGCCGCGATCGAGCTCGCGGCGCGGATTCCGGCGGCGCGCATGGGCGGCGCGATCGAAGTGCGCCCGCTGGTGGAGCGATAGGCGATCCTCGAGCAGGTCTTCCGCGACGAGTGGGGCCGCGTTCTCGCCACCCTGATCGGCTTCCTCGGCGACTTCGAGCTCGCCGAGGAAGCCGCCCAGGAGGCGTTCGCGGTCGCCGCCGAACGCTGGCCCCGCGACGGGACACCGGACAACCCGCGCGCCTGGCTGGTGACCACCGCGCGCAACCGCGCGATCGACCGCATCCGCCGCGATCGCACGCTCGCGGAGAAGGCCCGCCTGCTCGACCTGCCGGAAGCCGTTGAGGACGACGTGGACGAGACGACGATCCCGGACGAGCGGCTCGAGCTCGTCTTCACCTGCTGCCATCCGGCGCTCGCGCTCGATGCCCAGGTCGCGCTCACGCTGCGGACGCTGGGCGGGCTGACGACGGAGGAGATCGCCCGCGCCTTCCTCGTCCCCAGGGAGACCATGGCCAAGCGGCTCGTCCGCGCGAAGGGCAAGATCAAGGCCGCCGGGGTCCCGTTTCGGGTGCCGCCGGCGCACCTGCTCCCCGACCGCCTCGCGGCGGTGCTCGCGGTCGTGTACCTGATCTTCAACGAGGGCTACGGCGGCCGCGGCGACCTCGGTACCGAGGCGATCCGGCTCGGGCGCGCGCTCGCCGAGCTGATGCCCGACGAGCCCGAGGTGCACGGCCTGCTGGCGCTGATGCTGGCGAACGACGCCCGGCGCGAGGCGCGATTCGCCGGCGGCACGGTGGTACTCCTGCGCGATCAGGATCGATCGCTCTGGGACGCAGACCAGATCTCCCGGGGCGAGGCCGCCCTCGAGCGCGCAATGGCGCTCGGCGGCCGCGGTCCCTACGTGCTGCAGGCGGCGATCGCGATCCTGCACGCGGATGAGCCCCAGGACTGGCGGCAGCTCGCGGCCCTCTATGGAGAGCTCGCCCGCCTCACCGGCTCGCCGGTCGTCGAGCTCAACCGCGCCGTCGCCGTCGCCGAGGCGGGCGAGGTGGAGGCCGCGCTCGACCTCGTCGAGCGCCTCGAGCTTGACCGCTACCACTATCTGCACGCAACGCGGGCCGAGCTGCTGCGCCGGCTCGATCGCACAGAAGACGCCCGGGCAGCCTACGGCCGCGCGCTGGAGCTCGTTCACTCCGACGCCGAGCGGCGATTGCTCGAGCGGCGGCTGGCGGAGCTCCAGGAGTGAGCGCGGAGCAGCGGATGCCGACAGAAGCTGATCAGCCCGAGCCCGAGCCCGCCCGCCCGCGATCGCAGCGCAGGATCGACACGCTGGCGAAGCTGGCCAGCCAGGTCGACCTGTGGGTCGCGCCGGCGGGCGAGGCTGGCGGCGCCTACCTCGTCCCGCTCTCCTACTACTGGGACGGCTCGACCATGACGATCGCGACTCCCCGCGCCAGCCGCACCGGCCTGAACCTCATCCGTGCCGGCTGGGCGCGGGTGGCGCTCGGCCCCACCCGGGATGTCGTCATCGTCGAAGGCCCGGTGGAGGCGATTCCAATCGGCGCCGACGCCGGTCTGGAGGACGCGCACGCGCAGGCTGCGGGATTCGACCCGAGAACCCTCGCCGACGAGTACGTCTACGTCCGGATCACGCCGCAGCGCATCCAGGCCTGGCGCGAGGCTAACGAGCTCGAGGACCGCCACCTGATGCGCAGGGGCGAATGGCTCGACTAGCGCCGTGTCCCACTGGGACACGGCACTAGATCGGCCAGGGTCCACCGCTCAGGCCGCCGAGTCCGCGGCCTTCGCGTAGCGCAGCGAGCCGGGAGTGTCGAGCAGCTCGCCGGTCTCCAGCAGCGTCTTCAGCCCGGAGAGGATCATCGGCCAGCCGCCGTAGAGCTCCGCGTTGGCGTCCTCGGGGAGCTGGTCGTGGGTGACGGTCAGCCGGCATGAGGTGCCGACCGGCTCGATCTCCCAGGTGACCCTCGAGGTCCCCTCGCCCTTCACCTCGTCGCTCCAAAGAGCGGTGAAGCTCTGGACGAGCCGGCGCGGAGGATCGACCTCGAGGTTCTCACCCGCCGCGATGTCGATGACCCCGGGGACCGAGGCGTTGTAGCTCGACCCGGGCGTCCAGTCCGAGCTCGTCTCGACTCCGAAGCTGTACTTGGCCCTCATCTCGGGGTCGGTGATCGCGTCCCATAGGCGCTCCGCGGTCGTCTTGATGTAGATCTCGAAAACGGCGGTGCCGCTGACGGGGGCCGTTCCGGCAGCGTACGAGACCGGCGTTACCTTCTCCATCGTCTAGTCCTCCAGTCGTTCCTTGAGCCCGCTGAGCGTCGCCACCCAGGGCTCGGCGTATTTGCTCACCCACCGATCGTGGACGAGCCTGATCGGGACCGGGTTCAGGAAGTGGAGCTTCTCGCGACCGCGTCGCTTGGTGGTCACGAGACTCGCCTCCTCGAGCACCCGCAGATGCTTCATGACGCCGAAGCGCGTCATCGGCAGCCCCTGCTCGAGCGCGCTCAGCGTCTGCCCGTCGTTTGCGAACAGCGCGTCGAGCAGGCTTCGTCGCGTCGGGTCTGCGAGCGCCTTGAACACCGCGTCCATGCCGGGGAGTATAGGTGACTGTTTGGTCACCTGTCAAGAGGCCCTGCCGGCGATGACTTTCGTCTGGCTCGCCGGTCCTAACCTGCACTTTCCCGAGGCGCTTCGTCCGGGCGCCGATCCCCCGCGAAGTCAGGAGGCACGATGGCAAAGGTCTTTGTGGACATCTCGATGTCGTTGGACGGGTTCGTGGCCGGGCCGAACCAGACGCTCGGGGAGCCTCTGGGAAAGGGCGGCGAGCAGCTGCACGAGTGGGCGTTCGCCCTGGCAGCCTGGCGCGAGCGCCACGGCGAGGCCGGCGGTGAGACCAGCCCCAGCTCCGCGGTGGTGGACGAATCGCTCGCGCGCACCGGCGCGGTGATCATGGGCCGGCGGATGTTCAGCGGGGGTGAGGGGCCATGGCCGGACGATCCCAATGCCGACGCCTGGTGGGGAGACGAGCCTCCCTTCCGGGTCCCGGTGTTCGTACTCACCCACCACGCTCGCGAGGCCGAGGCGAGGCAGGGCGGAACCAGCTTCACCTTCGTCACGGACGGGATCGAGGCCGCGCTCGAGCAGGCTCGGGCTGCCGCCGAGGACAAGGACGTCCACGTAGCGGGCGGGGCGAACGCGGTTCAGCAATACCTCAGGGCGGGTCTGGTCGACGACGTCCAGGTCCACCTCGCCCCGGTCCTCCTCGGCGCGGGCGTGCGCCTGTTCGACGGTCTCGGCGACCGGCCGCCGAACCTCGAGAGCACCAGGGTCGTCAGCGCCCCCGCCGTCACCCACCTCCGATACCGCGTCTCGAGCTGAGTCGGTCTGCCTGGAACGCAGCCGCCCCGGTAGCGGCGTATGCTCGGCGGACAGGCGAGGGCCTACCGCTGCGGCCCGAGGGGGGTGCTCTCGTCCGGCCGGACCAACTTCGGATGAGAGGGATCGATGGCAGCCGAACCGCATGAGCGCGAACAGGACTTCGAGCTTTCGATCGACCGACCGGATGGCGGGGGGACGGCGATCGTCCTCAACGGCGAGCTCGACCTCGCCAGCGCTCCGCAGCTCGACAACGCGCTCAGCGCGGCGATCGACGCCGGGGGCGAGATCGTCGTCGACTTCCAGCGCTGCACCTTCATCGACTCGACCGGGATCTCGACCATCGTCCGCGCCGGCCGGCGGCTGGTCGAGCAGGGGGGGCGCCGGCTTGCGGTCACCCGGCTGCACTCCCAGCCGCAGAAGGTCTTTCGAATCGCCGGGCTGCTCAGCTCCGGGCTGATCGCGCTCGACGAGTAGCGCCCGGCTTCCCCGGGCGCTCAGCCGGCGGGTGAAGGCGCGCCGACGAGCGCAAACCGCATCACCACGCGCGCCCCGCCGCCCTCCCGGCGCTCGATCGTCAGCGTCTCGCAGACGCTCTCGATGATCGGAATCCCCAGTCCGAGCCCGGGGCTGTCGATCCGCGGCTCGACCCCGCTGCCGTCGTCCTCCACCACGACCACGATCGCGTCGTCGATGCGCCCGGCCCGCACCCAGATCGATCCCGGGTCCCGGCGCAGGAAGGCGTGGCGAACGGCGTTTCCCACGGCCTCGGAGACCGCCATGTTGATTCCGGCGACGTCGGCCTCGTGGTAGCGGGCGAAGTCGGCAACCGCATGGCGCGCCGCGGGCACCGCCTCGGGCACCGCGGGCAGCTCGAGCGAGATCATCTCCTGGGGGGCTTTCGTGGTCGCCGGCACATTCCCCTTTCTACGCGGTGAGACGGAACGCGATAGTGCGGCTCGTCACGCAGTTGTCGCTCGTCACGCAACGGATATCGTGCCGCGGCCGTGAGCGCGGAGGAGATTCCGATGTCTGTGGTGCGGAGCGCGAGCCAGGTGTGATGGATTTCGACGCCGATACTGGGCTTGAGCCGGTGGGCGACGGGGTCTGGCGCGGCGCGGTCACGGAGGGTTGGGACACCCCGCGGGGACCACTCGGCGGCTACGTAATGGCGATCATGCTGCGCGCGCTCGAGCTTGCGGTCGACGATCCGGACCGTACGCCCCGCTCGGCGACGATGCACTTCATGCGGGTGCCCGAGCCGGGCCCGGTGACCGCGACCGCCGTGGTCGAGCGCGCGGGTCGCTCGCTGAGCACCGTCAGCGGCCGGCTCGAGCAGGGCGACAAGCTGCTCGGGCTCGCGCTCGGCTCCTACTCGAAGCCCTGGCCCGGGCCGGTGCTGGACGAGTCGCCGATTCCCGACGTCGAGCCGCCGGGCGGGCGCGAGACGCCGCAGAGTGAGTTACGGGGGAACGCACCCCCGCCGCCGTTCACCGGGCGGCTGACGATGCAGCACCGCTTCGGGGCGAGACCGTTCACTCGCGCCGACCGCGCCGAGGTCGGCGGCTGGCTCGGCCTGCGGCAGCAACGGCCGCTCGACGCGCTCGCGATCGCGGTGCTCGCCGACGCCTGGTTTCCGGCGCCGTGGCCGCGGCTGACCGCGCTCGCCCCGGCGCCGACGATCGACCTGACGATCCACTTCCGCGCCCCGACGCCACTTGACGACGGCCTGCTCCTGGGGCGCTTTCGCACCCGGCTGGTACGCGACGGGTTCTTCGAGGAGGACGGCGAGCTCTGGTCCGAGCAGGGCACGCTGGTCGCCCAGTCACGCCAGCTCGGGCTCCTGCTCGGCGCCGAGGCCTGAGCCTCTCAGCCCTTGCCGAGCGCCTCGGAGGCGGCGGTGCGGCGCAGGTCCTCGAGGCGGCTGCGCTGGTCGGCGGCGCGCTCGGCGAGCCGCTCGAGGTCCACGGTCTCGACCCCGGGGGGCGTGGCCGCCTTCAGCGACTCCCACAGAGCGACCTTGCCGGTCACCCCGAGCACCAGTCCCTCGAGCTCGATCACCCGGCTCAGCGGCGAGTAGCTGACCAGGCTGCCGTTCGGCTTCAGCCGGCCGAGCTTCTCCGCCACCCAGGCGGCGCGGTCCTTGATCGGATCCGCGCGGACCCCGAGCTCCTCCATCACCCGCTCGAGCGCGTCACGGTCCTCGGCGATCTCGGCGGCGATCCGCGCCAGCTCCTTGCCGTAGGCATTGCCCTCGTTCGAGCCCGCAGCGCGACGGGCGAGCTCGACCCCGCCGGTGGCGCCGGCATGGTGGTCGCGCAGGTAGGTGGCCAGGTGGCTTCCCATCGCTGGGCGAGCCTACCCACGGGGCGGCCGCGGTAACGTCCTCGGCGATGGAGAGCCGGGTCGAGCGCATCGTGCTGGAGACCGACCGTCACACGATCGTCGGCGACCTGACGATGCCGCGTGAGGGGTACCGCAGCCGGCTCTCGGACTACCTCAACCGCGGCGACACGGACTTCATCCCACTCGCCAATGCCGAGATCGCCTCGCACGGCGGCGGCGCGCAGCGCGAGCGCGCCTTCATCGCCGTCGCCCGCACCCACATCCAGCTCGCCTATCCCGCGGACGAGAGCCGCAACGGCGATTCAGCCTCTTAGATGCTGGCTCAGGCGATCCGGTCCCCGAGCTCGACCTCCTGGTCGGGGCGCAGCAGGATGACCCCCTTGTGGTCGTCGAGGGCGCCCAGCACCAGCACCTCGGAGACGAACGGCCCGATCCGCTTCGGCGGGAAGTTGACGACCGCGACCACCAGCCGGCCCTCGAGCTCCGAGCGCTCGTAGTTGGTGATCTGGGCCGAGGAGCGCTTGCGGCCGATCTCGGGCCCGAAGTCGATCTCGAGTTTCCACGCCGACACCCGGGCCTCGGGGAAGTCCTCGACCGAGACCACCCGCCCGACGCGCATCTCCACCGCCTCGAACTGGTCCCAGCTGATCTCCGGCTGCGTCGTCACAACACCTTGATCGCGCTTTGCACTAGCCCGGATCATGCAGCAAGCCGTGAGGAGTGAGTCGCTGAGCCCGTAGGTGATGTCAGGTTCGCCGTGTGGGGTGGTGAGCAGGTGAAAGGCCGGACGGGGCCCTCGAGCGCTGGCCGGATGCT
>JBOGZD010000094.1:0-11217 GCA_050697155.1 Solirubrobacterales bacterium | reverse complement strand
ACCCCGATCACGTCGATGAACCGCTCCAGACCCGTGTGACCGTAGATCAGCCCGAGCTTCGCCGGCGGCATCCCGAGCCTGGCGCCGGCGGCGCACAGCCGCAGGTCGCAGCGCACCGCCAGCTCGAGCCCGCCTCCGAGGCAGTGGCCGTTGATCGCCGCGAGGATCGGATAGGGGTGCGCCGAGACGGCTTCCATCGCCTCGTGGAAGGGGTGGGCGACGAGCGCCTCGGCGTCGGCGGCGAAGCTCTGCGCGGGGATCGAGCCGATGTCGTAGCCGGCCGAGAACGCCTGCCCGGTCCCGGTGACGATCACGCAGCGCGTCTCGATCCCCTCGGCCAGCCCGGGCAGCGCCGCCGCGATCGCGTCGAGCACCTCGTGGTCCAGCGGGTTGCGCTTCTCGGGGTTGTTGAGCGTCAGCCGGGCGACCGCCTCGGCGGGGCGGTCGAGAAGCAGCTTGCCGCTCGCAAGCTCGCGGGTCATTCGACGAGCGACCGGATGCGGCTACTCCAGGACGACGAGAACCTCGCCTTCCTGGACGGACTGCCCCTCCTCGCAGCGGATCTCCTTCACCGTGCCGTCGTCCTCGGCCTCGACCGGCATCTCCATCTTCATCGACTCGAGGATGACCACGGCGTCGCCGTCGGCAACGTTGTCGCCCACCCCGACCTCGATCTTCCACACCGTGCCGGTGATGTGCGCTGGAATGTCGACGCTCATGACCGCGGGACTGTATCCGGCCGGCGAGACGATCGAGGAGGGCCTCGTGGTCGTCGTCGCGGCCCGCAACGAGGCCGATCGGATCGAGGCGACGCTCGCCGCGCTTGGGGCCGCGTTTCCGGGCGCGGTGATCTGGGTCGCCGATGACGCCTCGACGGACGGGACCGCGCAGGTGGCGATCGCCGCGGGCGCCCGGGTCGTCAGCCGCCGGCGCCCGCACGGCAAGGGCGCCAACGTCACGGCGGCCGCACAGGCGGCGCTCGGCCAGCGCGAGCCCCCGGCACTGGTGCTGCTCTGCGACGCCGACCTCGGGCGGTCGGCGTCAGGGCTGACGACGCTGGTTGCGGAGGTGCGCCAGGGCCGCTGCGATCTCGCGATCGCAGCCTTTGCCCGCCGAGTGGGCGGCGGGTTCGGCGTCGCGCTCGGCTTCGCCCGCTGGGCGATCCGCAGGCGCTGCGGCTACCGCGCCGAGGCGGCGATCTCCGGCCAGCGGGCGATGCGCACGGAGGTGCTGGAGGCAGCGCTGCCGTTTGCGGACGGCTATGGGATGGAGATCGGGATCACGGTCGACGCCGTTCGCGCCGGGTTTCGAGTGGCGGAGATCGAGCTCGAGCTAGACCACCGCGCGACCGGCCGCACCCTCGGCGGCTTCATCCACCGCGCCCGCCAGGTGCGCGACTTCGCTCGCGTCTGGTGGGCGCGGCGGCGCTGACCCTCGCGCGCCGCGTCCAGCCGGGCGCATCCCGGCTCAAGGTCCTCGCGCAGGTGCCGATGGCGTATATCGGAACCTACCCGGAAGGAACTTCGCCGCATGAGATTGAAGCTTGCCCTGCTAATCGCCACCGTCGCGCTCGCCGTGCCCGCCGCCGCTCACGCGGGCGTCGGCTCCGAGCTGCGCAAGGCCGACAACGCGGTCGAGCGCGCCGTCGCCGCCGCCCACGCCGGCGACGGGGGCGCCGTCGCCGACGCGATCGGCGCGGCCGAGCGGCGGACCCAGAAGGCGAAGCGGATCGCCAAGCGGACCGACGGGCGCGGGGCGCGGGCGAAGGCGCTGCGAAAGGTGGCGGCGCGGAGCGACCGTGGACTGGGCACGTTCGCGACCCTGATCCCGGTCGTTCCGCCGCAGGTGCAGGGCCTGATGGTCGACGGCGCCGCGAGCTACGCGGCGATCCACGAGCAGGTGGTCGACCTGCTGGTCTCACTCGCCCAGCAGCTGCCCCAGCCGGCGCAGGCCGCGGTGCTCGAGGCTATCGCCCAGTTCGAGGCCGACGGCGACATCGAGGCGCTGCTCGCCGCGCTTGCCAGCCCCGACGTGCTCGCCGAGGTAAAGCCGCTGATCAGCGACCTGATCGCGCAGGTGACCGAGCACGTCACCGGTGTGCTCGACCAGGTTCAGGAGCTGCTCGCGACGCTGCCGCTGCCCCCCGAGGCCGCGGCCGCGATCGCCGCCGCGTTCGACCAGGTCGAGGCGACCCTCGGCCAGGTCTTCGCGATGGTCGAGAGCCTGCTCGACGGGCTGCTGGGCGGCGAGCTCGCCGGCATCCTCGGCCCCGGAGTCGTCTGCGACCTGCTCGGCGGCCTGCCGCTGCCGATCCCGCTCCCGATCTGCGCCCCGTAGATCTCGAGGGCTGCAGTCTGCCGCGCTCCGCGCGGTCGACTGCGGTCTCGCGCCGGGCCGGCGCCGGCGGATAGCCTCCGCCCGGCGTTGATCCTGGCGATCGACCAAGGCACTACCGGCACCACCTGCCTCGTCTTCGACCGCGAGGGTCGCATCCGCGGGCGGGCCTACAGCGAGTTCGAGCAGCGGTTCCCGCGCCCCGGCTGGGTCGAGCACGACGCAAACGAGATCTGGGCGGTGACCAGGCGGGTCGCCTCGCACGCGCTCGCCGACGCGAGGGCCGACGCCGGGAGCCTCGATGCGATCGGGATCACCAACCAGCGCGAGACCGTCGTCGCCTGGGATCGCAGCAGCGGCGAGCCGGTCCACAACGCGCTCGTCTGGCAGGACCGGCGCACCGCCGAGCGCTGCGCGGAGCTGCGCGAGGCCGGGCACGAGGCGCTGGTCCGAGAGCGGACCGGGCTGGTCATCGACCCCTACTTCTCGGGCACGAAGATCGAATGGCTGCTGGCCAACGTACCCGAGGCTCGCGAGGCCGCCTTCGGGACCGTCGACTCGTGGCTGGTCCAAAAGCTCACCGGGCGCCACGCCACCGACTACTCAAACGCCTCGCGGACGATGCTGTTCGACATCCACCGCCTGGCCTGGGACCCCGATCTGTGCGAGCTGCTCGGCGTCGAGGAGGCGGCGCTCCCGGAGCCGCTGCCCTCGGCCCACGTCTACGGGACCACGGCCGAGTTCGGCGGCGAGGTGCCCGTCGCCGGGATCGCCGGCGACCAGCAGGCGGCGCTCTTCGGCCAGGCCTGCCACGCGCCCGGGATGGCCAAGAACACCTACGGCACCGGCAGCTTCGTGCTGATGTGTGCCGGGCGCCAGGCGCCGGACCCCGGCGACGGGCTGCTGACCACCGTCGCATGGGGGCTCGGGGACGGCGCCGACTACGCGCTCGAGGCGGCCGTGTTCGTCACCGGGGCCGCCGTGCAGTGGCTGCGCGACGGACTCGGGATCGTCGCCGAGGCCGCTGACACCGAGGGGCTCGCGGCGTCCCTCGAATCCAACGACGGCGTCTACTTCGTCCCGGCGCTCACCGGGCTCGGCTCCCCGCACTGGGACCCCTACGCGCGCGGGACGATCCTCGGCCTCACCCGCGGCGCCGGGCGCGCCCATCTCGCCCGCGCCGCGCTCGAGTCGATCGCCTACCAGACCGTCGACGCCGTGCGCGCCCAGGAGGCCGCGGCCGACGAGCGCCTGCGCGAGCTGCGCGCCGACGGCGGCGCGGTGGCCAACCGCTGGCTGATGCAGTTCCAGGCCGACGTGCTCGACGCCCCGGTGATCGTCCCCGTGGTGGCCGAGACGACGGCGCTCGGGGCGGCCTACCTGGCCGGGCTCGGGACCGGGTTCTGGGCGCTCGAAGAGGTGCGGGAGATGTGGCGCGAGGCTGCCCGCTACGAGCCGGCGATGGCTGCGGGCGAGCGCGAGGCGCTGCTCGGCCGCTGGCGCGAGGCGGTCGAGCGAGCCAAGGGCTGGGCGGCGGGCGGGGATCCGCAAGGAGCCGCGTAACTCGCCGGTGCCCAGGGGGTAGGAGAACCGGGAGCCGACGTCGCCGGCTCTCTTCGCCGATGGCCGAGATCAAGCCACAGGTCTACAAGGACACCCGCCCCGCGGACTACTTTGAGCCCTTCCACACCTGGGCTCGCACTCACGGTGCCGGCTGGACCTACGAGCTCGTCCGGATGATCATCACGCCCGTGGCGATGCTGCTCTACCGCTGCCGGGCGATCGGGGTGGACAACGTGCCTGCGGACGGCGGCTTCATCATGGCGCCGAACCACTTCTCGAACATGGACCACTTCTTCGCCGGCGTCTACACGCGGCGGAAGATCAGGTTCATGGCCAAGTCGCAGCTCTTCGGCAAGAACCGCCTGCTCACCTACGTCTTCCGGGCCGGCGGCGTGTTCCCGGTTCGGCGCGGACACCACGACGACGAGGCGTTCGCAACCGCGCACGGAATCCTCGACCGCGGCGACTGCGTGCTGATCTACGCCGAGGGAGGTCGCTCGCGGACGGGCGCGCTCGGTGATCCCAGGCCGGGGGTCGGACGCCTGGCGCTCGAGTCCGGGCTGCCGGTGGTCCCGGTGGCGATCCACGGGTCGCTCGGGGTGAGGCGCTGGAAGCGGCTTCAGTTCCCCAAGGTCACGGTGCAGTACGCGGAGCCGATGAGGTTCGACGTCGTCGCCCAGCCGACCCGCGAGCAGCAGCTCGAAGCCGCACGGGCGATCTTCGACCGGGTCAAGGCGATGTACGAGCCACTCGACGCCAAGGGGCGCCGCGGGGTGCTTCGGTCGCTGCGCGAGGGCGCCGCCGACGCGGTCGCAGGCGCCTCGGCGGGCGCCCGGCCGCGGACTCACTCGTAGCGCTGCTCGAGGCCGGCGAAGTGCTCGGCGTCGTGGCCGGGCAGGATCACCGCCTGCGGGTACTGGCGATGGAACAGCTGCAGCTCGCGCAGCGAGCGTCGCCAGGTGTGCAGGTCGAACGGGCGCAGCGGCTCGGGCCCGCCCTCTAGCTGGCGGTAGGTGTAGACGGCGTCGCCCGCGATCACCAGATCGCGCTCACCCAGGCGGCAGATCACCGCCTGGTGGCCGGCGCTGTGGCCGGGCGTGAAGGCCAGGCGCACGCTGGCGTCGCCGAACAGGTCGAAGGTGCGGCCGAAGGTCGAGTACGAGTCGATCAGCTCGCCGTTGTAGTCGAGCGTGCGGTAATCGAACGCGTAGTCGTAGTGGGCCGGCCGGTAGCCGTGCAGCAGCGGGCGACGCTCGGTGGTCGCCGCCACCCACTCCGGGTTCGCGACGACGAAGGTGGCGCCGGGAAACTCGGCCATCCCGGAGGCGTGGTCGAGGTGCAGGTGGGTCATCACCACCAGCCGGATCCCCTTCGGGTCGATCCCGCGCGCGCGAAGCTGCGCCGGGAGGTCTTCGCCGGGGTCCAACAGCGGCTTGCCGAAGCCGGCAGCGAGCCGCCCCATGTTGGCGGCGGGCTTCGCCGCCACCGACGGGTGCAGGCCCGTGTCGACCAGGAAGGGGCCGGCGCTGGGGTGATGGACGAGGTAGGCGGGACAGGGGACGAGCGGCCAGCTCGAGGGCGGCTCGGCGACCGCCCGCGCCATCGCGAACCGGCCCCGGGGGCTCTCCATCATCTTCGGCGACCAGCGCGTCCGGCCGACGCGCAGCGGCTCAACCGCCACGGTTGCGCCCTCGCTGCCGGCGGCGAACGGCGCGGTCAGGCGCCTGGTCTCTGCCCGGACCCTCATGGCCGGGGCAGGGTAGAGGTCGCGGCACCGGCGCACGGCGGCCATGACCACCCCGGCGGATAGATTGCGGCCCCGTATGGCCGCCGGCTCGCAGATATTCGCCACCGGCCTGCTCGATCGCCAGGTCTGCATCGTCTCGGGCGCCGGAAGCGGCCTCGGCAAGGCGACCGCGCTCGAGCTGGCCCGGCTCGGGGCGACCGTGGTCGGGTGCGCGCGCCGCGCCGAGCCGCTCGAGGCGACCGTCGGTGAGATCGAGGCGCTCGGCGGTCGCGGCGAGTCGGTGGCGATGGACATCCGCGACGAAGACGCGGTCGAGGCGCTGATCGACGGCGTGCTCGAACGCCACGGCCGCATCGACGTGCTGGTCAACAACGCCGGCGGGCAGTTCATGAGCCCCGCCGAGACGATCACCCCGAAAGGCTTTCGGACGGTGATCGAGCTCAACGTCACCGGCACCTGGCTGATGACCCACGCGGCGGCGACGAAGGCGTTCATCCCGCAGCGGTCGGGCAAGGTCGTCAGCATCACGATCTCACCCCACAACGGGATGCCAGGGATGGTCCACTCCGGCGCCGCCCGGGCCGCGGTCGAGAACATGATGCGCACGCTCTCGGTGGAGTGGGCTCGGTTCGGGATCCGCCTGTGCGCGATCGCCGCGGGGCAGTTCGACACCGAGACCCTGCGGACCAAGTATCCGCAGGTGATCGTCGACAACGTCGCCGGGACGGTCCCGCTCGGCCGCCTCGGGACCGAGGAGGAGATGGCCTGGCTGATCGCCTACCTGGCCTCGCCCGCCGGCGACTTCTTCTCGGGCTCCGTGATCACCCTCGACGGCGCCCGTGACAACTGGTTCGGCTCGTGGCCGCCGGGAAGCTACGGCGAGTCCGGTGAGCTCCCGGCCGAGGAGCGCCGTCCGGAGCACTGACCCGGGCCTTCCGCGGCGGGCTCGAACCGGGCCGACCCGGAGGCGCTAGACCTCTTCGGCGCCGCGGATCTTCTCGCAGGTTCTGCCGAGCGCGAGGTCGCGCCCGGCGCCGCCTTTGCAGAGATCGCGGCCGGGGCCGCCGTCCAAGCGATCGCCACCGCCGCGGCCGAAGAGCTTGTCGCCGCCGCGGCCGCCGAAGATCAGGTCGCTGCCGCCGTGACCGGAGATCCGGTCGTCTCCCCCGCCGCCCTTGATCGCGTCCTTCCCGCCGCCGCCGCAGATCAGGTCGCCGCCGCCGCGACCATTGATCACGTCGCTGCCGGCGCTGCCCTTGATCACGTCCTTGCGCGGCGTGCCGTTGGTCGTCGGGCCGGAGGCCGCGATCGTCACCTCCTCGCCCAAGCACCTCGCGCCACCGCTCCCCGCAATGGCCGTGGACAGCAGGGTCACGGTCGTTGCCAGCGCCGCGAGAGCCACGCCTCCGATCACGAGGATGCGCAGGTTTGCAGCCATCTAGGTCGTCATCCCTCCGAACTGTCCCCCCGTCACGTTCAACACCTGCCCGTGGACGTAGTTGCTCAGCTGGGAGCTGAGGAACAGCACAGGGGCGGCGGCCTCCTCCGGCTGGGCCGGGCGGCCGAGCGGGATGATCATCGAGGCCATCGTGCGCATCTGCTCGGGGACGCCGATCTCGACCTTCTCGCCGCCGACCTCGATCGACTCGCCCTTCTCCTTCGCCTGGGTCAGCCGCGTCTCGATGAAGCCGAAGGCGACCGCGTTGCAGTTGATCTTGAACCCGCCCCACTCCTTGGCGAGCGTCTTGGTGAACCCGACCACGCCGGCCTTCGCGGCCGAGTAGTTCACTTGGCCGGCGTTGCCCATCGTGCCCGAGATCGAGGTGACGTTGACGACCTTGCGGAACACCTCCTTGCCCTCGGCCTGCTCGGCCTTCGCCGCCTCGCGCCAGTGGGGCGCGATCGCGCGGGTGACCCGGAAGGGGACGATCGTGTGGATGTCGAGCATGGCCTGGAACTGCTCGTCGGTCATCCGGTGGACCACCCCGTCCCAGGTGTAGCCGGCGTTGTTGACCACGATGTCGACCGCGCCGAAGGCGTCCACCGCCTTGGCCACCAGCTCGTCGGGGAGGTCGGGCTGGGTGAGGTCGCCGGCGAACACCGCCGTCTCGCCTTCGATCTCGCCTGCCGCCTGTTCGGCGGCGTCGCCGTCGATGTCGTTGATCAGCACCCTGGCGCCCTCGCGGACGAAGAGCTCCGCGGTCGCGCGGCCGATTCCCCGGGCCGACCCGGTGACGATCGCCGCCTTGCCGTCAAGCAGTCCCATCTTCTCGATTCGCTCCTGGTTCGGTTACAGCGTTTCGTGTAAGGGTCGGCACTCTATGCGCGAATCCGGGGCCGGCGCGGCGTGCCCCGCGCAGGGCTACGCTGGCCGGCGATGAAGCGCTCACTCGGGGTGGTGGCACTCGCGGTGGCGGTGCTCGCGGCGAGCGCGCAGTCGGTCGCCGCCCAGAGCTCCGCGAACCCGTGGCTGGAGCGCCGGGTGATCGACCTCGCCCATCAGGGCGGGGAGTGGGAGGCGCCCTCGAACACGATCTACGCCTTTCGCCGGGCGGTCCGCAAGGGAGCCGACATGCTCGAGCTCGACGTGCACTCCACAGCGGACGGCCGCCTGGTGGTGATCCACGACGCCACGGTCGATCGCACAACCGACGGCAGCGGCTACGTCAGCGCCACCCCGTGGGCCAGGCTCAAGCGGCTCGACGCCGCCTACAACTTCGTCCCTGGCCGCAACGCCGTTCGCGGGCTGCCCGAGAGCGAGTATCCGCTGCGCGGGGTGCGCACCGGCGAGCGCAGGCCACCGGGCAAGCCCGGGCGCTACCGGCGGCGCGACTTTCGCATCCCGCTGCTGGGAGAGGTCTTTCGCCGCTTCCCGAACAAGCCGATCAACATCGAGATCAAGGGCGACTCCGACGGCGACCTCGAGTCGTTCCAGCGCACCGCCGAGCTGCTCGCCGCCTTCCTCAACCAGCGCCCAGAGCGCGCCCACGAGGTGATCGTCGTGTCCTTCAACGACGCCGCGGTCGCCCGCTTCAGCGAGCTCGCGCCGGCGGTCGGCACCGCGCCGGGGCTCGCCTCGGTCGCCGTCTACTTCACCACCAGCGTGCCGCCGGCGGGCAACCACGTCGCGATCCAGATCCCGGTCCAGTTCGAGGGGGTTCCGGTGGCAACCCCCGGCTTCATCGCCCGCGCCCACGCCGACGGTTTCGCCGTCCACATCTTCCCCGACCACGAGGAGGAGAGCGACGAGCTCTACCGCGAGCTCCATTCCTACTGCGTCGACGGGATCATGACCGCCTATCCGAGCCGCTACGAGGCCTTCCTGGTGCGCGAGAACGTCTTCGGCCCCGGCCGCCCGGACGGCGTCGACCCCTGCGGCTGAGGGTCGTAAGGGGGGGGAGAATCCCCCGGTCGTCCTGCCTAAGTGGTCATATGAGCCATCAGGACAGGACAGCCGAGCGCAAGCTCGAGCGGATCGCCAGCGCCCAGCATGGGGTGGTGACGCGAGCCGAGGCACTTGCCGCCGACGTGTCCGTCGATGAGATCACGCGACGACTGCGCAAGGGTGCGCTTCTGCGGGTCTACCGAGGCGTCTACCGGGTCGGGCACCGGGCACCGAGCACGGAGGCGCGCTACCTGGCCGCCGCCCGCGCGTGTGGAGATGGCGCGCTTCTGAGCGGACGAGCGGCGGCCCACCTGTATGGACTCGTCCGCGGGCAGGAGCCTGAGCCCGAGGTGATCACGCCGACTGAACGGCGGATCCCAGGTGTGATCACGCGGCGGTCTCGCGTCATCCACCCACTCGATGCCACGAGCTGGCGAGCGATACCGATCACCACCGTGCCGCGCACGCTTGTGGACCTCGCGGCGGCGATGGCGGCCGAGGAGCTGGCCCGCGCATGCCACGAGGCGGGGGTGCGTTTCCGCACCACTCCCGCTCAGGTCGAGGCGGTGCTCGAGCGGCGTCCCAGCAGCCCGGGCGCCGCAAAGCTGCGGCGAGTCCTGCGAGGTGACGAGCGGGTCACCCTGAGCAAGCTCGAGCGAGGCTTCCTGGAGGTCCTGCACGGCGCCAAGCTGCCGCTGCCGCAGACCAACCGGCCCGCCGGGGGACGGCGCGTCGACTGCCGCTGGCCCGAGCACCGGCTCACGATCGAAGTCGACAGCTACCGCTACCACGGCTCCCGCCACGCCTGGGAGCAGGACCGTCGGCGAGAGCGGGAGGCGCATGCGCGGGGTGACCAGTTTCGCCGCTACACGTACGGCGACGTGTTCGCGAATCCGGCGCTCATGCTGACCGAGCTTCGCTCGCTCCTCCAGCCCGGCCGTCCTGCTTAGGTGGCGCATACGACCACCTGGGCAGGACGGCCGAGGTGTCGCCCTCGCTTTGCCCGTCGCCGTGGGCGGCGCGCTCAGACCAGGGTGCGGGCTATGACCAGGCGCTGGATCTCGTTGGTGCCCTCGTAGATCTGGGTGATCTTCGCGTCGCGCATCATCCGCTCGACCGGGTACTCGTTGACGTAGCCGTAGCCGCCGAGGACCTGGACCGCCTCGGTCGTGACCCACATCGCGGTGTCCGAGGCGAACAGCTTCGCCATCGCCGAGTGCTTGCCCATGTCGGCGTCGCCGGCGTCGACCTTCGAGCAGGCGCGGTAGAGCAGCTCGCGGGCGGCGGCCGTGCGGGTCTCCATCTCGGCCAGCTTGAACTGGATCCCCTGGAAGGAGGCGATCGGCTTGCCGAACTGGTGGCGCTCCTGGGCGTAGGCGGCGGCGTAGTCGGTGGCGCCCTGGGCGATGCCGGTCGCCTGCGCTGCGACGCCCAGCCGCGAGCGGTCCAGGGTCGCCATCGCCACCTTGAATCCCTCGTTCTCGGTGCCGATCAGGTTCTCGGCCGGCACCCGGACGCCGTCGAAGATCGGCTGGCCGGTGGGCGAGCCGCGGATGCCCATCTTGTGCTCGAGCTTGCCGACGCTGAAGCCCGGCCGGTCGGCCTCGACGATGAAGGCCGAGATCCCGCGCGAATGCCCTGCCTCGGGATCGGTGATGGCGAAGCAGATGTAGAAATCGGCGATGCCGAGGTTGGTGATCCAGTTCTTGGTCCCGTCGATCACCCATTCGTCGCCGTCCCGGACCGCCTTGGTCCGCATCCCGCCCGGGTCCGAGCCCGCCTCGGGCTCAGAGAGCGCGAACGCCGGCGTCCACTCGCCCGTCGCGCAGCGCGGCAGGAAGCGCTGCTTCTGCTCGTCGGTGCCGAACAGCTTGATCGGCAGCGTGCCGAGCTCCTGGATCATCAGGATCAGCGCGCTCGAGGCGCAGGCGCGGGCGACCTCCTCGACCGCGATGTTGAGCATCAGGGCGCCGGTGCCGGTGCCGCCGTGCTCGGCCTCGAACGGCAGCCCCATCAGGTCGTGGGAGGCGAACAGCTCGCGGATGTCGCGTGGGTACTCGGCGGTGGCGTCGATCTCGGCCGCCCGCGGCTCGACCCGCTCGACCACCATCCGGCGGATCGTCTCGCGGAAGTCCTCGAACTCCTGCGGCAGCGCGTAGGCGGGCTGGACGTCGGCGACGGTGGCCAT
>JBOGZD010000093.1:0-11282 GCA_050697155.1 Solirubrobacterales bacterium | reverse complement strand
CGCAGCACCGTCGCCGCCCGCACGTCGCCGCTCGCCGCGACCCGGCCGCGAAGCGCGCCGGGGTCGAGCCCGAAGTCCTCCCAGTTGCGCGCGGCGACGATCTCGTTGACCAGCTCCTCGGCGGGCACCCGCAGGCGTGCGCGCGCGATCAGCTCGGGGACGAAGTGGGTCTCGGGAGGGATCGCGAGCCGCGGGTGCGCGTCGAGCATCAGCCGCAGAAGGGTGGTGCCCGAGCGACCGACGCCGACGACGAACGGCGCCGGCCATCGGTCCGGGTCGCGGCGCCTGGTCCGGGCCACGCCGGGGGCGCTACGCCCGGACCGGCACCGCGGCGAGCGACTCGAAGATCCGCAGGCCGTCGCCGGAGCCGGTGAGCGGGTCGACCGCGTGCTCGGGGTGCGGCATCAGTCCCATCACGTTGCCGTCCTCGTTGCAGACCCCCGCGACGTCGGCGAGCGATCCGTTCGGGTTGTGTCCGGGCGCGTAGCGCAGCACGACCTGTCCGCGCTGCCCGAGCTGGTCGAGAAGCTGCGGCGGCGCGAACCAGCGCCCGCTCATGTGCTTGACCGGGACCGACAGCCGGTCGCCCTCGGCGCAGGCGCGGGTGAACGGCGTGTCGGCGTTGACCACCTCGACCTCGACCTGGCGGCAGACGAAGCGCAGCCGCTCGTTCGGGAGCAGCGCACCGGGCAGCAGGCCCGCCTCGCACAGCACCTGAAAGCCGTTGCAGATCCCGAGCACCGGGCCGCCGGCGCCGGCGAACTCGCGCACCGCGTCCATCACCGGGGCGAAGCGGGCGATCGCCCCGGCCCGCAGGTAGTCGCCGTAGGAGAAGCCGCCCGGCACGACGACGACGTCGAGCTCGCCGAGCTCGCGCTCGCCGTGCCAGACCAGCCGCGCCTCGCCGATGCGCTCGCAGGCCGCAACCGCATCGCGATCGTCGCAGGAGCCCGGGAACTGCAGGACGCCGAAAACCAATGCCCGTCGCCTCCTCGGCTACGCCTCCGGAGGCGACGGGGTCTGTTGAAGCTCGCGCTCTGTCAACACCTCATAGTCCTCGATCAGCGGGTTTGCCAGGAGGCTCTCGCACAGCCTCTCCAGGTCGGTGCCCTCCTCCGCCTCGAGCTCGACCATGCGCCCGACGCGGACGTGCGAGACGCCGTCGAAGCCGAGCGCCGGCAGCGCCCGCTCCACGGCCTTGCCCTGCGGGTCGAGGATCCCCTCCTTGGGCCTGATCAGCACCCTCGCCTTCACATGACGAATCTAGTGCAACGTCCGGCTGCGCTAGCGGCCGCCGTGGTCGCGTCGGCGACCGGGGCGCTCGCCGCGGCGCTCGGCGAGTCTTCGCTGTGCGCGGCCCAGCATCGCCGAGAGCCGCGACGGCGCCGCCGGGGGCTCGAGGTCGAGCGCCTCGCCGCCGGCGGGCTCGAGCTCGAGGATCTCGCCGTAGCCGGCGGCGCCGAGCGCCTCCTGCATCCCGAGCAGGTGGGCGGCGCGCGCCCAGCGCGGGTCGTCGCCGTAACGGATCGCGCCATCCGCGCGGACGTTCGCGGCCGCCCACTCGACCACCCCCGCCGGGGCCGCGCGACCGACAAGCTCGTAGACCCGGCCGAGGGCCGCGGCCGGGTCGGCCCGCAGGTCCTCGAGGCGAAGGAGCGCGTAGCGGTCGCCGAACAGGCGCCGCCCGTCACCTGCGGTGGTCTCGAAGGCGACCTTCCAGACCAGCAGCGGGCGCAGGAAGTCGGGCAGGTCGGCGGGCAGCGACAGCGACCGCAGCTGGCTCACCAGGCGCTCGGAGATCGCCCGGCTCGACCACAGCCGGCGCCGGGTGCGGACGGTGAAGAACGCGTCGGCGTCCGGGTAGAGGTCCAACCGCCGGCGCCTGCCGAGCAGCATCGAGGCGCACACCGCGCGTGGATCGCGCACCAGGTGGACCACCGCAGCGTCCGGGTCGATCGAGGACAGCGCGCCGAGCTTGTGGTGAAGCCGGGTCTCCTTGATCGCCACCTCGGGCGCCTGCTCGAGCAGGTGGCGCACGAGCTCTGCACAATGCGGGGGAAGGTCCGGCTCGAGCTCGAGCTCCGGCTCCCGGGGCCCGCCCCAGTTGAACTCGTCGATCGGCAGGTCGGGGTAGCGCTCCTCGCGAACTCTCCGCCGCAGCTCGCGGGTCTCGGCGAAGGCGTCCTCCTCGCGCGCCCCGCTGCCGCCGCCGACCGTCACCTCCTCCTCCCGCAGCGGCTCGTAGAAGCAGCGCAGCTCGGGATCCTCGCGCAGGGCGTCGTAGAGGATCGTCGTCCCCGTCCGGCGCAAGCCGAGGATGAACAGGCTCAGGATTCGAACGAGCGGCCGCTGATCCGCTCGTAGGCCTCGACGTACTTCGCCCTGGTGTTCGCGACCACCTGGTCGGGAAGCTCGGGGCCGGGCGGGCTGTGATCCCAGCCGGACTGGTCGAGCCAGTCGCGCACGTACTGCTTGTCGAACGAGTGCTGCGCCCGGCCCGGCTCGTAGTCGTCGGCGGGCCAGAAGCGCGACGAGTCCGGGGTCAGCACCTCGTCGCCGAGGACGACCTCGGCACCAGGCGAGGAGCCGAACTCAAACTTGGTGTCGGCGATGATGATCCCGCGGTCCGCGGCATGGCCGGCGGCGTGGGCGTAGAGGTCCAGGGTCGTCTGGCGCAGCGACTCCATCAGCGCCCGGTCGCCGATCAACTCGACCGCGCGCTCGAAGTCGATGTTCTCGTCGTGCTCGCCGACCTCGGCCTTGGTCGCGGGGGTGAAGATCGGCTCCGGCAGCCGATCGGACTCCCGCAGGCCCTCGGGCAGCTCGATCCCGCAGACGGCACCCGTCTCGCGGTACTCGCGCCAGCCGGATCCCGACAGGTAGCCGCGCGCGACGCACTCGACCGGATACATCTCGAGCCGCTTCACCCGCAGCCCGCGCCCCGCCGCCTCTGCGGGGACGTCGGTCGAGACGAAGTGGTTGGGGCAGAGGTCCCCGGTGGTCTCGAACCAGAACACCGACATCTGGGTGAGCACCGCGCCCTTGTCCGGGATCGGAGTCGGCAGGACCACGTCATAGGCGGAGATCCGGTCCGACGCGACCATCAGCAGGTCGCCGTCGACCTCGTACATCTCGCGGACCTTGCCCGCCGCGTGAAGCTTCAGGTCGGCCAGGGCGGTGCTCACGTGCGGCGATGCTAAAGAAGCGGCCGGTCAGCCGCCTGACAGCCATACTGCCTCGCGGTGGTCACCCAGCTCGAGACCGGGGCGGGAACCGAGGCCGATGCCAAGCCGCTGCCGGCGACCGCCGTCCCGCGGGTGCCGCTGCCGAAGGCGGTGCAGACGCTTCGCTTCCTCGCCCGGCCGCTGGCCTTCTTCGAGCGCTGCCGAGCAGAGCTCGGCGAGACCTTCCACGCCAGCGTGTTCGGGCCGGGGGAGCTGGTCTTCATCTCCGACCCCGGATCGCTCAAGCGCCTGTTCGCGGCCGACCGCGTGAACACGGTCGCCCCGGGCCGCAACATCGTCCTGCGACCCATGCTCGGGCCCGGGTCCCTCTTGCTGCAGGAGGGCGACGAGCACCTGCGCCGCCGCAAGCTGATGCTGCCGCCGTTCCACGGCGAGCGGATGCGCGCCTACGAGCGGGTGATCGTCGCCGCGACCGAGCGGACGATCGGCGGCTGGCGGCAGGGCGAGGCCTTCGCGCTTCACCCCAGCATGCAGGAGATCACCCTCGAGGTGATCGTCCGGGCGGTGTTCGGGATCGAGGACGCCTCGCGGCGCGCGGAGCTCCAGCGGAGCCTGGTCGAGATCCTCGCCGTGACCGCGAGCCCGCGAGCCTTCGGAGTGGTCGTCCCGGGCTTGCGGCGGCTGCCGCCCTACCGGCGACTGGCCGACCCCGATCCCGCACCGACGCGATCCTCGCCGCGGAGATCGCCGAGCGGCGCGCCGACCCTGCGCGCGACGAGCGCGAGGACATCCTCTCGATGCTGGTCGCGGCGCGGTTCGACGACGGCTCGGCGATGGACGACTCAGAGCTTGGCGAGCAACTCATGACCCTCCTGCTCGCCGGCCACGAGACCACCGCCACCGGTCTCGCCTGGACCTTCGACCTGCTCCTCCACCGCCCCGAGGCGCTCGACCGTCTGCGCGCGGAAACCGACGCGGGCGAGCGCGAGTACCTCGACGCGGTGATCACCGAGACGCTTCGCCTGCGCCCGGTGGTCCCCTTCACCGGCCGCGAGCTGCGCGCCGACGCCGAGCTCGCCGGCTACGCCCTGCCCGCGGGGACGATCGTGATGGCGGCGATCCACCTCGCCCACACCAGGCCCGACCTGTTCGAGGACCCGTACGCCTTCCGGCCCGAGCGGTTCCTGGAGGAAGGGCCCGAGACCTATTCCTGGATCCCGTTCGGCGGCGGCACCCGCCGCTGCGTCGGCGCCGCCTTCGCCCAGTTCGAGATGCGGGTGGCGATCGAGACCATCCTGCGCGCGGTCGAGCTCCGCGCCGCGACCCCGGACCCCGAGCGCCCGGTGCGCCGCAACGTCACGCTCTCGCCCGCGAACGGGACGCGCGTGATCGTCACTCGGCGTTGAGCTGATCGAGGCGCGCCAGCACCTCGGGGACGTGTGCGAGGTACGCGTCGGGATCGATGACGGCGTCCAAGTCAATGCCCGCCGCCTCCTCGGCTCCGCTTCCGGCGCCGGCGGGGTGGGCGGCAATTTCATCGGCGAGCAAGTCGCGGAACGGGGTGCCCTCGTCCCAGGCACGCTGGGCGGCGGACTGGACCAGGCGGTAGGCCTCGTCGCGGGTCATCCCGGACTCGATCAGGGCGGTCAGCGCCCGCTGGCTGTAGAGCGCCCCGTGGGTGAGCTCGAGGTTCGAGCGCATGCGGTCGGCGTGCACGGTCATGCCCTCGATGATCCGCACCGCGAGGTGCTGCATGTAGTCGAGCAGGATGGTCGCGTCGGGGAGGACGACCCGCTCGGCGCCGGAGTGGGAGATGTCGCGCTCGTGCCACAGCGCGACGTTCTCGATTCCCGTCTGCGCATAACCGCGCAGCACCCGCGCGAGCCCGCAGATCCGCTCGGAGAGGATCGGGTTGCGCTTGTGCGGCATCGCCGAGGAGCCCTTCTGCTCACCGGTCGCGAACGGCTCCTCGACCTCGCGGACCTCGGTTCGCTGGAGATTGCGGACTTCCTGGGCGAAGCGCTCGAGCCCAGCCCCGGCGAGCGCGATCGCGCTCAGCACCTCGGCGTGGCGGTCGCGCGGAACCACCTGGGTCGAGACGTCCTCGGCCCGCAGCCCCAGCCGCTCCATCACCGCCCGCTCGATCCCCGGCGGGATCGACGCGTAGCTGCCGACCGCCCCCGAGAGCTTGCCGGCGCCGGCGTCCTCGACCGCGCGTCGCAGACGGCGCAGGTTGCGGTCGGCCTCGAACGCGAAGCCGGCGAGGCGGAGCCCGAACGTGGTCGGCTCGGCGTGGACGCCGTGGGTGCGCCCGACGCAGAGCGTGGCCGCGTGCTCGCGGGCCTTCGCCGCCAGCGCGTCGCGGTAGGCGCGGGCGCCGGTCAGCAGCAGGCCGCCGGCCTCTGAGAGCTGCAGCGCGAGTGCCGTGTCGAGCACATCGGAGGAGGTGAGCCCGTAGTGGATCCAGCGGCCCTCGTCGCCGATCGAGGCGGCGACGACGTCGACGAAGGCGGCGACATCATGGCCGGTGACCCGCTCGCGCTCGACGACCGCCTCGACCGTGAACGCCGCCCGCTCCCGGCATGCCGCGGCCGCCTCCGCGGGGACGGCGCCCTGCTCGGCCCAGGCATCGGTCGCAGCGAGCTCGACCTCGAGCCAGGCCCGCATCCGCCGCTCGGGCGTCCATACGGCGCCCATCTCCGGGCGCGTGTATCGCGCTATCACGCGTCCGAGCTCCTGCCCGTCGCCTCCTCGGCTTCGCGTCCGGGGGCGACGGGGTCTGAGTCAACCCCGGCGTTCACGCATTGATTATGCGCGCAGCCAGCAACCCCGCGTTCTTCGCTCCATCGATCGCCACGCAGCCGACCGGCACGCCAGGTGGCATCTGCACCGCCGAGAGCAGGGCGTCGAGGCCGCCGAGATTGCGGCCCGAGATCGGCACCCCGAGCACCGGCAGGTCGGTGTGCGCGGCGGCGACCCCGGGCAGCGCCGCGGACATCCCGGCGCCGGCGATGATCACCTTCAGGCCCCGCATCCGCGCCGCGTGGCAGTACTCGCGCACCGTCTCGGGGTCGCGGTGGGCGCTCATCACCCGCACCTCGAAGCGGATCCCGGCGTCCTGCAGCGCGGCGCCGGCGGGCTGCATCCTGTCCTTGTCGTTCGCAGACCCCATGATGATCCCGACCAGCGGGGCGTCGACCTCGATCTCCTCGAATGCGGC
Organism: Solirubrobacterales bacterium; assembly: GCA_050697155.1. Lineage (GTDB taxonomy): Bacteria > Actinomycetota > Thermoleophilia > Solirubrobacterales > 70-9 > JBOGZD01. The sequence goes on along the minus strand of JBOGZD010000093.1, from coordinate 4,877 downwards.
CTCGACCTCGGGCATCGGATCGGTGGTCATCGTCCTCGGTCCTCCGGGTTCGGTCTCCACCCTTCTCTCCTTATCCAGCGGCCACGCGAAGCAGCCAATTGGCTCGCCCTTCGCCCAAATCTATGCTCCTCGCTTGAGCTCCGCGCTCGCTGCGCGTGCCGCGATGTCGGTCCGCATCTGCTTGCCGTCGAAAGTGATCGCCTCGGCTCCCGCGTAGGCGCGCTCCCGAGCCTCACCCGCCGTGGCGCCGAGGCCGGTGACGTTGAGCACCCGCCCGCCGGCGGTGACGATCTCGCCGTCCTCGGTCGCGGTCCCGGCGTGGGTGACCTCGACGTCGTCGGGGACTTCCGCGAGTCCGCGGATCACGTCGCCCTTCGACGAGGACGCCGGGTAGCCGGCCGAGGCGAGGACGACGGTCACCGCCCAGTCGTCCGCGAACGAGACGTCTGCGCCGGCGAGCCCGGCGGGATCGCGCGAGGCGCGGCAGAGGTCGAGCAGGTCGCCGCGCAGGCGGGGCAGCACCGCCTGGGTCTCGGGATCGCCGAAGCGGCAGTTGAACTCGAGCACCTTCGGGCCGTCGTCGGTGATCATCAACCCCGCGTAGAGCACCCCGCGGTAGGGGGTTCCCCGGCGGCGCAGCAGCTCGACCACCGGGCGGTGGACCAGGTCGACGATCTCCTCGGTGCGCTCGCGGTCGAACCCGGGCACCGGCGAGTAGCTGCCCATCCCGCCGGTGTTCGGCCCCCGGTCGCCGTCCCCGATCCGCTTGTAGTCCTGCGCCGGCGCCAGCGGGACGACGTTCTCGCCGTCGCAGAGCGCGAGCAGCGAGAGCTCCTCGCCCGTTAAATGCTCCTCGAGCACCACCTCGGTCGCCCCAAAGCGGCGCTCGGTGAAGAAGACCTCGACCGCCTCGTGGGCCTCGGCCGCCGACGCGCACATGATCACGCCCTTGCCCGCGGCGAGCCCGTCCGCCTTCAGGACCGCCGGATAGGAAGCGGCGCCGACCCGCTCGAGCGCCTCGTCGCGATCGCGGAGCACGGTGTGCGTCGCGGTGGGCACCCCGGCCTCCGCCATCAGCTCCTTCGCGTGCACCTTGGAGCCCTCCAGGCGCGAGGCCTCGGCGCCGGGGCCGAAGGCCGGTACCCCGGCCGCCTCGAGCGCGTCGACGAGCCCGGCGACCAGGGGCGCCTCCGGTCCGACGACGACCAGGTCGCAGCCCTCCTCCGTCGCCGCGCCGACGATCCCGCCGACGTCCTCGGCGTCGAGATCGAGGCAGCGTGCCTCGGCGGCGATCCCGGCGTTGCCCGGCGCGCACAGCAGCTCCGGCCGCTCCGCCGAGCGGGCGAGCGCACGGACGATCGCGTGCTCGCGCCCGCCGCCGCCGACGACCAGGACCCGCATCAGCGCGGCGCTCCTAGAGGAACTTCGTGAACTCCTCGGCCTCGATCGCAGTCAGGGTCTCGTTGCTGACCGTGCCGCGGGATCCCATCTCGACCGAGAGCTTGGCCATGGTCTTCTCATCGGGGGCCTCGACCACGCTGACGAAGTCGTACTCGCCCAGGGTGGCCCACTGGTTGATCACCTTGACGCCGAGTTGCTCGACCTCCTTGGTCACCTCGTGGACCCGCGACGGGTTGTCCTTCAGCGTCTTGACTCCATCCGGAGTGAGGTTGGTGAGCATGATGTAGATCGGCACCGTAAGTCCTCCTCGTGCTCGGTTCGGGTCGGGCCGGCGGCCCGCATCCCCCTTTCTTTCACGTCACGGCGCTCGGCGCAAGTCAGCAGCGGACCGGCTGGGCGTGGGCGGGGTCGAGCGCGTTGAGGATCAGCTGGGTCGCCACCGGATCGAAGGCGAGCGTGCTGTGCTCGGAGAGGTTCGCCGGGCAGACGTCCTGGACCACGATGTTGGTGCCCCCGTCGCGCATGATCCCGCTCGTGTAGGGGACGACGAGGAGGTCGTAGCGGGTGACGATGTTGGTGTGCTGGATCCCGGGGACCGCCTCGCCGTCGGAGTTCAGGTCGTCGAGGTAGTCCGATCCGCGCAGGAACTGCGGGCAGGACCCGCAGAAGCTCGTGACGAGGTCGATGGCGGGGGCGGAGAGGCCGAATCGCTCCCCGAGGTCGCGCAGGATCGCGGCGCCACCGAATTCGGTGCCACGCCAGAGCGGGGTCAGGGCGACGAAGCGCTTCACTCGCCTGTGGCCGTTCAGCCGCTCGAGGTAGTACCGCGGCATCACGGTGCCCTCGGAGTGGCCCACGAGGTCGACCCGGCGCGCCCCGGTTGACTCGCGCACCCTCCGCACGAAGGCCTTGAGCTCGCGCGCGCTCTGCTCCATCGGCAACACGCCGCCGGGGGAGTACGGCCAGGACCGGGTGCGCGGGTCGACGCCGTAGGTGAGCGCGAACACGCAGTAGCCGCCGGCCCGCACGCGCGGCGAGTGATAGCCCCAGTTGCCGCCCATCGTCGCCCCCAGGCCGTGGACGAGCACCACCGGGCGCGGGTGGGCGGCGCCCGGCCGACAGGAGAAGTCGTTTGCCCCGGGCGGTGGGGGATCGGGCGCGGCCGTGGCCGACGCGGTGCAGGCGATCGCGATCGCGCTTGCGATCGTGGAGGCCGCCGCTCCTCGCCGCCGTCGTCTCAAGCCTCGCTCCCCATACCCGGCGGCTCGCAATGGTAAGCGGCGTTAGCGGAGGGTGTCGATCACGCCGGCGTAGTCGGCGACCGTATTCGCCCAGGTCAGCCGCTCGCGCTCGGCCCGCGCCCCCCGGGCGAGCTCGGCCCGCAGCCCGGGGTCGAGCGTCTCGCGCAACGCCCGTGAGAGGTCGCGGACGCTCGGGGAGTACGCCGGGATCCCCGAGCGCGCTCGCCCGCGCCGCCACGCGCGGACCAGGATCCCGTTCTCGCCGTTCCGGATCACCTCGTTCATCGGCGGATTGTCGTTCGTGATCACCGGGAGCCCGAGCGCCATCGACTCGTACAGGTGCAGGCCGAGGCCCTCCCAGCGGCTCGGCGCGACGCAGACGTCGGCGGCGGCGAAGCGGCTCATGTGCTCCTCGGTGGGCAGGTCGGCGAGGACCACCTCGACCCGCGGGTCGCGTGCGGCGGCGCGCTCGAGCAGATCGGTGCGGCGCTCGACCTGGCCCTTGACCACCAGGCTCAGGGCGTCGCCCCGGACCCGCCGAAACGCCTTCAGCACCTCGGCGACGGGCTTGCGCTTGCTGAGGAACCCCGCCGGATAGAAGAAGCCGACCCTTGCCTCGGCACCGGGGCCGTCCGCATCGGCGTAGCGCAGCAGCTCGGGGTGGATGCCCCAGCGCACGCGGGGGCTCTCGATCCCCATCTCCGCGTAGCGCTCGCGCTCCGACTCGGTCAGCGAGTAGATGAGGTCGAGCGCCCGTTTCGCGGGCTCGACGTGCTCGCGGCCGAACTGCTCCCAGACGAACCTGGAAACGGTTCGCACGCCGGCCTCGCGGAGCTCCGTGATCGCCTCGAACTCGTAGTTCTGGTCGAAGAAGGCGAGATCGAGATTGCTCTCGCGGGCCCACCCGACCAGCTCGTGGGCGGGGATCCGGTAGGCCGACGCCTGGGTGATCCGCGGCTGGTCCCAGACCCCGGTGCGGTCGACGAACGAGGGCCGGATGTTCGACGCCCGCGTGGGGCGCGCGAGCACGAACGTCTCGTGGCCGAGTCCGTCGAGCGCCGAGCGCAGTTGGCGCGCCACCACTCCCTGCCCCCGATTGAACCAGTAGGCGCAGATCCCGATCCGCATAGTCCCCATCTCACTAGACCGGGGCCGAGCGTGACGCCCGGCGGCGTGGGAGTATCACTACAGCAGAGTGTCGGGGGAATACCGAAGGAAGATCACCGCGGTCTTCGCCGACCTGGTCGGCTCGACCGGCCTCGCCGAGCGACTCGACACTGAGGTCTTTCGCGAGCTGCTGCTCACGTTCCTGGAGCGGATGGCGTCGGTGGTCGAGCTCCACGGCGGTAAGGTCGAACACCTCGCCGGCGACGGCGTAATGGGGGTGTTCGGCGCCGACCGCAGCCATGGCGACGACGCCCTGCGGGCGGTGCGCGCGGCGACCGCGATGTTCGACGAGCTCGATGAGCTCAACGAGCGCGTCGAGTCCAAGTTCGGTCTGCGCCTGGCGATGCGGATCGGCGTCAACAGCGGGACGGTGGTCGTCGGGCGCACGGTCGCGGGGCACGCGGTCAGCCTCGGGGACCCGATGAACGTCGCCGCCCGCCTGCAGGCGCAGGCGGACGAGGGCGAGGTCCTGATCGGCGCCGAGACCCACCGCCTCGTCAGCCGCGAGGTTCGGGCCGAGCCCGCCGGCGAGCTCGATCTCCGCGGACGCCGCGAGCCGATGGCCGCCTACCGGGTGCTCGCGATCGACTCAGGCGGGGCGATGCCGCTGTCGGAGCGCCCGCTGATCGGACGTGGCCGGGAGCTCGGCCTGCTCACCGTCGCCTTCGAGCGCTGCGCCGCCCGCGGCGCCCGGGAGTTCGTCTCGGTGCTCGGCGACGCGGGGGTGGGCAAGTCGAGGCTGGTCGCCGAGCTCGCCCAGCGCTACCGCTCGCGCGCCACCCTGCTCGTCGGCCGCTGCCTGTCCTACGGCGAGGGGATCACCTACTGGCCGGTCGCCCAGCTCGTCCGCCAGGCGGCGCAGATCGATGACGCTGACGACCCCGGGACGGCGAGGGCGAAGCTCGGCGCGGTCACCGCCGGCGACCCCGAGGGCGAGGCGATCGCCCGCCATCTCGCGCAGCTGGTCGGCATCGACGCCGCTGATGAGCCCGGCGACCAGTCGGCCTGGGCGCTGAGGCGGCTGCTGGAGCTGCTGGCGGGGTCGGGACCGGTGATCGCCGTGGTAGA
>JBOGZD010000092.1:0-11358 GCA_050697155.1 Solirubrobacterales bacterium | reverse complement strand
GGGGTCTGGACTCGCGGCTACGGCGAGACCGAGGGCATCGGCCCGCACAGTCGCTGCGTGACCAAGCGCGAGGCCGGGATCGACCTTCGGCGCCGACTGAATCGGGACTACCTGCCCGCGGTCCCCCGCCTCGCCCGCCTTCGCCGCCGCGAGCGCGACGCCTTGGCGAGCTTCGCCTACAACCTCGGCACCCGAGCCGTCAGCGACCCCTCCTACTCGACCCTCGCCCGTCGGTTAAAGGGCCGCGAGGGACGCACCTACCGGCGCCGAAGGCGCGTCTACCGCGCCGAGCTTCCGAAGTGGGTAAACGCCGGCGGGCGCCCGCTGGCGGGGCTTCGCAAGCGCCGGGCGGCCGAGGTGCGCCTGGCGACCCGAGGCGATTACTCGGGTCGGCCGTGAGCGGATAGTCCGAGGCGATGACCCAGTTCCTCGACAACGTCGTCGCGCGCCTGCCGGTCTCGGTGCGGCCGTATGCGAAGGCCCTGGTGCCGCTCGCCGTGGGCGTCGCGCTGGTGGCGGCGGACTTGACGGTCTCGGCCGTCGAGGTCGCCGAGCTGAAGACGCTCGCGATCTCGGTCGTGACCTCGTTGCTCGTCCTCGCCACCCGCAATATCGGCTCCTAGCAGCGGTTCCGTCCGCCTGTAGGTGCAGCCTACAGGGACGGTGACTGCTTACGATCGTGGGGCCAGCCTCGAACGGCGGCGGATTCGTGACCTGACCGGACAGGGCTGGGCCGCCTGGCGGGTCGCCGGCTCGCGTGGCCCCTGCGACGTGATCGCCGCCCGTCACGGCGACATCCACCTCGAGCAGTGCAAGGCCGGGGGGCGCTCTGCGTTCGCGGCCTTCGGTCCCGCCGAGCGCGGCGAGCTATCCAGGGAGGCCGCCCTCGCGGGCGGCTCTGCGGCGCTGGTCTGGCGACCGGAGGGAAAGCGCGCCTACGAGGTCATACCCGCCGAGGAATGGCCCGACTGATGGCAGCCAGGAATCAGATCGAGATCCCCTCGAAGGCCGAGCTGCTCAAGCTGGCCGAGGGGGTGACGACCTTCAAGGGGCTCGCCGAGCGGGTGGGCGTCCACGCTGCGACCCTGCGCCACCGCCTGGACGCCGAGGGCATCCTCGGCCAGGTAAGGGCGGCGATCAAGGCCCGAAAGCCCGAGCCGCGCCCCGGCGATGATGTCTCCGAGGTCGAGGTGCTGCGCCAGCGGGTGCGCGAGCTGGAAGCGCTCGACCGCGCCCAGCGGCGCGAGGACGTGTTCGAGGAGCGGGTGCTGATCTCGCTCAAGCACGCGGTCGAGGCGCGCAGGGCGCGCTACTCGCCGCGGGCGATCCCCAAGTCGCAGCGCAAGTCCGACCAGCACGAGTTCGTCCTGCTTCACTCCGACGCCCACGCGGGCGAGGTGGTCTCCCCCGAGGAGACCAACGGCCTTAACTCCTATGACTACGAGACCCTGCTGCGCCGCCAGGACCGGCTGCGCGAGGGGGTGCTCTCCTACCTCGACAACCGCCCCTACCGGGTCAGAAAGCTCTACATCGCCAACCTCGGCGACGGGGTGGGCGGCGCGATCCACGAGGAGCTCGCCGAGACCAACGAGCTTCCCGAGGCCGACGTCGCGGTCCAGTACGGGATGGACAACGCGGTGCTCTACGAGCAGCTCGCCGACCCGTTCGCCGAGACCGAGGTGATCGCGGTCTACGGCAACCACGGGCGGCTGTCGAAGAAGCCTCGCGCCAAGCGCGGCTACAACAACTGGGACCGGGTCTCGACCCGGGTCACCGCGCTGGCGCTTCGCAACGACAAGCGCTTTCGCTGGCACATCCCCCAGGCGCCGATGTACCCGTTCACGGTCGCCCGCCACTACCGGGCGCTCGCCTGGCACGGCGACGGCGTGCGCTCGACCATGCCCGGCGTGCCCTGGGGAGGGGTCCAGCGGCGCGCCGCTGCGCTTCAGAACCAGTACACCCAGGCGGGCCAGTCGATCTACATCTTCCTGGTCGGACACTTCCACATCGCCAACCTCGTCCAGGGCTCGGCCGGCTGGGTGGCGATGAACGGCTCGATCAAGGGTCTTGACGAGTACAGCCTCAAGGCGTTTGGCTCGGGCTCGGGACCCCAGCAGCTGCTGCTCACCTTCCACCCGAGGCGGGGGCTGACCGACCTCTCGGTGATCGACCTCGAAAACCCCCGCGGCGGCGAGGTGGTCGAGCTTCGGGCGGCCGCATGAGGGCCTACGTCTCAGGGCCGATGAGCGGCGTCCCCGAGCACAACTTCCCCGCCTTTCGCGAGGCGACGGCCGACCTTCGCGAGCGCGGGATCGAGGTGGTCTCCCCGCACGAGCTCGACGACCCCGCCGCCGTCGCCGAGATCGACCCCGACGCGGTCAGCGCCGAGCAGTGGCAGGCGTTCCTCGCCCGCGACCTGAAGGTGGTCTGCGACGTCGACGCGGTGGTGGTGCTGGGGGGCTGGGAGCGCTCGCGGGGGGCAAACCTCGAGGTCAGCGTCGCCCGCGAGCTGGGAAAGCCGATCCTGCGCTACCCCGACCTGTGGCCGATCGACGGCGAGGAGCGGGTCACCGACCCCGACACGGGAGGGCAGAAGGGCCAGAAGCTAGAGCGCTTTGACCTGATCCCGGCGGACGCCCACGCAGAGCTCGCCCGCGTCTACGGCAAGGGCGCTCGCAAGTACGACGACGACAACTGGCGCCGGGGCTACCGCTGGCGGTTGTCGGCTGGCGCGATGGAACGCCACCTCAACGCCTGGAAGCGGGGCGAGTCGATCGACCCCGAGACCGGCTGTAACCACCTGATCATGAGCGCCTGGCACTGTTTTACCCTCTACACCTTCGAGGCCGAGGGCCTGGGCACCGACGACCTGCCGGAGCGCCGGTGAGGACCGCCCTGCTGATCGCCGCCCTCGGGGGCTTCGCCGGCCTCGGCCTGACAGACCTCGCCGGGGGCCGGATCGACACCGGCATTGCCGCGCTTTTGCTCGCGACCGCCAACCTGCTGTTGCTCACCTGATGCCCTACATCGGCCGAAAGCGCCGCGAGGCCCTCTCGGTCGAGCCGCCGCAGACGGTCGGTGAGCTAACCTACGAAATCACCGTCCTGGTCGAGGACTACCGCGCCACCCGCGGGACCAGCTTTCAGACCTACGCCGAGATCATCGGGGCGCTTGAGGCGGCCAAGCTGGAGCTCTACCGACGCCGGGTCGCCGTCTATGAGGACGCCAAGCTCCTGGAGAACGGCGAGGTCTACCGCTGATGGCGCCGATAGTCCGCGGCAGGGTGCCGATGATCCCCCCCAAGCCCCAGGCCGGCCACTACTTCGAGGCCGAGCTGACCTCGCGCCAGCGCGAGGCGCTGATCCTGGTGCTGGCGGGCCGCGGCGCCGCGGTGGGGCCGAGCGAGCGAAAGGAGCTTGCCCAGGCCCTGGCCCTGGCCCGGCGCATCGACCGCCCGCTTCGCCGCGAGCGCCTTGACTGGGAGGAGCTCGAGGCCGAGGCGCGCCGCCAGGGGGTAGGCGCGGCCGAGATCATCTTCGACCGGGCCCAGAGCCGATGATCCGCTCGGCCGAGATCGAGCGCCTCTACTTTGCCCGGATCGCCGACCGCGCCTCGGTCGACGACACCCGCGAGTACTTCGAGGCGGTGGCGGCGCGGCTTCGCAAGGGAGCCGAGGAGTACGGCGAGAACGGCTTTGCCAGCCGCTCGTTTGCAGACCTGGTCTGCGAGGCGCGCGAGGAGGGCGAGGACTTCCCCGGCTGGCTCTCGCTCGCGATCAACGTGCTCGAGGCCGAGGCGGGGGGGATGCGCGCCGAGGTGGTCTGCCAGATCGAGAACATCCTGGTCGAGGCCGCCGCCCAGGTGGCCGGGGCGTGGAAGCTCGCCGACCTGGCGCTCGAGCTCTACGAGGAGGAGAACCGCCGCCGATAGGGTCTGGCTCCGGTAGGATTTCCTTTGGGGGGGGTAGGGGCCCGGTTTCACCGACCCGGGATGTGACTAGCGCCTCCCCGGGCCGGCTACTCCCGAGCGGGGGCATCCTACGCCCGCCAGCGGACACGCGGGGGCACGATCATCCGATCGGGGGACCGAGAATCATCCGACCGGCCCCTTGACTCGCGGCGGCCGACCGCCGATGATGGAGGGGTGACTAGCGCCCGTGAGAATCGCCCTCCGCGCAAAGTGGTTAGAAACTACTTGATTCGGGGTAGTGAAAACGGTTACGCTGTCGCGGTGACTAGAAACCCACCACTCAGAGTCGAACCCCGCAGGGGCGGGCTCGCGGGGAGTAAAGATGAGGAACGCGGAAACGGCCCGGCAAGTGATCGAGCTCGCTGAGCGGATGAAGGAAGTGGCGCCGCTGCTGCCGGTGGCGCTGACGGTCTGGATGGAGGAGTCGGCGGCTAGGCTCGAGGCTATCGCCCGCGCCTGCCCCGGCCACCTCCGCGGCGCCGAGGCCCCTTCCTATCGCCGACGGCCCGCCGACGCCTAGTCGGCGGCGGGCGCTTCGCGCGGCTTAGGTCACTGGGCAGCGACCGCCCGGGGGCGGTGGTAAGCCACTGCTCGAACAGCCGAAGCCGCGCGACCGCGCCGCCGAAGTTCTCGCGCTCGTCAAAGAGCGCGCGCACCTGGGCGAGCTTGTACTCCCAAAAGACGTCGGGCTCGGTGTCGAGCACCGCGGCGAAGCGCTCGAGCGCCTCCACCGAGGGCCACTCGGTGCCGCGCTCGATGAATCCGATGTAGCCGTGGGTGGGCCCGCCGTAGCGCTTGAACAGCTCGTGGGCAAAGCGCTCCTGACTTAGCCCCGCCGCGAGCCGCAGCTCGCGCAGCAGCACCCCGGCACTTTTGGGCTGCTCAGCCATGCCTGTAGTAAAGCGGTCAGAAAGGGGCTTGACAAGTGACATCTAGATAGTGTAGGGTGGTCCTACAGGAGCGATGACCTACAGAACCCCCCTCGACAAGATCCTGACCGAAGAGGGCCGCACTGGCTCCTGGCTGGCCCGCTGCTGCGGGGTCTCGCGCCAGGCGGTCTCGCTGTGGAGGGTCGGCCGGTCAACGCCCGAGCAGGCTACCGCCGAACGGGCCGCCCGATGCCTTGAGCGGAAAGTCGGCGAGCTCTTTGCGGAGTACCGATGATCCGGGTCTCGCGACACCCCCGGGGCCCGCGGCTCTACGTTCTCGGGCTTCGCTGCCACCACGGCCTCGCGGCGATGGTGGGCTCCGCGCTTGCGGCCCTGGTTCCGTGGCGCACGGCGCGGGCGCTCGGCTACGGCGCGATGGTCGCGCTCGAGGCCCACGACGCCCGCGACTTTCCCTACCGCGACCGGGACGGGCACTGATGGCTGTCACCAGCGCCATCCTGCGCCGCTTCGTGCTCGACCCCGCGATGGACCGCCGCGCGATCTCAGGGCGCCAGGAGGAGCTGCTCACGGAGCTGGTCGAGCTTCACCGCCGCGGCGCCGAGGCAGAGCGGCGCATCTGCGGCTTTGCCGACCGCCTGGTCAAAGACCTTCACTCCCGCCAGGTAAACGGACGGGGAGCGCTCGCCGCCAAGTCCATCGCCCGCGCGCTACGCGAGCCGCTGCGCGCCGCAGACGGCGCAGAGCCGTGGGCGATGGTCGAGGCGGCGCTGTTGGTCGAGCGGCTGCTGCGCGGGGTGCCGCGCGAGCAGGTGTTCTCGCCGGAGGTAAAGCACCAGCTCGGCAAGCGCAAGTACGCGGTCCTGATCGAGATCGACACGCGGCTGCGGGAGATCGCCAAGTGATCCGGGTGCTGTTGGAGCTCTTGCGCCGCGCCGCCTGGGAGGCAACGCCCCCCGCCGAGCGCCTGCGCTGTGAGGGCCGCGAGCGCCTTCGCCGCCGCGCGGCCGAGCAGCGGAGGGCATCGTGACGGTCCTGATCCAGCGCCGCCGCGCCGTCCGCGAGAGCGCTGGCAGGCGCGAGGCGCGGCGGCAGAACGCGCTCGCCGTCGCCCGCCGCGAGCAGCCAGGCGCCGACCGCTACGTGGCCACCTTCTATGAGGACTCGGTCCTGGTCGAGGTCTGGCGCGACAAGAAGGCCCGCATGTTCCAGGTGGTCGGGGAGGAGCTCTAGGTGGAGCTGCGCCAGCCGATCGCGGCGGCACGGCCGCACACCCACGAGCGGCTGTGGCTCGCCGCCCAGGGACGCCTCGCCTGCGCGCGCCGCCACAGCGCCCGCGCCGAGCAAGAGCTTTCGCTCGCCTGTGCGACCTGGAGTCGCTGGCCCGACGACCCGGCGCTGCGCGAGGCCGCACGGCGCGCGTCAGAGCGCCAGGAGGAGGCCGTGATCGAGCTGGGGGCGGCGGTCGCCGTCGCCCAGGAGTTCCTGTTGGCGACCGAGGAGGAGAGATGAGCGAGGCCAAGGGCAACGGTGTTCTGACCAAGGCGCTACTCGCCGCGCAGATCGAGATGCCGGCGGTAAAGCCCGACGCGACCAACCCCCACTACCGGAGCAAGTTCGTCTCGCTGGGAAACCTGATCGCGAAGGTCAGGCCCGTGCTCAACAAGCACGGGCTCGCCTTTGCGCAGTTCCCCTCCTCAGACGAACAGGGCCAACCAACGCTGGTGACCATCCTCATGCACGAGTCCGGCGAGCGGCTCGAATACGCCGCCCCGCTGTTCCTGCCGAAGAACGATCCCCAGGGCCAGGGCTCGGCGATCACCTACATGCGCCGCTACGCGCTCGCCTCCGCGCTCGGCATCTCCGATCAGGAGGACGACGACGGCAACGCAAGCGCCGGGCGCGGGCAGGCAACGGCCGAGGCCCCCCGTGCGCGAGCCAAGGCGCCGCAGCAGACCGAGCGGGCCGCGAGTCCGAAGCAGCGCGGCTACATCAACGGGCTCTTCGGCAAGGCCGAGCTCACCGTCGATGAGACAACCGCGGTCCTGCAGTGGGTCGCCGGCACCGCCCACCTCGACCGCATGGCCGCCGCCCAGGCCTCGGAGCTGATCGAGGTCTTGGGCGAGGACGGCGCCGGCGCCGGGGCGATGCTCGATGAGATCCGCGATCACGCCGCAGACGGGCGCCGAAAGCACCACGACCGCGCACAGAAGATCGCCGCGCGCTACCTGGGGGGGTCGGTGTGAGCGTCGATCAGCGCGAGCGAACCGCTGCGGTCGTCCTCGGCGAGGATCTCGCAGAGCTCCTGAGCGACCTAGACACGGCCAGTCAGGCGATCGGGGAGGCCCGCTCTTCGGCCCGGATGCTCGGCAAGCGCACGGGTCACGACCTGACCCTGCGGGCGGGCCGCCAGGCTGCTCAAGCGCTGGGAACGATCGACCAGCTCTCGATTGAGCCTGCGCGTCGGCTGATCGAAGAGCGGCTCGAAGAGCTGGACAACGTCTACGGGATCAGCGAGGCGGTCAAGTGGTGAACGACCCCAAGCGCCCCGCCGACGACTGGTGGCCCGATGATCGCGACGAGCCGGTGATCGAGCCCGATGTCGATCCCTACGAGCTGATGAATGAGGGCTGGGACGCGGACGAGCGATGAGCCTGCCCGTCGATAGCCTCTCGGTGTCCTCGATCCGCACCCTGCGCCAGTGCCCCGAGCGCTGGCGCCGGCGCTACGTCGAGCGCCACTACGAGCCCCCCTCGGGGCCGATGGTTGCCGGCAAGGCCGCGGGCGCGGCCGAGGCCGCTAGCGACCACACCTGGATCGAGACCGACGCGCCGCTTTCCGCAGACGACGTGCTCGACGTCTACTCCGACGAGTTCGACCAGGCGACGGCGGAGGAGGAGGTCGACTGGAAGGGCGAGAGGCCCGCGACGCTTAAGGACTCGGGCGCCGGGGCGCTTCGCGTCTACCACAACACCCTGATCCCCGAGACCCCGAAGCCGATCGCGGTCGAGCGAAAGGCCGAGCTCACCGTCGAGGGCGAGCTAGACATCGAGGGCGAGTCCGGGGAGGTCGTCTTCGTCGCCTACCTCGACCTCGAGGTCGCCGACGGCACGGTGATCGACCGCAAGCTGACCAAGCAGCGCTGGTCGCAGGAGAAGGCAGACGCGGACCTGCAGGCGACCGCGTACCTGGCCGCCCGCCGCGCCGAGGCCGACTCGGCCGGGGCAGAGCCCGCGAGCGGGTTTGCCTTCGACGCGATGGTGCGGGTGCAAAAGCCCTACGCCGAGCGGGTTCCGACCGAGCGCACCGACGAGCAGCTCGACGACTTCCTGGGGCGCATCCTCGGGGCCGCCTCAGAGATCGCCTGGCGCTCTGAGACCGACCACTGGGACTACGCCCCCGACGGCGCCTGGTGGTGCTCTGAGCGCTCCTGCGGGTATTGGTCGTCGTGTCCGGGTGGCGGCCTGTTTCGCCGCCGCGCTTCAGAGGCGGCGCGGTCGGGGTGATCGCGCTGGCCGCGATAGCCCTTGGCGTGGTCGTCCTGGTCTGCCTGCTCGCGCTCACCGAGCCCGAGGTGTTCGAGTGACCGTCTCGGAGCGGCTGGCGAAGCGGCGGGCAGAGCTCGATCAGCGCATCCGCGTGGCGCGCGACCGGGTTCGGGTGACGCCGTCGGTCAACCACCGCGCGGCGCTGGCCGACCTGCTCGACCGCCGCCTGCGGGTGGCCGAGGCGATCCGCGATTTTGAGTACGAGTTCGGCCGCGACGGGGGGCCGGAGTGATCTGGGAGATCCTGTTCTTCGGCCTGCTCATTCTCAGCGGCCTGGGCGGGCTCTGGGTCGCCGTCGACTGGTGCCTTCGGGTCCGTCGAGTGCTCGGGAGGCGCCCGTGAGCCTCGCGCTGATCGCCCTGCTTGTGGCCTCGATGCTGGTCTGGCTCGTGGTGGTGGAGCACGGGTGAGCCGGATCACCTACGTGCGCACGGCGATCTTTCGCGACCCCGACTGGCTCGCGCTCGGCCCCGACGCCCGGCACCTGTGGCTGTGGGCGATCCTCACCGATCACTCCAACTACGCCGGCCTCTTTCGCTGCGCCGAGGCGCACATGGAGCTTGAGACCGGGCTCAGCGAGCGGCGGCTCAAGACGGCCTTGGAGGAGCTCGGGGCGGCGGGGAAGGTGGTCTACCGCGGCGGCTACATCTGGGTCGTCGACAAGGCCCAGTGGGCGAGCCCGCGCACCGAGCAGACCGCGAAGTCGGCCGCGGCGGCGGTCTCTGAGTGCACCGATGATGAGCTGCGCCTCGCCTTTTGCTCACGATACGCAGATGATGTGTGGATTTCCTCATACCTCCCTGAACCCGCATCAGAAGGGGAAATCTTTGATGGTCACCCGATGGTCGCCGACCTTCCTACTCTTCACTCTTCATTTAATAGTAAGACCACTGATGAGAAAAGGAACGGTAAGAGTCCTAGCCGTTCCGTCGCGCGCGAGGCAAAGCTTCCCCCCGAGCTTCGCCCCTACCTAGCCCCGGTGCTCGCCGCGCTTTGTGAGCTCGCCGCCGCCCACTCCGGCGCCAAGCGACCGACCGCCGCTGCGGTCAGCCGGGTGCTGCGCGACTACCCCCACCGCGACCACCTGCCGGCGGCGCGCAACTGCGCCGCCTACTTCGTCGACGGCAACGGCTCGCGGCGGGGACTCAAGGACCCGGTGATGGCCTACCGCCGCTGGCTCGATCGCGAGCCCGACGTGATTCGCCGCCAGCCGCTTGCCGCCACCGGCACCGATTCCTATTCGGCCTATGACCGCCCCGAGAACTGAGATCAGCACCCGCTGTAGGGGCTGCGGGGCCGAGCTTCGGCTCTCGGCCGAGGTCGGCCCGACCTCGATCGGGGGGCGCTTCGGGCGGGCGCTGGCGGCGCTCGGGGTCACCTGCCCCGCCTGCACCGCCGACGCAGAGCGCGCCGAGCGCGAGCAGGCCGCGCGCCGGCTGCTCTCAGATCGGATCCAGCGCTCGGGGCTCCCAGGCGAGCTTTGCGACCTCGGGTTCTCTGAGATGCAGCGCGAGGGGCGCCGCGGGCAGGCCGTCCAGGCCGCGTCTGAGTGGGCGCTCGGGGCGCGCCAGCTGGTCTTCTGCTACGGCCCGGTGGGCACCGGAAAGACCCGGCTTGCGGCCACCGCCTGCTGGCGCCGACTCCAGCGCACCCCGGTCTCCTGGGTCTCGGTCGCCGCCTATATCGCCAAGACCCGCGACTTTGAGGGCGGCGGCGCCGCGGCCACCGCCCGGCTTGCCCAGTCGGCGGCCGACGTGGTCCTCGACGACCTCGACAAGGTCAAGCCGACCGAGTGGGCGGTCGAGCAGCTTTACGCCCTGGTCGAGGGGCGGATCACCAAGGGGGCGGCGGTGTTCGTGACCGCCAACCGGCGCCCCTCCCAGCTCGGCCCGCTCTACGGCGAGTCGTTGATGAGCAGGCTGGCCGCCTTCTCGCAGTTCGAGATGGACGGACCCGACCGGCGGATCCCAACCACTACCCAGGAGAACGAATGAG
The DNA here is from genome assembly GCA_050697155.1 of Solirubrobacterales bacterium. GTDB lineage: Bacteria > Actinomycetota > Thermoleophilia > Solirubrobacterales > 70-9 > JBOGZD01. The sequence goes on along the minus strand of JBOGZD010000092.1, from coordinate 959 downwards.
CACCACCACGAAGCCACAGCACCTGGTCGCGCTCGAGCGCGCGAACGAGATCCGACTCGCCGGCGCGCGCTGGCGGCGCGAGGTCCGCGAGTACCCCAAGGCCGAGGGGCAGGCGATGCTCGCCGAGGCCCTGGAGCGGAACGACATCCCCGACTGCCTCGCGAGGATGGACCTGGGCTGGTTCCTTACCGCCCCGCAGCGGCTGGGCCCCGCACGGGCGGCAAGGCTGGCGCTCGGCGCTGGGGTCAGACGCAGCAAGTGCCGAGTCCGCGACCTCACCCTGCGCCAGCGCTCGGTGCTGGCCGCCCGGCTTCGCGGCGAGCGGGCCGAGGAGGAGGCGTGAGGCGTGGCGAGTCGATCGGGTTCGTCTGCCCGCGGATCATGAAGCGAGTTGCGGCATGACCGGAACCGACCTGACCCTTCGCGGCGTCACCGAAACGGCGCTTGAGCTGCCCGATGACCTCAGTTTCGAGGACTGGCAGCGAATGGGCGAGACCCTCGGACGAATCGGCCGCGCCTGCCAGTGGTGGATCGGCGACTGGCTCAACTTCGGCGAGCGGGCCTACGGCGAGAAGTACACCCAGGCGATCGAGGCGACGGGCTACGACTACGACACGCTCAACGGCTTCCGGTGGGTGGCTCAGGAAGTTGAAAGTGTGCGACGTCGCACAAATCTGTCCTGGTCCCACCACCGCGAAGTAGCCGCCCTCGACCCCCCCGACCAGGAGGAACGGCTCGACCGCGCCGAGGCCGAGGGCTGGTCGGTGCACGAGCTTCGCAAGGCCGTTCGCACCCGCTCGCTCGCCGCCCCGCCGCCGCCGCCCGAGGGCACTTACGCCACCATCGTCATCGACCCGCCGTGGCCGGTCGAGAAGATCCTGCGCGAGGTTCGCCCGAAGCAGGGGCCGGCGCTCGACTACCCGGTGATGGCGCTCGATCAGATCGCCGAGCTGCCGATC
>JBOGZD010000091.1:0-11441 GCA_050697155.1 Solirubrobacterales bacterium | reverse complement strand
CTCGTCCAAAAGGTCGGGCCGGTATTGGCGCAGCCAGTCGAACCAGATCTCGCGCACCTCGCCGCGCAGGTGCAGGCCGACCCCGCCGATGCTGTCCACCCCCGCCTCGCCGAGCAGCTCGAGGATCCCCTCGACCTGGCGCGGGTCATCGTTGATCCCCGGCATCAGCGGCGCGATCAGGACCCCGGTCGGGATCCCGTTGCGGACCAGCTCGGCCGCCGCGTCGATCCGCTTTCGCGGGTGCGGGGTGTGCGGCTCGGTCGCCCGCCACGCCTTCTCGTCGAGCGTCGGGATCGAGAGGTTGGCGGCGAAGTCGGTGCGCTCGACCAGCTCGCCGAACAGCTTCAGGTCACGCAGCAGCAGCGGCGACTTGGTCAGCACCGAGCACGGGTTGGAGAAGTCGCGCATCGCCTCCCAGACGCCCTCGGTGAGCCGGTAGCGGCTCTCGGCCCACTGGTAGGGGTCGGTGTTGGTCCCGAGCGCGACGTGGTCGCCGCCCCACGACGGCCGCGCCAGCTCTGCCCGCAGCCGCTCGGGGAGGTTCACCTTGACCACGATCTCGCGCTCGAAGTCCTCGCGGGCATTGAAGTCGAGATGGGTGTGGGTGGGGCGAGCGAAGCAGTAGACGGGGTAAGACGCACGCGTGGGCGCACCCGCGATAAGGGTTGATCGTCCAGCGGAACGGCATTCGAGAGCGCTTCGGCACCTCGTTGAGCGCCGACTTCGCCTGCACCTCGTGGAAGCGGATCCCGACCGCCTCCGGCGCGTCGAATGTGCGAACCACGGAGTCACCCAGACCGGGGAGCGCACCCTGCGTGCTGCCTCCTCTCTTCAGGTTGTCCCAACGCACGAACACATGTTCGCAGATCGCGCGGACGCCCCACCCATGGACCATCGAGCGGCGAGTTGGTCAGCGTCAGGCTGACCAACCCGCCACTGGGCGCTCCGGGTCAGGCCAGGTCGAGCTCGTCCGGGACCACGGTCAGCTCGCGAACGGAGCCCTCGCGGACGATCCGGGCCTTCGCCTCGCGGCCGATCAGCTCGGCGACCATCAGGCGCTGGAGGTCGGCGGCGCTCTCGGTCCGGGCTCCGTCGAGCTCGAAGATCACGTCGCCGAGCCGGATCCCGGCGCGCTCGGCGGGGCTGCCGGAGATGACCTCAACGACCTCCACCCCGCGCTCGGCGCCGGTCTCGGCGCGGGCGCGGGGCGGCAGCGGCCGCGGGCCGCCGGCGATGCCGAGGTAGGCGCGGCGAACGTGCCCCTCGGAGATCAGCGCCGAGACGATCCGGCGGGTGGTGTCGCCGATCGGGACGGCGAGGCCGAGGCCGATCCCGGCGACCGCGGTGTTGACGCCGATCACCCGCCCCCGGCCGTCGGCCAGGGCGCCCCCGGAGTTGCCCGGGTTTAGCGCCGCGTCGGTCTGGATCACGTTGTCGATCACCCGCACGCCCCGCCCGGCGCGGGCCGGCAGCGCCCGGCCGAGTGCCGAGACGACCCCCGCGGTCACCGAGCCCTCGAGCCCGTGCGGGTTGCCGATCGCGACCACGAGCTGGCCGACGCGAAGCGACTCCGCGTCGCCGAGGTCGGCGGGCTCCAGGTCGCCGTCGTGCGCCCGCACCACCGCGAGGTCGGAGAGCGGGTCGCGTCCGGCGACGGTGAAGCGCAGCTCGCGCCCGTCGGTGAACCGCGCCCGGCCCTCGGAGATCGGCGCCGCGACCACGTGGGCGGAGGTGAGGATGTAGCCGTCCGGGGTCAGCACCACCCCGCTGCCGGCCCCGGCGGGCATCCGCCCGCGGCGCGTGCGGCGGAGCACGCTCAGGTTGGCGACCGAAGGGGAGAGACGCTCCGCGACGCCGGTCACGGCGCGCGAGTAGGCGTCGAGCGCCTCGTCGTCCGTGGGCACGTCGGTCTCCAGGCGGTTGGCGGCCTTGCGCCCTGCCCGCGTCGCCTCGGCGGGGCTCTCAGTCTCCGCCGGGGCGCCGCCGCCGACGATCGGGACTGCTCGCAACCCGGCGCTCACGACTGCTCCCCTGCCGGCGCCACCTCCAGCTCGCGCTCCTCGGCCCCGCGGACGACGGTGAGCGGCAGCGAGCCGGCCGCGGTACCGACCACCTCGTGCAGGGTGTCGATCCCGTCGACCTCGCGCCCGCCCACGGTGATGATCAGGTCCCCGCGCTCCAGGCCCCCGTGGTCGGCGGGGCTGCCCTCCTCGACCGCACGGACGAGGACCCCGTCGCGCTCGGGCAGGCCGAGGGCGCGCTGGAGCTTGTGGGCGACGTAGGGGGGCGCGACCGCGACCCCGAGGTAGCCTCGTTGCGGTCGCTCGCCGCGCCCGAGCGAATCGATCGCCTCGCGCGCCGCGACCCCGAGCGCCAGGATCAGCCCGCCCTCGAGCCGCAGCAGGTTGACCCCCACCAAGCGACCCTCGGTGTCCAGGAGCGGACCGCCGGCGGAGCCCCGCGGAAGCGCCGCGGTGTGCTCGATCGCACCCTCGATCCTGCGGCCGCGGGGGCCGCGAAAGGTCCGATCGCCCGCGGTCACGAAGCCGGGCGAGGCGCGCAGGCCGTGGCCGCCGGGGTCGGCGAGGGCTACGACGGCGGTGCCGAGGGCGGGCGAGGTCTCGGCCCACTCGAGCGGCGGCGCGTCGCCGGTGTCGACCTCGAGCACCGCGATGCCCAAGTCGTGATCGGTGGCCAGGCGGCGGGCCGTCTGCTCGCGATCGCCCGCGAAGCTGACGGTGGTCTCGTCGCCGCGAACCCGGTGGGCGCTGGTCACCACGCGTCCCTCGGCGATCACCGTGCCGGTGGCGAGCCGCCAGCCGCGGCCGACGCCGACGACGGATGGACGGTGCTGATCGGCGAGGGTCGCGATGGTCTGCTGGATCTCGGTTAGCGACACGTCCGCCTCCTCTGAAAGACTCGAAGGACTCGACTAGTGAGTTGCAAGTCGATACTAGCAACCCGTACTATTGGAGCCGATGAGCACCTCCGTGCCCTCCCAATCGCTGCGTGAAGCAGTCGCGATCGTCGGCGACCGCTGGTCGCCGCTGTTGATCGCCTCGCTGCTCGACGGCCCCCGTCGTTTCGCCGACCTGCGCGACGAGCTCGCCGACATCGCCCCCAACGTGCTCACGACTCGGCTGCGCCAGCTCGAGGAGGAGGGGGTGGTCGTCGCCCGCCCCTATTCGGAGCGACCGCCCCGCTACACCTACGAGCTCACCGACGCCGGCCGCAGCCTCGCCGGGGCACTACGCGCCCTGGCCCACTGGGGCGCCAGCGTGCGCGGCGGCGGCGAGGCCCCCGCCCATGCCGTCTGCGGCACCGAGCTGGAGGCCGGCTGGTACTGCCCCACCTGCGAGCGTCCGGTCGCCGACGAGGAGGCCGAGGAGCTCGGCTACGCCTAAGGCAGCGAGCCGAGCGGGCCGGGAACGAAGATCAGTCTGACTACCGCTCGCCCCCCGTTGCGGGAGCAGGGAGAACTGGGCGGCGCTCGCGAAGCCGTTCGCGCTCTCGCTCGCGCGCGCTCTCCTCTCGGAGCCTCTCGATCTCATCCCGGATCGGTTCGAGCCGCTTGCGGACCTTCGAGAAGTCGCCGTCACTGTCCCTGATCGCGTCGATCACCTGCTCTCGCAGGCTCGCCGACTCCTCGCTGAGGTCCCGAGACGGCCGGGCGCGCCGCCGATCCGGCGCTCTGCGTCGGGGCTTGCGAGCGGCCCGCTTGGCGTCGGGCTCACCCGTCCGATCCGCCGCCGCGGTCGTGGTCGGCTCGCTGGGCACCGAGGCCTGGGTGCTCGCGTCCTCTTCGTCGCTGCCGCCGCAACCGACCCACACGGCCCCGATCGCGGCGACCGCCGCCAGCGCCAACGCCAGGCGCCTGGGCGCCGGACCACGAGCGCCTTCCCCGCCTAAATCCATCTCCTGGTTGCTCCTTCCCTCAATGCTCGCGTCCCGGCAACGGAGGTCGCAGGGTAGACGATGCGCCTGGGGGCCCGCTTCGCGTCCCACAACGCAGGGCCCGCCGAAAGCGGGTGCTCGCGAGCGATGTGGTGTCGACGGGGACTAACCCTTGACGATCACCTTCTCGCAGTTGTTCGAGACCTTGTCCTTGGCGTCGACGATCGCCTTGTCCTTGTTGCCGCCGCCGCAGTTGACCTTGTCGCGCTTGCCGTCGACGGCGTTGATGCGGTCGTTGCCGCCGTTGCCCTTGATCTTGTCCTTGCCGGGCCCGCCGCGAAGCTTGTCCTTGCCGGGGCCGCCCTTGAGGTTGTCCTTGCCGGGGCCGCCGTTTAGCTTGTCCTTGCCGGGGCCGCCGCGCAGCTTGTCCTTGCCGCCGCCGCCCTTGAGGTTGTCCTTGCCGGGGCCGCCGCGCAGGGTGTCCTTTCCGCCCTGGCCCTTGAGCCTGTCCTTGCCCGCGCCGCCCGAGAGCAGGTCGGCTCCGCCGCCGCCGTTCAGGCGGTCGTTGCCCGCGTCTCCGTTTAGGCAGTCGGCGCCGCCGAGGCCGTTCAGGGTGTCGTTTCCGGCGAGGCCGAAGATCGCGTCTGGGCCCGCGGTGCCGGTGAGGGTGTCGTCGCCGGGCGTGCCGTCGATCTTCGGCACCACCTGGCCCTTGCAGTCGGCGCCCGCGACCTCCACCGAGCCGATGTCGGTGCCGTCGCCTCCGGCGGGGTTGTTGGCGATCGCCGAGAGGTCCTGGGTCCTCGCCAAGCCGCGCTGGTCGGCGGCGAGCCCGTTTGCGATCCCCTGGTCGATCGCCGGGCTGGTCTGCGCCGGCAGATGCGTCTGGGTCGGACCGCCGTTGCTGGCCAGCGGGCCGAGCTGGGGGTCGACGCCGAGGATGTTCGAGCCGGCAGGGCTCTCTGCGTTCGGGACCCCGCCCGGATTGCCGATCAGGCTGAACCCGGAGGCGAAGGTGCCGGTCGGCGGGTCCGAGCCCGCGTGCTCGTTCGCCGACAGGTCGGCCGGGGAGTTGTTGGCGACGATCGTGCTGCTGAGCGCGAGCACGTCCTCGGTGTCCTCCTCGGAGAAGAGGAATGCGGCGACCCCGCCGCCGGTGTCGGCCGTGTTTCCGACGATCGTCGAGTTGCGGATCGTGCGCTCGGTGTCCTCGTCGGGATCGGGGTCGTTGGCGCGGTTGTAGCTGTAGAGGCCGCCGCCGTTGTAGGGGCCGTCCTCGGTCGAGGTGCCGGCGGTGTTGCCGGAGAAGGTCGAGTTCTGGACCACCACGTCGCCCTCGGTCCCCCAGAGCACCGCGCCGCCGCCGTCGTAGGCCGAGCTGTTGCCGGAGAAGGTCGAACCCTCGATCGTCTCGTTCTCGTTGTCGTAGAGGGTCAGCCCGCCGCCGTAGCCCTCGGTCGCCTCGTTGTCGGTGAAGGCCGTGTCGCGGATCGTGACGTCGTCGGCGAAGTAGAGCTTCGCGCCGCCGCCGTCGCCCGTCGAGGAGTTGCCCGAGATCGTCGAGCTCTCGATCACGATGTCGCCTTCGGCGCCGCCGACGAAGACCCCGCCGCCGTCGGCGGCCGAGCTGTTGCCGGAGAACGTGGAGCGGGTGACGGTGGCGCCGCCGTCGAGGCTGAAGAGGTAGAGGCCGCCGCCGCCGCCGTCGGCGTAGTTGCCGTTGAACACGCTGTCGGCGACCGCGACCGAGTCCGTATCGAGGATCCCGGCGCCGCCGCCGTCGTTGTCGGCCTCGTTGTCGGTGAAGGCGGAGGTCGTGATCGCGACGCTCCCGTTGCCGTAGGCGTAGAGGGCCCCACCGCGGCCATCCGCGTAGTTGCCGGTGAGCGTCGAGCCGCTGATCGTCAAGGGGCTGTCGCTCTCGTAGGCCTCCGTCCGGACCCCGCCGCCGGAGCTGTCGGCCTCGTTGTTCGCGACCGTGGTCCCGGTGAGCGTCAGGTCGCCGCCGTAGCCGTCGTTGGGCGACCCGCCGCTGTAGTAGCTGGCGTTGGAGATGATCCCGCCACCGCCGTCGTCGGCGTAGTTGTCCCGGACCACCGAGTTTGCGACCGTGAGATCGCCGGGAAAGAGGTACAACCCGGGGACGACGAACCCGCCGTTGTAGATCCCGCCGCCGGCGGGATCTACGAAGCCGCCGCCGGCGCTCCCGTTGGCGATCGTGAGCCCGGAGATCGACACGTCGGTGCCCGGCGCGTCGAAGCCGAAGATCTTGAACACCCGGGTGTCGTCCTCGCCCGAGACCGTGATCACGTCGGCCCCGGGGCCCTGGATATCGACCTCGCCGTTGCCGACGTAGAGGGCGCCGTAGTTGGCCGTGTCGATCGCCATCTCGCCGGAGAGCCCCGAGGCGAAGGTGATCACGTCGGCGGCCACCGTGTCGTTGGCCTCGTAGATGGCCTCACGCAGGGTGCAGTCGGCGTCGCAGGTGCCGTCGTCGTCGTCGTCGAGGGTGGTGACCGTGAACGTGGCCGCCTCGGCCGCGGGGGCGAACAGCACGGTGGCGCCGAGCGCCGCGCCGGCGCCCGCCGCGAGCTTGGTCTTGGCCCCCAGCCCACGCCTGCCCCGCTCGATCTCGCGCGTACGTGCCCTGCGAATCTGCCGTTCCGACACCTTGTGACCTCCCTCTCGAAGTTGTTGAGCCGACCCTATACCCACCCGCGGACCCTTGTCAAGGTGCTCTACGCTATGCCCGCGCCGGGGATGAGAGCCGCACTGGGAGACACCACACGGAGAGACGGGGAGTGAAGCTCGACACCGAGTTCATCAAGCTGCCGCTTACCTTCGACGTCGAGCGGATGCGCTCCGAGGTCGAGGCGATCCCGGAGTCCGACTGGCGCCCCCACCCCCAGGGCCACCCCGGAAACTCCGCCCTGCCGCTGATCGCGCTTAACGGCAACCCGACCGACGACGGGGTCGCCGGGACCATGCTTCCCACCCCGCACCTGGAGCGCTGCGAGTACCTGCGCCAGGTGCTGGCCTCCTTTGAGACCGTGTTTGGGCGCTCGCGCCTTATGCGCCTGGAGGGAAAGTCAGAGGCGACCCTGCACGTCGACACCAACTACTACTGGGCAGACCGGGTCAGGATCCACGTCCCGATCACCACCAGCCCGGTGATCGAGTTCATCTGCAACGAGAGGTCGGTCCACATGGCCGCCGGCGAGGCCTGGATCTTCGACGCCTGGCGCCTTCACAACGTGCTCAACCCGACCGGCGACCGGCGCGTTCACCTGGTCGGCGACACGGTCGGCTCGGCGGCGTTTTGGAGCCTGGTCGAGCGGGGCGAGTGGCCGTTTGCAGACGACGGGCGCCAGCCCGCCGAGCCCCGCCACGTCGCCCATCAGCCCGGCGCCCAGGTCGAGCTCGAGACCGAGCGCTCGAACTATCCGCTGGTGATGGATCCCTGGGAGCAGCAGCTGCTCTCCCAGTCCCTGCTCGACGACCTGCCCGAGAACGGCGCTCGGGAGGCCAACGAGGCGTTCACCGAGGCGATCCACCGCTTCCACCAGGACTGGCGGGTGGCGTGGGCGCGATACGGCCGCGCCGAGGAGGGCTGGCCGGCCTACGACCGGCTGCGCCAGGGGCTCGACCAGGCGATCGCTCCCTACGAGGGCAAGATCAAGCTGGCCGAGAACAACACCGACGCGGTCGAGATCGCCCGCCAGATGCTGATCCGCCCGGCGCTCAACCCGCAGCTCGCGGGCCGCTAGGCGCCGAGTGCGACGTTAGCCGCGAATATCGCGGTCAACGTCGATCTCGCGGGCCGCCTAACCCTTGACGATCACCTTCTCGCAGTTGGCGGAGACCTTGTCCTTGGCGTCGACGACCGCCTTGTCCTTCTTGCCGCCGCCGCAGTTGACCTTGTCGCGCTTGCCGTCGACGGCGTTGATGCGGTCGTTGCCGCCGTTGCCCTTGATCTTGTCCTTGCCCGGCCCGCCGCGCAGCTTGTCCTTGCCGGGGCCGCCCTTGAGGTTGTCCTTGCCGGGGCCGCCGTTTAGCTTGTCCTTGCCGGGGCCGCCGCGCAGCTTGTCCTTGCCGCCGCCGCCCTTGAGGTTGTCCTTGCCGGGGCCGCCGCGCAGGGTGTCCTTTCCGCCCTGGCCCTTGAGCCTGTCCTTGCCCGCGCCGCCCGAGAGCAGGTCGGCTCCGCCGCCGCCGTTCAGGCGGTCGTTGCCCGCGTCTCCGTTTAGGCAGTCGGCGCCGCCGAGGCCGTTCAGGGTGTCGTTTCCGGCGAGGCCGAAGATCGCGTCTGGGCCCGCGGTGCCGGTGAGGGTGTCGTCGCCGGGCGTGCCGTCGATCTTCGGCACCACCTGGCCCTTGCAGTCGGCGCCCGCGACCTCCACCGAGCCGATGTCGGTGCCGTCGCCTCCGGCGGGGTTGTTGGCGATCGCCGAGAGGTCCTGGGTCCTCGCCAAGCCGCGCTGGTCGGCGGCGAGCCCGTTTGCGATCCCCTGGTCGATCGCCGGGCTGGTCTGCGCCGGCAGATGCGTCTGGGTCGGACCGCCGTTGCTGGCCAGCGGGCCGAGCTGGGGGTCGACGCCGAGGATGTTCGAGCCGGCAGGGCTCTCTGCGTTCGGGACCCCGCCCGGATTGCCGATCAGGCTGAACCCGGAGGCGAAGGTGCCGGTCGGCGGGTCCGAGCCCGCGTGCTCGTTCGCCGACAGGTCGGCCGGGGAGTTGTTGGCGACGATCGTGCTGCTGAGCGCGAGCACGTCCTCGGTGTCCTCCTCGGAGAAGAGGAATGCGGCGACCCCGCCGCCGGTGTCGGCCGTGTTTCCGACGATCGTCGAGTTGCGGATCGTGCGCTCGGTGTCCTCGTCGGGATCGGGGTCGTTGGCGCGGTTGTAGCTGTAGAGGCCGCCGCCGTTGTAGGGGCCGTCCTCGGTCGAGGTGCCGGCGGTGTTGCCGGAGAAGGTCGAGTTCTGGACCACCACGTCGCCCTCGGTCCCCCAGAGCACCGCGCCGCCGCCGTCGTAGGCCGAGCTGTTGCCGGAGAAGGTCGAACCCTCGATCGTCTCGTTCTCGTTGTCGTAGAGGGTCAGCCCGCCGCCGTAGCCCTCGGTCGCCTCGTTGTCGGTGAAGGCCGTGTCGCGGATCGTGACGTCGTCGGCGAAGTAGAGCTTCGCGCCGCCGCCGTCGCCCGTCGAGGAGTTGCCCGAGATCGTCGAGCTCTCGATCACGATGTCGCCTTCGGCGCCGCCGACGAAGACCCCGCCGCCGTCGGCGGCCGAGCTGTTGCCGGAGAACGTGGAGCGGGTGACGGTGGCGCCGCCGTCGAGGCTGAAGAGGTAGAGGCCGCCGCCGCCGCCGTCGGCGTAGTTGCCGTTGAACACGCTGTCGGCGACCGCGACCGAGTCCGTATCGAGGATCCCGGCGCCGCCGCCGTCGTTGTCGGCCTCGTTGTCGGTGAAGGCGGAGGTCGTGATCGCGACGCTCCCGTTGCCGTAGGCGTAGAGGGCCCCACCGCGGCCATCCGCGTAGTTGCCGGTGAGCGTCGAGCCGCTGATCGTCAAGGGGCTGTCGCTCTCGTAGGCCTCCGTCCGGACCCCGCCGCCGGAGCTGTCGGCCTCGTTGTTCGCGACCGTGGTCCCGGTGAGCGTCAGGTCGCCGCCGTAGCCGTCGTTGGGCGACCCGCCGCTGTAGTAGCTGGCGTTGGAGATGATCCCGCCACCGCCGTCGTCGGCGTAGTTGTCCCGGACCACCGAGTTTGCGACCGTGAGATCGCCGGGAAAGAGGTACAACCCGGGGACGACGAACCCGCCGTTGTAGATCCCGCCGCCGGCGGGATCTACGAAGCCGCCGCCGGCGCTCCCGTTGGCGATCGTGAGCCCGGAGATCGACACGTCGGTGCCCGGCGCGTCGAAGCCGAAGATCTTGAACACCCGGGTGTCGTCCTCGCCCGAGACCGTGATCACGTCGGCCCCGGGGCCCTGGATATCGACCTCGCCGTTGCCGACGTAGAGGGCGCCGTAGTTGGCCGTGTCGATCGCCATCTCGCCGGAGAGCCCCGAGGCGAAGGTGATCACGTCGGCGGCCACCGTGTCGTTGGCCTCGTAGATGGCCTCACGCAGGGTGCAGTCGGCGTCGCAGGTGCCGTCGTCGTCGTCGTCGAGGGTGGTGACCGTGAACGTGGCCGCCTCGGCCGCGGGGGCGAACAGCACGGTGGCGCCGAGCGCCGCGCCGGCGCCCGCCGCGAGCTTGGTCTTCGTCCCGATGCGCCGCTCGCGCTTGGCCCCCCGCTCGTTCGCGCGCTCCCGGGCCCTGCGAATCTGCCGTTGCGACACCGTCGTCCTCCCTCTCTGGTTGACCTGCTGTGCCGACCCTATACGCACCGACGGGACGGTGTCAAGGGGCGGGCATCGATCGGACGCCGGCAGGCACGCGACGAGACACTCCGGAGAGCCCGGCCTTGCACCCTCCCCCGCGGCTGCTTTACGCTACCCGGCGCCGGGGAACCGAGTCACGGGGAGAGAGCGTGAAGCTCGACACCGAGTTCATCAAGCTGCCGCTGACCTTCGACGTCGAGCGCATGGTCGCCGAGGTCTCCGCGATCCCGGAGTCCGACTGGCGCCCCCACCCCCAGGGACACCCCGGGAACTCCGCCCTGCCGCTGATCGCGCTTAACGGCAACCCGATGGACGACGGGGTCGCGGGGACCATGCTTCCCACCCCGCACCTGGAGCGCTGCGAGTACCTGCGCCAGGTGCTGGCCTCCTTTTCCACCGTCTTCGGGCGCTCGCGGCTGATGCGCCTGGAGGGAAAGTCAGAGGCCACCCTGCACGTCGACACCAACTACTACTGGGCAGACCGGGTCAGGATCCACGTCCCGATCACCACCAGCCCGGTGATCGAGTTCATCTGCAACGAGAAGTCGGTCCACATGCCCGCCGGCGAGGCCTGGATCTTCGACGCCTGGAAGCTCCACAACGTGCTCAACCCGACCGGCGACCGGCGCATCCACCTGGTCGGCGACACGGTCGGCTCGGCGGCGTTTTGGAGCCTGGTCGAGCGGGGCGAGTGGCCGTTTGCAGAGAACGGCCACACGCCCGCCGAGCCTCGTCACGTGCCCTATGAGCCCGGCGCCGAGGTGAAGCTCGGGACCGAGCGCTCCAACTATCCGTTGGTGATGGGCCCCTGGGAGCAGCAGGTGATGCTGCGCTCGCTGCTCGATGACATGGGCGGAAACGGCGATCCCGAGGCCGAGAGCTTCCGCGCGGCGCTGAGCTCGTTCGCGCGCGACTGGAAGGTCGCCTGGGCGCGCTACGGCGAGCGGCAGGAGGGCTGGCCGGCCTACGACCGGCTGCGCCAGGGGCTCGACCAGGCGATCGCCCCGCTCGAGGGCAAGATCAAGCTCGCCAACAACAACGCCGACGCGGTCGAGATCGCCCGCCAGATGCTGATCCGCCCGGCGCTCAACCCGCAGCTGGCGAACGGCGCCGCGGCCGCCCCGGCACGCCCGCGCCCGCAGGGCGCCGGGCAGGCCGCCGCGGCTC
>JBOGZD010000090.1:0-11738 GCA_050697155.1 Solirubrobacterales bacterium | reverse complement strand
GACGGAGACCGCGAGCCGCGCGCGGCCGCCGCCGCCGCGGCCGAGCCGCACCTGAGCCGGGTGCGCGAGCGCTGGCCGGTCTGAGTCGCCCGCCACCGGGCGACGTGCAACCGGATAGTTCCGCACAACTCGGCCCACCACGGGACGCGATGGCGTTAGGGGGCAGGCCTCCAGAGCGCGGTATCGGGGTGGAACTGGCTCCAGGCGAACCAGAACGCCTGGTGGGACGGAAGCTCCCGTCCGCCGGCCGTTCGCATTCGCAGTCCGTCGCCGTCGGCGACCGCCTCCACCCCTTCGGCGGCCACCCGCTCTCCCTCGCGAACGGCGGCGACCGCCTCGGCGACCGGGAAGGCCACCGGCGTGCCGCCCGGCGCGATCGCCCCGACGACGTTCTCCTGCACGGGAAGCCGGGGGTCGACGTCGCCGACCGGGAAGATCGGCCCCTCGTCGTCTCGCCCTCCGAGCGGATCGACGGGGTACTCGCGGCCGATCCCGCCGTCCTCGGCCACGATCTCGGTCTCGGGGTGGGCGCGCCTCCACTCCCTCCAGGTGCTGGCGACGACGCCTGTCTGCTCCAGCGTCACCCCGGCGTCGGCGAGCGGCCCCGAGAGCGCCCGCCCGGTGAACGTGTCGAGGACCGATTGCGAGTTGAGGTCGTACATGACCTTGTTCGACCGCGAGAGCAGGCCCGACGTGCGCAGGACCGGCCGCTCGACGCCCGCCGGGACGGAGTCGAGGAGGTAGGCCTGGGCGGAGCCGCAGAGGGTGCAGTAGGGGATCCCCAGCCGGCGTCCGCCGATGGTCAGGTTGACCATCTCGTGGACCTCCATGATGTTCTTCGGCAGGGCGACCGCCTCGCCGCCGACGGCGACGCCGAACACCGTGCGCTCGTCCGGGTACCACTCTCCCTCCGATGCGGGCGTCAGCGGCGGGTCGTCGAGCGCGGGGATGCAGCTGCGCGGACAGGGGTCGGGATCGCCCTCGGGGCGGTCGTCGATCAGCACCCCGCCCCAGGAGACCAGCCGCCAGTCGATCTCGGAGTCCGAGTCGGCGAAGAACGGGGCCCACTTGGGCTCGATCTCGAGGAAGAGCTCGGCCTTGCGCTCGCGATAGCCGGGCGGCGCGGGCAGGTCCCAGGCGATCAGGTGGTCGGTGATCGTGCGCCAGGGGTCCTGGGCGAATCGCGGGTCGTCCCCGAGGTCGACCTCGCTGAGCTCGGCGAACGCCGAGACCAGGGCGTCCTGCTCGTCGCCGCCGGAGATGAACCGCAGCAGGTCGGAGACCAGCCAGGCGAGCCGGGCGTCGCCGGAGCGCGCGACGGCGTCGAGCGCCTCGCGGTCGAAGACCCCCTCGGTCGCGGAGCCGAGCAGCTCGTCGAGCGCGGAGGCGACCTCGGGCGCGAGCGGGCCGCCGGGGGCCTCCGGAGCGGCCGCGAACGAGCCTCCGTCGGCGCTCGTCCCGGCGCCGGCCCGCGCCTCGGGCTCGTCGGATTCGCCGCCTCCGCACGCGCCGGCCGCGAGCGCGAGCGCTGCGGCGACGGCGAGCCCGACGCGAGCGCGGCCCATCACTGCGGGCCTACGGGCCGCGGGGAAGCAGGACGGCGAAGCGCGAGCCACGGGCGGGCTCGGACTCGACCGTGATCCTGCCGCCGAGCGCATCGACGATCCGCTTCGCCAGCGCCAGCCCGAGTCCCGAGCCCTCGCCCGAGCGCGCCGCGTCGCCGCGCCAGAACGGCTCGAACACGCGCTCGGCATGTGCAGGGTCGATGCCCTCGCCCGAGTCCTCGACCGCGAGCTCGAGCCCGTTCTCGTCGCGGCGGGCGGCGACGAGGACGGTGCCGTCGGCGGGGGTGTGGCGGATCGCGTTCTGGAGCAGGTTGTGGACCACGCGCGTGAGTCGGGGTGAGCAGGCGAGATCGCCGGCGTCGCCGAGCTCGGTTCGCACCATCAGGCCCTTCTCGGACGCCTGCGCGTCGCAGGCGGAGACCGCCGAGCGCACCACCTGCTCGACTCGCGCCCGCTCGCGCTCGGCCTCGATCGCGCCGGCGTCGAGCTGGACGAACTCGAACAGGTCGTCGACCATGGCCGCCAGCGAATCGACCGAGTCGGCGATCCGGGCGCTGTAGCGCCGGATCGTGTCCGGGTCGTCGACCACCCGGTCGGCGATCGCCTCGGTCATCGCCCGCAGGTCGGCGAGCGGGGTTCGCAGATCGTGCGAGACGGCGACGATCAGGTCACGGCGCTGAGCCTCGATCGCGCGCTCGCGCTCGAGCGAGGCGCCCAGCCGCGCCGCCATATCGTCGAGGGTCGACGCCAGCGCGTCGAGCTCGGCGCCACCGCCCACCGAGCCGGCGCGAGCCTCGAGGTCGCCCTCCGCCATCCCCCGCGCGGTCGCCGAGAGCCGCTCGACGGCCGCCGTCGAGGCGCGGGCGACCGCAAGCGCCGCGCCGACGGCGGCAGCGAGCGCGTACGCGAGCAGGATCGCGAGCATCGTCGCGTCCTTGTCGCTCACCGCCATCAGCGCGGCCAGCACGCCCAGGTTGACCAGCCCGATCAGGGTCGCGAAGGCGGCGATCGCGACGAAGCGCAGACGCAGCGAGGCCCCGCCCAGCGTGCGGGTGGCGATCGCCGTGACCGCGACCGTGAGGGCGACCGCAACCGCCAGCGGGACGAGCAGGTGCTCGACATCGGTCGGGTCCAGGGCGGCGAGGGCGATCGCGAGCGTCACCAGCGCCCCGAGCACGGCCGCGAGGCCCGCGAGCAGCAGCGGGGGGACGCGGCTCACGGCTCGAACCGGTAGCCCGCACCCCAGACCGTGACCAGGCGCCGGGGGTGCGAGGGATCGCCTTCGATCTTCTCCCGCAGCCTGCGGATGTGGACGGTGACGGTCGAGGGGTCGCCGTCGTAGGCGACGTCCCAGAGCTCGTCGAGGAGCTGGAGGCGGCTGAACGCGATCCGCGGGTTGCGGGCGAAGAAGTGCAGCAGCTCGAACTCCTTCGGGGTCAGCGAGATCGCGCTCCCATCGACGCTCACCTCGTGGGCGCCGGGGTCGATCCGCAGCCCGTCGAAGACCAGGGGCTCGGGGCGCTCGGCCGCCGGCGTGACGGCGCGGGCGCGCCGCAGCACCGCGCGGCAGCGGGCGACCATCTCGCGCGGTGAGAACGGCTTGGCGACGTAGTCGTCGGCGCCGGACTCGAGCCCCACTATCCGGTCGGTCTCCTGGCCGCGGGCGGTGAGCATGATCACCGCGGGCGCCGACTCGCGCTCGCGCAGCCGCCTGAACACCTCGAGCCCGTCGATCCGCGGCAGCATCAGGTCGAGCACGATCAGGTCGGGCGCCGCCGCCGCGCAGGCGTCGAGCGCGGTCGGGCCGTCGCCGGCGCAGGTCACCGCGAATCCCTCCCGGCTCAGGTAGCGGGCGAGCACGTCGCGGACGATCGGGTCGTCGTCGACGACCAGCACCTTGGCCTCGGCGGCGCTCACCGCTCGATTCTCCCGCGCCCGCCTTTCGGTTTCGTTAAGGGGGGCGGCGGCTCATCTAGGGGACCAGCCGCTGCTTGAGGTCGCCCAGGAACGACTTGGGGAAGCCCGGGACCTGGTCGAGGTCGTCGATCGAGGCAAAGCCGGTCTCGTCGCGGTAGCGCAGCACCCGCTTTGCCTGGGTCACCGACATGCCCAGTCCGCGCAGGTCGTCGAAGTCGGCAGCTGAGAGGCTGACCGCACCCTCGGGCACCTCCGCGGGCTCCGGCGCCTCCTCGGGCTCGAGCTCCTCCTCGGGCTCGAGCTCCTCCTCGACCTCCTCCTGTTCCTCGGGGGACTCGGGCTCGGGCTCGGGCTCGCCCGGCTCCGCGCCGGGCTCCGTCACCGGCTCGGGCGCGGGCTCCAGCTCGGGCTCGGGGGCCCCCTCGCGCTCCGCCTCTGCGGCGGGCGGCGGCTCGGAAACGGCCTCTCCCTCGGCGGGCTCCTCGGCCACCCAGTCCGGCGGCTCGGGCCCGCCCGCAGCCGCGCGCTCGGCGTCGGCCGCAGCCGCGGCGTGCTCGGCGGTGTCGGGGCCCTTCGCCTCCTCGGCGAGCTGCTCGGCCTCGGCAGCGAGCTCTGCGATCGATGCGCCCTCGGCCTCCTCGACCTCTCCCGCATGGGCCTCGGCCGCCTCGGCCTCGCGCGTGGCCCGGTGGGTGCGGCGTGCCTCGATCCGCTCCTGCCACGCCCTGCGCATCCGTGCTGCGACCCCCTCCTTCTCGGCGGCCGGAGCCTGCTCGGCCGGCGCCGGCATCGCCGAGGGCGGCTCGGGCGCCGCCGGAGTGGCGGGCGTGGGCGGCGGGGCGGAGGGCGCCGGCTGGTCGGCGCCGGGCTGGACGCGGCCGGCGGCCCCGCGGGCGCGCTCGGAGACGTCGCCGATCTTGCCCTCGATCTCCTGGAAGCGCTGTTCGCGGCCGCGCTCGAGCTCGACCCGTGTGGCGACCCCGGCCTCGGCGGCGAGTCGCTCCGCGGTGGCCGCGCGGGCCCGCGCATCCTCGAGCTCGCGGTGGGTTGCGGCGAGCTCCTCCTCGACCGCGGCGTGCTCGCGTGCGAGCTCGTCCTCGCGGGCGCGCAGCTGCACCTTCGCCTCCTCCTCGGCCGCGCGGCGCGCCTCGTTGACCTCGCGCGCCGTCTGCGCCCGGGCCTCCTTCTGCAGCTTCTCGGCCTGCGCGGCCAGGCGCTGGGCGCTCGCCGCCTCGGCCTCGCGCTGGGCCTCGGCGACCGCCTCGCGGACCTGCGCCTTTCCGCTCCGCTCGCCCTCCTCGCGGAACGTCTGCGTCTGCTCGCGCAGCCAGCCCGAGGCGGCGGCGCGCGCCTCGAGCGCCGCTCGCGCCGCCGAGTCCTCGGCCGCGCGCCCGTGCTCGGTCGCCTCCTGGACCCGGCGCTCGGCGTCTGCCAGCGCCTTCGACTTCTCGCTGCGCTCGCTCGCCAGGTCGGAGCTGAGCGCCGCGATCCGCTGCTCGGCCTCGCCCTTGGCCGCGGCGACCGCCTCGGCAACCGCGCTCTCGCGCTCGCGCTCGGCCTGCTCGCGCAGGGCCTCGAGCTCGGCGCCGTGCTTGCGCTGCTCCTCGGCGCGCACCCGGTCCTCGGTCTCCGAGCGCGCCTGGTCGAGTGACTCCTCCAGCCGCCGCTGCGCGTCGGCGCGGGCGCTTTCGGCCTCCGCCCGGGCGCGCTCCTGGGCCTCGGCGGCGGTGCGCTGGGCGTCCTGCTCGGCCTGCTCGGTCGAGGCCTTCGCCTGCTCGAGCTCGCGCTCCCGGTCGCGTACGCGGGCGTCGGCGGCCTCGTTCGCCTGCTCCCGGGCGCGCTCGGTCTCCTGGGCGATCCGGCCCTCGGCCGCCTCGCGCACGCGCTCGGCCTCCTCGGCGAGCGCCTGCTCGGCGGCGGCGACCCGGTCGGCGGCGGCGACCGCCCGCTCCTCGATCTCCTTCAGCCTCCGGTCCGAGCTCTCGATCAGGCGCGTCTTCTCCTCGCGCTCCTGGTCGAGCTCGGCCTCGCGCAGCTTGAACTGGGCGGCGAAGCGCTCCTCGGCCGCCTTGCGCGCGGCCTCGACCTCGCGCTTGGTCAGCACCGCGGACTCGGAGCGGACCCGCTCGACCTCGACCCGGGCCCGCTCGTCGGCGTCGGTCTGGGCGCGGGCCTCGATCTCGCGGCGGGTGGTCTCCGCGGACTGCAGCGCCAGCTCCTCGACCTCACGGCGGGCGGCCTCGGTCGCCTCGCTGGCGCGGCGCTCGGCTTCTGCGGCCGCGGCCTCCTCGGCCTCGCGCTGGGCGGACTCGGCGGCCTCACGCACGCGCTCCTCGACCTGGCCGCGCAGCGCCTCGAGCTCCCGGCGCAGGTCGGCGGTCTCGGTCTCGACCCGGCGCTCTGCCTCCTCGCGGGCGCGGCGTTCGGCCTCCGCCTGGGCTCGCTTGGCCTCGGTCGCGCGGGCCTCGGCGTCCTGGAGCTGGCCGAGCGCCTGCTGGACGGCCTCGCCGTTCGAGTCGATCGCGGGGGTGGGCGCCTCTGCCTGCTGCCTTGCCTGCTCGGCCTCCGCACGGGCGCTCTCTGCCTCCGCCTTGGCGGCGGCGAGGGCCTCGGCGTCCGCAGGTTGTGGAGCCTCGGCGCGCACGCGCTCGATCTCGGCGCGGACCTTCTCCGCCTCGGCCTGCGCGGCGTCGCGCTCGCCGGCGAGCTGGTCGCGCTCGTCCTGCAGCCGCTTCTCGTTCTCGCGGTGGGCCTTCTCGGCGTCCCTGACCTGGGCGTCGGCGTCCTTGCGCATCTGCTTGACCTGATCGCGCAGCCAGCCGGCGGCGGCGGCGCGGGCGCGGTCCTCGGCCACTGCGGGGGGCTCCTCGCCGGCGACCGGCGACGCCTGCGGGGCGCCGTCGGGCTTCGCCGCCGCGGCCCTGGCCCGCTCCTCGCTCTCGCTCGCGCGCCGCTCGGCCTCGGCCGCGCGGCTCTCGGCCTCCGCCAGCCGCGCCTCGGTCGCGTCCCGCGCCTCGGCGGCCTGCTGCTTCTCCCGCTCGAGGTCCTCCTCCAGCGCCAGGATCTCGTCCATGGCCCGCTGCTCGGCGAGCTGGGCCGCGGTCTCGGCGGCGATCCGGATGCGCTCGGCAGTGTCGTCTGCGGGCGCGGCGGGCTCGGCGCTGCCGGTCGGGGCCTTGGGGGCGGCGCCGGCCGGGGCATCGGCCGGGGCGGCGGTCGGCGCCGGTGGGCCCCAGCTCTCCGAGCTCGCCGGCTCGGCCGCGGGCGCCTGCGGCTGAACCGCGGTCTCGTCAGGTCCGCGGGCCTGCGGCTGGTCCGGCTCGGTGGCCTGGGTCTCGCCCCCGGTCGGCGCCTGCCACTCGTCGGTTTGCGGAGGATTGCCGGCGGGGCCCGCGCCGGTCGGCGGCGCGAAGTCCTCGGCCGCGTCGGAGGCGGCGGGCGCTGGCTCCGAGGCGCCGGCCGCCGCCTCCTGCCCGGGCCCCGGCGGCGGCTCCGATCCCTCGACCCGCTCGGCCTGCTCCTCGGTCGAGCCGGTCAGATCTTCCGGTTCGCCCTCGTCCCGCCTGAAGATCCCGAAACGTCTCCTAACCATCCCGCGTCGGACTCTACGAAAGATCGGCGGCGTCGTCGCAGCGACCCGGGTCCGCCGACGCTGTTTCGACACGCTCCCGCGGCGCTCCTGGCAATCCCGGGTCTGGATCGGTGATCCCCCGGGGGCCAGCATCGCCCTCGATCCGAAACCCGATCAAGGAGAGCCCCGATGCAAGCCCTGTTCGCCCGCCTCTACGCCCGCTTCCTGCGCGCCTACAGCGAGATCGTCGTCCTCGCCGAGCGCCCCCGCGGTGAGCGCCGCCTCGGAACCCCCACCGGTGAGCGCGGGCAGGGAACGGTCGAGTACGTCGGCCTGATCCTGCTCGTCAGCCTGCTGATGGTCGGCATGGTCGCCGCGATGAAGGGCTTCAACGGCGCCCAGGGAACCGAGCTGGCCGAGGTGATCATCTCGAAGCTCAAGTCCGCGGTGAACGCGATCACCTTCCGCTAGCGCGGCTTGTCGCGGCGAGCCTGCCACGACGGGCTCCGCCGGCGAGCCTTCCGGCAGCGAGTCCAGGCGCCGCCGGAAGCCATCCCGGGGCCCAACCCTCCCGCACCCCCGGGACCCGCCGCCCGCCACGTCCCCGCCCATATCCCGCGGGGGTAGGCGGGCGGCGGCCAGTCTTCCAATGCCCCTCGCGTTCGCGCGCGCCGCTGGTCTCTGCTCGGCCACCCCAGCTCTCGCTAAGACGCCCGCCGGAAGGTGCCTCTGACAGACTCGCCGCGTGCCGCGCAGCCATGACCGCGAGCCGGCCGACCTGCGGCCGGTCTCGATCGAGACCGGGTTCGTTCGCACCGCGACCGGCTCGTGCCTGTACGAGCAGGGCGAGACGCGGGTGATCTGCACCGCCTCGGCGACCAAGTCGGTGCCGCGCTGGCTCGAGGGCTCGGGGCGGGGCTGGGTGACCGCCGAGTACGCGATGCTGCCGGCCTCGACCGGCGACCGCAAGCAGCGCGACTCCGCGCGCGGGCGGCCGGACGGGCGCTCGGTCGAGATCCAGCGGCTGATCGGGCGCTCGCTGCGCGGGGTCGTCGACCTGGCGGCGCTCGCCGGACACTCGATCTACGTCGACTGCGACGTGCTCCAGGCCGACGGCGGCACCCGCTGTGCCTCGATCACCGGCGGCTACGTCGCCCTCCGGCTGGCCGTGCTCAGCCTGCTCGACGCCGACGGGCTCAAGCGCGATCCGCTCACCGGCTCGGTCGCGGCGGTCAGCTGCGGCGTCGTCGACGGCGAGCTGCTCTGCGACCTCGACTACGCCGAGGACGCGACCGCCGAGGTCGACGCGAACGTGGTCATGACCGGGGACGGCGGCCTGGTCGAGGTCCAGGCGACCGCCGAGCGCACCCCGGTCTCGCGCGCCTCGCTCGACGAGCTGCTTTCGCTCGCCGAGCCGGCGATCGCCGAGCTGCGCGCGGCCCAGGCGGTCGCCTGCGGCGAGCTTCCCGGCTGATGGCCCAGCGACTGATCGTCGCCACCCGCAACGAGCACAAGCTCCGCGAGCTGGCCGAGATCCTCGCCGGCGTGGAGCTGGTGGCGCTCCCCGATGGGATCGAGCTCCCACCGGAGAGCGGCGAGACCTTCGCCGCCAACGCGCTCGCCAAGGCGCGCGCCGCACGCGCAGCGACCGGCGAAGCGGCGATCGCCGACGACTCCGGGATCGAGGCGGCGGCGCTGGGCGGACGTCCGGGGGTGCGCTCGGCCCGCTACGCCGGCGCGGACGCCACCGACGAGCAGAACCTCGCCAGGCTGATCGCCGAGCTGGCCGGCGCCGAGGACCGCGGGGCCGCCTACGTGTGCGTGATCGCCCACGTCGGCGCCGGCGGCGATGAGCGAGCCTACGAGGGTCGCTGCGAGGGCGAGCTCGCCGCCGAGCCGCGGGGCTCGGGCGGCTTCGGCTACGACCCGGCCTTCGTCCCCATCGACACCGGCCCCGACGATCGGCGGACGATGGCCGAGCTCAGCCCCGAGGAGAAGCACGCGATCAGCCACCGCGGCCGCGCGGCGCGCAAGCTCGCCGCCGCGCTCGGAGTCGGGCCCGCGGGCGAGATGGCGCGTTATCCGCGCTCTACCCGCATCAGGCGCCAACCCGGGGCGAGCGGCTCGTGATCCGGACCAAGTCCGGCGCCGCCGGGCTCTCGATCGTCTCCAACTCGGTGCTGATCGCGCTCAAGATCGCCGCCGGGGCGATCACCGGATCGATCGCGATCATCACCGAGGCGATCCACTCGTCGATCGACCTGATCGCATCGGTGATCGCCTTCGTCTCGGTGCGCAAGGCCGACCAGCCCGCCGACCGCGATCACCCCTACGGCCACGAGAAGCTCGAAAACCTCGCCGCCGCGATCGAGGGGATGCTGATCCTGGTCGGCGCCGGGATCATCATCTTCGAGGCCACCCGCCGCCTCGCCACCGGGGCCGAGGTCGAGTCGCTCGGGGTCGGGATCTCGGTGATCGGCTTCTCGATGGTCGCCAACGTCGCGGTCTCGACCTTCCTCTACCGCCGCGCCCGGGCGCTCGGCTCGGCGGCGCTCGAGGGCGACGCCGCCCACCTGCGCACCGACGCGCTCACCTCGTTCGGGGTGCTCGCCGGGCTGGTGCTGGTCGAGGCCACCGGCGAGCCCGCCTTCGACGCGATCGCCGCGCTCGCGGTCGCGGTTGCGATCGTGGTCGCCGGGCTTCGCATCCTCACCCGCTCGAGCCGGGTGCTGGTCGACGAGGCGCCGCCGCCGGCGGAGCTCGACCGGATCGAGGCGGCGATCGCCGCCGAGCGCGCCGCCGCGCCCGAGATCGCCGGCTACCACAAGCTGCGCGCGCGCCGCGCCGGCGCCCACCGCCACATCGACCTCCACCTCCAGTTTCGCTCCGGGACCACGCTCGAGCACGCCCACGCGATCACCCACCGGGTCCGGGCCGCGATCGAGGCCGCGATCCCGGGCTCGGACGTGCTCATCCACGCCGAGCCGGAGGAGTCGGTGCGCGCCGAGCGCGGGCCGTTTCGGGCCGGTTGACCGCGCGCCGCCCTCAACCCGGGCGCGGGGCACTCGCCCTGGCCGCAATCTCGCTTCTCGCCGCAGCCGTCGTCCCCGGCGGCTCGGCGGGCGGAGCGCCCGACGGCAAGCGCGCGAAGGGCGAGCGGAAGAGGGACAGACCGCCGCCGAACGTCGTCGTGGTGATGACCGACGACCAGACGGTCGAGTCGCTGCGCGCGATGCCGAAGACCGAGCGGCTGCTCGGCGCCGAGGGGGTGACGTTCACCAACAGCTTCGCCGCCAACCCGGCCTGCTGTCCCTCCCGCGCCACCTTCCTCACCGGCCGCTACGCCCACAACCACGGCGTGCTTCGCAACACCCGGCCCAACGGCGGGTATGCCGGCTTCGACGGCGACGAGGCGCTGCCGGTCTGGCTCCAGCGCGCCGGCTACTTCACCGCCCACGTCGGCAGGTACCTGACCGGCTACGGGCGCCACACCGACCCGCTCGAGATCCCGCCCGGGTGGAGCGAGTGGCACGGCGCGGTCGATCCCTCGACCTACTCGATGTACGGCTACACGCTCAACGACGAAGGCGCCCTGGTCACCTACGGCGAGGCGGAGGTCGAGGACCCGGCCGACTACCAGACCGACGTCTACGCCGCCAAGGCCGCGGACCTGATCGCCCGGAGGGCGCCGAAGCGAAGGCCGTTCTTCCTCTCCGTCGCCCCGCTCGCCCCGCACGCCGAGGCCGACCCCGAGCAGCCGGACGAGCCGCTGGGCCCCGACAACCCCCGCCCGGCGCCCCGCCATGCCGGCGCCTTTGACGACGAGCCCCAGCCGCGAGCGGACTCGTTCAACGAGGCCGACGTCTCCGACAAGCCGGCCGAGATCAGGGCGCTGGAGCCGCTCACGCTGGGCGAGGCGGCGGCGCTCGCCGACCGCTACCGCGCCCGGCTCGCCAGCCTGCTCGCCGTCGACGACCTGGTCGAGACGGTCGTCGGCGAGCTCGGCGCCACCCGCGAGCTCAACCGCACGCTGATCGTCTTCACCTCCGACAACGGCTACCTGCTCGGCGAGCATCGGGTGCGGGCGCGCAAGCAGTACCCCTACGAGGAGTCGATCCGGGTGCCGCTGATCCTCCGCGGCCCCGGCCTGCCGCGCGACGCCGAGCGCCGCCAGCCGGTGGTCAACGCCGACCTCGCGCCGACGATCCTCCACTACGCCCGGGCAAAGCGCCGGCCGGGGGACGGCCGCTCGCTTCACCGCCTGATCGACGACAGGCGGCTCGAGCCCGGGCGCGCGGTGCTGGTCGAGAACTGGTGCCAGGTGACCGCGCCCGGCTTCGAGCCAGAGACCCCGCGCTACCTCGGCGTGCGCACCGCCCGCTACCTCTATGCCGAGTGGGCGTCCCGCGACGCCGAGCTCTACGACCTCGACCGGGACCCGCTCGAGCTCGAAAGCCGCCACGCCGACCCCGCCTACGCCGACGAGCGCGCCGCGCTCGGGCGCCTGCTCGATCGGCTCGCCGACTGCGCCGGCCGGAGCTGCCGGGCGAGGCCGAGGCTGGACCTGCGCCTCGACTACCGCCGCGGCGAGTCGGACGGCAGGCGGTGCGCGCTGAGCGCGGTCCGGGCCAGGGTCCGCGGCGCCGACCGCGGCGAGGCGCTCGAGGCGAGGTTCCGCCTACGCG
>JBOGZD010000089.1:0-11990 GCA_050697155.1 Solirubrobacterales bacterium | reverse complement strand
GCATCCGGCCAGCGCTCGAGGGCCCCGTCCGGCCTTTCACCTGCTCACCACCCCACACGGCGAACCTGACATCACCTACGGGCTCAGCGACTCACTCCTCACGGCTTGCTGCATGATCCGGGCTAGGGAGGAGAAAATGCTTGCTCGCATTGCCATGCAGTCCTTCCCCCGTTCGCTCACGCGCACGTGACAGCCGTGTCGGTGACTACGCCGTCGACCTCGGATCGACCGGGGTCGAGACGATCTCGGCGAACAGCGCCGGGTCGACGTTCCCGCCGCTGACGATCGCGACGCAGCGCCGCCCTGGCGGCAGCTCGTCGGCGTGGAACAGGAACGCGGCGACGGCCGCGGCGCCGCCGGGCTCGACGACGAGGCGCGAGCGAAGCGCGAGCTCCCGCACCGCCGCCCGCAGCTCGTCCTCGCTGACGGCGACGATGTCGTCGACCTTCGCCCTGATGTGCTCCCAGGGAAGCTCGCCGACCGAGGTCGTTCGCAGCGCGTCGGCGATCGTCCGCTGGACGCGCTCAACCGGCCACACGCGGCGCTCGCCGGCGCGGAGGCTCTCGCGCGCGTCCGCGGCGAGCTCGGGCTCGGCGCCCATCACGTGGGCCTCCGGACGCGCCGCCTTGATCGCCGTCGCGACCCCCGAGATCAGCCCACCCCCCGAGATCGGCGCGATCACGATGTCGACATCCGGTACGTCCTCAAGGATCTCGGCGCCCACCGTGCCCTGGCCGGCGATCACCAGCGGGTCGTCGTACGGCGGCACGAGCGCCGCCCCGTGCTCGGCGACAACGCGCTCCGCCCGCGTCACCCGGTCGCTCGGATCGACGAGCTCGACCTCGGCGCCGAGCGCCCGCGTCGCGTCGATCTTGACCGCCGGAGTGGTATCTGGCATCACGATCGTCGCCGGGACCCCGAATGCGCGCGCCGCGTACGCGACGCCCCGGGCGTGGTTGCCGCTCGAGTGGGTGACGATCAGCGGCGGGCGCTCGCGCTCGCAAAGGGCCGCGATCGCGTTGTAGGCGCCGCGGAGCTTGAACGCGCCGATCGGCTGGAGGTTCTCGGGCTTGAGCGCGAGGCTGCGGTCGGCGCCGTCGGTCCATGCGGCCGGGAGCAGGGGGGTGCGGGTCGCGACCCCCGCGATCCGCCCCCGCGCGGTTCGGATGTCCTCAGGCGTGACGAGCGCCACGCCCCAACCTTAAATGCGGCTGAGAGGAGTCGAACCTCCACGGCCCTTGCGGGCCACAAGGCCCTCAACCTTGCGCGTCTACCAGTTCCGCCACAGCCGCTGAGGGAGAGACGATTCTAGAGGCAGGCGGTGGGTCCGACCGGACGTCGGCCCGGCCACTTGCTTCCGTCCGCGGAAGGGTCTACTCTGCGAACATGTGTTCTGGTCATCAGCCTGACCGGCCTCATCGGGGTCGTCAAAGAAGGAGCGAACGACGGTGGACCTGACAAAGCGCCAGAAGGAGATCTTCGACTTCATCGGCAAGTACGCGTCCAAGCACGGCTATCCGCCGACGGTGCGTGAGATCGGCAAGGCGATCGGGCTGCACTCGTCCTCGACCGTGCACGCCCACCTCGCCAACCTCGAGAAGATCGGCCTGCTGCGGCGCGATCCGACCAAGCCGCGGGCGATCGAACTGCTCGTCGACCGGGCGAAGAAGGTGATGGGCCCGTCCGGCCTGCCGCTCGTGGGCGAGGTCGCCGCCGGCGAGCCGGTGCTGGCCGAGGAGCGGATCGAGGACTACCTCGAGGTGCCCGACGTGATCGGCGGTGAGACCGGGGACTACATCCTGCGGGTCAAGGGCGACTCGATGAAGGACGCCGGGATCCTCGAGGGCGACTACGTGGTCGTCCGCCCGGCGGACACCGCCGACAATGGCGAGATCGTGGTCGCGGTGATCGAGGACGAAGCGACGGTGAAGCGCCTTTACCGCGAGAAGCAGCGGATCCGCCTCGAGCCCGCCAACAAGGCCTACAAGCCGATCAAGACCACCGATGCAAGCCTGCTCGGCAAGGTGGTCGGGGTGTTCCGCAAGGTCTGATGAGCGCCGTGGCGACAGAGCAGCGTGCCGAGCCCGTGGCTGGCGAAGTCCCTGAGCCGCGGTTGTTCGACGCGCCCGGCCCGTCGCTCGAGGACCGCGTGCTCGATGTCTGGGACGAGCTGGTCGCCAGCGGCCGTGCCCGGTGCCCCGTCTGCCGTGGAACCCTGCGGGTCGCCGGAGGCTGCGAGGACTGCGGCTCCGAGCTCTTCTGAGCGTGCTCGCATACCCCAGATGGGTGAGGCGAGCGGTTCCGCGGAACCGCGTTTCGCGCCTTCGGTGACGGACGCGTGACGGTTTCGCGCTACTCGACCAGCAGCCCGTGGCGGGTGGTGTCCTCGGTCAGCACCCGGGGCTCGGTGAACTGGAGTAGGTAGTCGGGGCCGCCGGCCTTCGAGCCCACCCCTGACAGCCGGTTGCCGCCGAACGGCTGGCGGCCGACCATCGCGCCGGTTGTGCGGCGGTTGACGTAGAGGTTGCCGACGGGGGAGCGGCGGGCTACCGCCTCGATCGTCGACGGGTTGCGCGAGAAGAGCGCCCCGGTGAGCGCGAACGGAAGCCCACCGACGACGTCGATGGCGGCTTCGATCGAGTCGACCCGCTCGACGGTGAGCAGCGGCCCGAAGACCTCCTCGCCCAGCGCCGTCGAGGAAGGGTCGAGGTCGGCGGCGAGGGTCGGCGCGCAGAACCATCCAGGCCCCTCGGGCGCGCTCGCGCTGGCGACGATCCGACCCTCGCGCCCCGTGCGCTCGAGGTAGCCGCCGACCCGGTCGCGGGCGGCGCGCTCGATCAGCGGCGGCACGTCGGTGTCGAGCTCCTGCGCTTGGCCGACCCGCAGCAGCTCGACCGCCCCGCCGAGCCGCTCGAGCAGCGAGTCGGCGATCGCCTCGTGGGCGAGCACCCGGGAGGCCGCCGAGCACTTCTGGCCCGCGTAGACGAACGCCGAGGCGACGATCTCCGGCACCGCGTCGTCGAGGTCGGCGTCGGAGTCGACGATGACGCAGTTCTTGCCGCCCATCTCGGCGACGACCCTCTTCACGTGCGCCTGTCCGTCGCGCGACTCGCCCGCGGCGCGAAGGATCTCGAGCCCGACCGCGCTCGAGCCTGTGAAGGCGATCAGGTGCACGCCCGGGCTGCGGACCAGCGCCGCGCCGACCTCGCCGTGTCCGGGCAGCAGCGCGATCGCCCCCTCGGGCACCCCGCCTTGGCGCAGCGCCTCGACCAGCGCGAGCGCGGTCGCCGGCGACTGCTCGGCCGGCTTCAGCACCGCCGCGTTGCCCGCGGCGAGCCCGGCGGCGGTCATCCCGGTCGGGATCGCGAGCGGGAAGTTCCACGGCGAGATCACGGCGACGACGCCGCGGGCGGCGTAGCGCATCGTGTTGCGCTCCCCGGGCGCCTGGTGCAGCTCGGCGCCCCGCTCGAGCCTGATCGCCTCGCGCGCGTAGTACTCGAGGAAGTCGATCGCCTCGCAGACGTCGGCGTCGGCCTCGGCCCACGGCTTCGCGCACTCGCGGACCTCGAGTGCCGCGAGCTCGAGCCGCCGGCGGCGAAGCACGTCGGCCGCCGCCGCCAGCGCCGCCGCCCGCTCGGCGGCCGGCCGGGTGCCCCAGTCGCGGGACGCCTCGGTCGCCGCGTCCACCGCCGCCTCGGCGTCGCCGGCGACCGCCTCGGCGGCCGTCGCGATGACCCGCTCCGGCTCACCGGGATCGGTGGAGACGAAGTCCTCGCCCTCGCGCCGGTCGCCGCCGATCAGGACCGGAACCCTCAGCGGCAGCCGCACGTCGAGTTCGTCCAGGGCACCGAGGAGCGAGTCGCGCTCGGCCGCGCGGCGTAGCTCGAGCGTGGGCTCGTTCCGAAACGGCGGCAGCTCGAGACTCATGGCGCCGCCAGCAGCTCGTCGAGCTCGGCGCCGCCCGCGCGCTCGGCGAGGAACGACTCGTTGGCGGTGTTCTCGAGCAGGCGGCGCACCAGGTAGGCCATCCCGGCGACCAGCTCGCCCACCGGGCAGTAGACCCGCGCCCGCAACCCCGAGCCGGCGACGGCGTGGGCGAGGTCGTCGCCGAGCCCCCGCAGCACCTGGACCTCCAGCGCCGCGTCGTCGCCGCCGGCGAGGCGGTTGTAGGCGATCGCGTGGGCGATTGAGCGCAGGTTGTGCGAGCCGACCGCCACCCGGACGCTGGCCGGCAGCTCGCGCGCGCGATCGAGCAGGCTGCGGCTGAGCGCCTCGAAGCTTCGGTCCGACTCGGCCTTCTCGGAGAACACCGGCGGCTGCCAGCCGTGCTGTCGCGCCTCGACCACCTCGTGGTCCCAGTAGGCGCCCTTGACCAGCCGCACGGTGAGCGGCGGGCGGCGACCGGCGCCCTCCGCCCAGGCGAGCAGCCGCCGAAGCTCGTCCTCGGCGTCGCGCAGGTAGGCCTGCAGCACGACCCCGACCGACGGCCCCTCGCGGAACTCGGGCTCCGCCAGCAGCTCGAAGAAGAGCTCGAGCGTCGTCTCGCGCGAGTCGAGCGACTCCATGTCGACGTGCAGGTGGGCGTCGAGCTCGCGCGCCCCCCGCAGCAGCGGGCGCAGGCGCCCGGCGGCGTCCGCGATCCCGCGACGCGGGGCGTCCGCCCGGATCAGCGGCGTCAGCGCCGTGACCTTGACCGAGAGGTTGGCGCGCGGCAGCGGCCCGGCGGGGTCGCGCTCGAGCGTCGGCTGCTGCGGGTAGCCCGCGTAGGCGCCGGCAAGCGTCTCGAGCGCGTCTGCGCAGCGTTCGGCGTAGCGGTCGGCCTCGGACGCGGTCACCGTCGCCTCGCCGAGCAGGTCGACCGACGCCGCGATCCCGTCGTTCCAGAGCCGCCGCAGCTCGCCGAGCGCCGCCGAGGGCGTCTCGCCGGCGATGAACCGGTGAGCGGTGTGGCGCACGCCGGCGGCGACCGCGGCCCCGAGCGCGATCCGGCCCGGCTTCGTCCGCGCGGCCCGCATCGCCGCCTCCAGCGGGCCCGGGGGCGCCTCGACCTCGGCGGCGAACCCGGTCAGATGCCGAGCGAGGTCGTCGAGCGAGCGGCAGGCGGGGGTGACGTCGACGAGCCGGAACAGCGCCGCCCGCAGCTCGCGGTCCTTGGTCGAGGCCTGCATCGCGCGCTCGTCGAGGGCGCGAAGCGGGTGGCGGGCGGGGGAGGGGAAGCGATCGACCAGGTCGCGTCCGACGGCGAGGATCTCGCGCTCGAGCAGCGCGCGATCGACCGTCGGGGCCTTCGTCTCCCCGGGGCCGAGATCCGCGCCCTGCGGTCGAGCCTCCGCTTCCACGCAAGGGATTTTCCCTCCCGAGCCGGATTTCAGCCCTACACTTGGTGTTCGTAGGCCGTGCAGTCGCGGGAGGTATGCCTCTCGAGGAAAGTCCGGACACCGAAGGGCAAGGGCGGTCGGTAACGCCGACCCGGGGAAACCCGCGGGAAAGTGCCACAGAAACACACCGCCGATGGCGCTCCCAACACGTGAGGGAGCGCACAGGCAAGGGTGAAATGGTGCGGTAAGAGCGCACCGGCGTCGCGGTGACGCGGCGGCCAGGCAAACCCCGCCCGGTGCAAGGCCAAGCAGGATCGACGACCCGGCCCGGCGAGATCCAGGTGGGCCGCAGGGCGAAAGCCCCGCTCGGGACCTAGGCCGAGCGAGATGGATGGCTGCACCAGACAGAATCCGGATTACAGGCCTGCTACCGAGAGCCCCCGCGAGAGCGGGGGCTCTCCATGTCTACGCCCGGCATGGGCACCAGCTCGGGGGTCGTGCGCACCAAGGAATGCCGCTCGTAGCAACAAATACTTGCTAACCGGACGCTCACGGTTTCCAAAAATCCGCCCACCGTTCTGCTAGCGTGGCGCGCTGTTCCGCTTAGTCCCCGCCACATAACCGCGGGGAGCGGGGGACCCACTCAAAGGGGGATCCCCTTGTACCGGGGCGAATCGCAGGCATCCGCCGCGTAGCGCCATCTCTTTCGGCGCGAGCCCGTCAGCTAACCCCGTAAGCGATCGAAAGAGCGATGGACGAACGCAGCTTCCGCCGCGCCGCGGCGGGCCGAGACGAGAATCGACCGAGGCCTGGCTCGCTGGCGAGCCGCCCGGACCGGATCGCCCTCTGGGCGGTCGCGATGTCGGTGCTCGCGATGCTCGCCGGCGTCGCCAGCGCCCAGGCGGGCTCCTCGGGCGGGGTCGACGGCGGCGGGGTCACCGCGCCCGGCGACGATCCCGCCGCGGGCGGCTCCGGCTCCGGCTCGGTCGCCGGCGGCTGCGCCCAGACCGAGTTCGGCACCCGGACCCTGAGGCTCGGCGACTGCGGCGACGACGTCCGCACGCTGAACTGGATCCTCAAGTCGCGTCGCTACTCGGGCGGGGTCAGGCTCGCCGACGATTTCCAGAAGCCGACCGACCAGAGCGTGCGCGAGTTCGAGCGCCGCGCCCGGCTCCCCGTCGATGGGGTGGTCGAGAAGCGGACCAGCGCCAAGCTCGTTCGCAGCATGCCCCGCCAGACGGCCACGTGGTACGGCCCCGGCTTTCGCGGCAACCGCACCGCCTGTGGCCAGCGGCTCAAGCGCAGCACCGTCGGCGTCGCCCACCGCAGCCTTCCCTGCGGGTCGAGGGTCGTCGTCCGCTACAAGGGCAGCTTCCTGCGCACCCGCGTGATCGACCGCGGCCCGTATGCGAACGGCGCCAAGTGGGACCTCACCGAGCGGGCTGCCGAGGCGGTCGGGCTCGAGGCCACCGACAAGATCCGCGTCGCCAAGATCCCCAAGCGCCGCTAGGCCGCCAAGGCCGCGGGGGTTGCCTCGCATACCGAGACAAACCCCGCGCGGGTCACCGCTCGGCTAGGCGGCCGACGGCAGGACCGAGGGGTCCGACTGGTCCTGGGGCAGCGCGGCGGCGTTCGCGATCAGGCTCTGGAACTCGTTCAGCGCCGCGTGGGCGACGGCCTCGAGCAGCTCCTCATCCGACCAGCCGTGCTCGCGCGCCTCCTCGGCGAGGTGCTGGGAGGGCCGCCCGTCGGTCGCGATCAGCGCCTCGATGAACGCGAGCAGCGCCGCCTCCTTCTCGTCGGACGAGCCGAAGCTGCGAGCCCGCGAGACCTCGTCGAGGCCGAGCCCGGCCGCCCGCGCGGTCTTGGCGTGCTGGGCGATCGAATAGGGGTCGCCGCGTCGCTCGGCGATCGCCAGCGCGATCCGCTCCTGCGTCGCCCGGGGCAGGACCCCGTCGCGAAGCTCGTGGCGCATCCGCGCGTAGGCGCGCAGCGCGGAGGGGGCGCCGGCGAGCACGCCGATGAACTTCGAGACCGACCCGGCCGCGGTCTGCACGCCCTTGAGGATCTTGATGCTCCCCTCCGGGGCGGTGAGCTCGTCGTGGATGTCGAAGCGGCTGATGTCGGTCTTGATCGTCATTGGGGGCCTTTACTTCACCTTTAGCCGGTTACTTACTAGGGGTAAGCAAGGGTACCGAACCGTCGCGCGGGGCGCAAGCCGGCGCTTCGGGCCCGCGGACCCGCAGATATGGTTCCCGCCTCCCGCAGCCCGACCGAGACGGAGGACAGATGGCAGACGAGCGCCCCGAGACCGCCGACGACGTGATCAAGCTGGTGCAGGACCGCGACGTCCGCTTCATCCGCCTCTGGTTCACCGACGTCCTCGGGCAGCTGAAGAGCTTCTCGATCAACGCCTCCGAGCTCGAGGACGCGTTCGAGGGCGGCATGGGCTTCGACGGCTCCTCGATCACCGGCTTCAACCCGATCGAGGAGTCCGACATGATCGCGATGCCCGATCCCTCCACCTTCGCGATCCTTCCCTGGCGGCCCGAGGAGCGCGGGGTGGGGCGGATGTTCGCCGACATCAAGGTCCCCGGCGGCGAGCCGTATGAGGGCGACCCGCGCTGGATCATGCGCCGCGCGCTCCAGCGCGCGAACGAGCTCGGATTCGACACCTACAACATCGGCCCCGAGCTCGAGTACTTCTACTTTCGCTCCGAGAAGCCCGAGAACGGGACCCCCGAGGTCCTCGACGAGGGCGGCTACTTCGACCTGACCACGCTCGACGCCGGCTCCGACGTGCGCCGGGAGACGATCCTCGCGCTCGAGCAGCTCGGCATCCACGTCGAATACGCCCACCACGAGGTCGGCCCCTCCCAGCACGAGGTCGACATGCGCTACAAGGACGCGCTCGCGATGTCCGACGACTGCATGACCTACCGGATCACGGTCAAGGAGTACGCGATGAAGTACGGCTGGCACGCGACCTTCATGCCGAAGCCGCTGTTCGGCGAGAACGGCTCGGGGATGCACGTGCACCAATCGCTGTCGAGGGACGGAAAGAACGCCTTCTACGACCCCGACGACCAGTACTTCCTCTCCGAGACCGCGAAGCAGTTCATCGCCGGCCAGCTCCGCCACGCGCGCGAGATCTCGCCGCTGTTCGCCCAGTGGGTGAACTCCTACAAGCGGCTGGTCCCCGGCTTTGAGGCGCCGGTCTACCTGGCCTGGTCACGCCGCAACCGCTCGGCGCTGATCCGGGTGCCGCTCTACCACCCCGGCAAGGAGCAGGCGACCCGGGCCGAGCTGCGCTGCCCCGATCCCGCCTGCAACCCCTACCTGTGCTTCGCCGGCATGCTCCACGCCGGGCTCGAGGGGATTGAGAAGGGCTACGAGCTGCCGGAGCCGATGGAGCAGAACCTCTACCACCTCACCCCCGAGGAGCGCCATCAGCGCGGCATCGAGCAGCTCCCGGAGACCCTCGGCGAGGCGATCGAGATCGCCGCCGAGTCCGAGCTGGTGCTGCGGATCCTCGGCGAGCACACCTTCAAGCGCTTCATCGAGGTAAAGCGCGAGGAGTGGGAGGAGTACCGGGTCCAGGTCACGCCGTGGGAGGTCGAGCGCTTCCTCTCGATCCTCTAGCCGCCGAGGAGCCCGCCCGGGATGGCATCCGCTTCCGACTATCGGGTCGAGGTCGTCAGGGGAAGGCTCGACCCCGAGCTGTCGCGGCGCCTGGTCGGCTTCTGGGCGGGGCACGGGGCCCTCGGCGGGCGCGACCTGCTGAGGGGAGGCCCGGGCGACGACCGCCTCAAGGGCCAGGGCGGACGGGACCGCCTCCGGGGCGGCGCGGGTAACGACAAGCTGAACGGCGGCGAGGGCCGCGATCGCGTCAACGGCGGGGCCGGGGCGGAC
This sequence comes from Solirubrobacterales bacterium, assembly GCA_050697155.1. GTDB lineage: Bacteria > Actinomycetota > Thermoleophilia > Solirubrobacterales > 70-9 > JBOGZD01. The sequence goes on along the minus strand of JBOGZD010000089.1, from coordinate 2,760 downwards.
ACGCTCAAGGGTGGCCCGGGCAAGGACCGAATCCGGGGCGGCCCCGGCAACGACAAGATCAACGCGGTCGACGGAAAGCGCGACCGGGTCAACTGCGGCGCCGGCGACGACCGGGCCGTGGTCGATCCGATCGACCAGGTCTCGAACAACTGCGAGACGGTGATCGTCAAGGACTGATCGCCGCGAGAGCGATCAGATAGTCGTCGAGATAGTCGTCGCCGAGCCCGGACGACGGCGAGCATCGCCCCGCTGACACCGGCGCCGCCGAGCTCGCGCTAATCGTCGCCGAGCATCTCGCTGATCGCGGCGACGAACCGCTCGGCGTCTTCGGCGATCGACTCGGCCACCTCCGGCGCCGGGCTTCGGGCGTGGTAATCGGCGGCCTCGCGCAGCTCCTGCGCGTACGGGCCGCTGCGAAAGGTCTCCTCCGGGAATCGCCCAGTGGTGACGAACGTCTCCCTGAACGCGCCCCACGCACCGGCGTGCGTTCTCGCGGAGCGATCCTCCTCGCTGAGCGCGGCGCGGGCCGCATAGAGCATCGCGTAATAGGCGGCGCTGACAGCGCCCGAGGGGTCATCGACTCCGAGGGCGGCGCGAGCGGTCCGCAAGCGCCGGTGCGCCTCCGCCATGTACTCGGCCGATCGGGGGCTCATCCCGATCCGAAGAGGACGACCTTGTCCCGGTCGACGTCCCTGATGAAGAAATCATCGATCGCGCGTCGCTGCTCGACCCAGGCCGGGTTCCGGACGTGCGCGGAGAAGTAGGTCGGTCGCGCGCCGGCGGCATCGGCCGCTTCGAACACCAGGTCGATGACCCTGCGCTGGTCTTGGTCGCTGCCGTCGCTGGTGAGGACGAGCAGATCGACATCGGATTCCTCATCGGCGACCTCGCCACGGGCTCTCGAGCCGAACAGCCAGACCGCGAGAAGATTGCTGCCGAGCTCGCGTTGGAGGAGCTCGATCAGGAGCTCGAGCGTGCGCCGCTCACCCTCGGTCAGCGTGGTGGAGGCGATCGTCGCCATCGTCAGGGAAGGGTAGTCAGGCGGTCCGGACGCGCTCGCTCGGCGACGGGCCGCGTCAGCCGCGGTTGCGAAAGCGGCGCACCGCGCCGACCGTGGCGGTGCGGGCGTTGAAGGCGGTGGTGACGACTCGATCGCCGAGCGGCCCTGCGCCGGCAGCAGGCCGAGTTGCTGAGCGAGTTGGGCGCCATTCGCGGGCCCGCGCCCCGGCCGACACGACGCGAACGCGCGCATACCTCCCGCTCGCGCCATCTCGGCGGGGAGGGGGGAGAGCTCGGTCGTCGAGGTGGCTCTAACGGGTGTTATGCATGCGTTCGGGCCAGCTCGGGTGGTGGGGGCGATCGACCGCGCGATTGCCGCGCTCGCGGAGGCCCAGTACGGGGTGGTGGCGCACGCGCAGCTGATCGAGCTGGGGCTCAGCGTGTGGGCGATCCAGCAGCGACTTCGAGCCGGGCGACTGCACCGCCTGTACCGGGGCGTCTACCTGGTCGGACACCGCGCGGCGCCGGACCGTGCCGCCGAGATGGCCGCGCTTCTCGCCTGCTTGCCCGACGCGCTGATCAGCCACCGAAGCGCCGCGCGCCTCTGGCGCTTGCTCCGTTTCGCGGCCGGCTCGCAGCCCGTCGATGTCACCGTCGTCGGCAGGGACCTCCACGGCCAGGGGAATCTGCGGATCCACAGGGTCGGCTCGATCGATCCCTCGGACGTCTGCGAGCTCGGACCGATCGTCGTCTCGAGTCCGGCACGGACGATCCTGGAGCTCGCCTCGGTGCTCTCGATCGGCGGTCTCGAATCGGTGATCGCCGAGGGCTTGCGGCAGGATCCGCCGCTCTTCACCCTCGACGACCTCGCCGACCAGATCGTCCGCAACCCCGGCAAGCGCGGCGTCGCGCGGCTGCGGCAGGTGACGCAGCTCGGTAGCGGGCCTCAGTACACCCACGAGGGAGCGGAGCGGCGCATGCTCGCGCTCGTACGAAGCCACGACCTCCCGGCGCCGGCGACGAACGCGATCGTCAACGGGATCGAGGTTGACTTTGTCTGGCGGGCCTCCCGCACGATCGTCGAGGTCGACAGCCGCCGATTCCACCTCGACCCGATCGCGTTCGAGCGCGACCGCCTCCGCGACGCGGAGCTCGCCGGCGTCGGCTATCTCGTGCTCCGGATCACCTGGCGCCAGCTCACTGCCACCCCTGAGGCCGTCGCGGCTCGCCTTCGTCGGACCCTGGCGGCTCGCGCCCCAGCCGACACCACCCGAACGAGCGCATAGCTCCCGCTCGGGCCATCTCGGCGGCGGCCCGCGCGACGACGGCGACCGTGATCGTGCTCGGCGACCCGCGGCTGTCCATGGGCGTGGACTGCAACGCCGGCGCCTAGTTCAGCTCCAGCGAGATGACGCGGCTCAACCAGACCGCCGACCTCCTGAAGTCGAAGATCCAGCGCCAGGTCGCGACGGAGGGCTCGCGGTTCGTGTTCAAGGACGCGATCCCGCCGTTCGTCGGGCATGCGGTGTGCTCGTCGAGCGAGTGGATCAACGGCCTGTCGTGGCCGGTTGAAGAGAGCTATCACCCCAACCGCAATGGCCACCGCAGCGGATACACGCCGCTCGTGCGCTCAGTGATGGGCTGAGCGTTCAGCTGCGATGAGGGATCCGGGGCCGCGAGGCCCCGGATCTCCTCGCCCACCCGGGAGCTAGCGATTGCGAAACCGGCGCACCGCCTCGACCGCCGCGGTGCGGGCGTTGA
>JBOGZD010000088.1:0-12172 GCA_050697155.1 Solirubrobacterales bacterium | reverse complement strand
GGTTCGCGAACCGTTCGCGCGCCGGCGCGGTGAGAGCTCCTACTCCGGCACGACCTCGAACGCGCCGCGCATCCAGGGGTGGATGCGGCAGAAGTAGGAGTACTTGCCGACCGCCAGGTTGGGCGGAGTCGACGCGAGCGGATTCGGGCTGCCGCCGTCGATCAGGTCGTAGCCGAGGGTGCCCGAGTCCCAGGTCCCGTCCGCCAACGGGTAGTTGGCGACGTAGGGTCCGTTGCAGGGCCAGCGGCAGGTGGTCACCGAGTGGCGGATGTTGAGCGCCTGGTCGGCGTTGAGGAAGGTCAGCGGCGACCCTTGCGGGACCTGCGCCGGAGCGCCCTGTTGGCCGGCTAGCGCCCGGTCGCCGGGCATGTACTTGAAGTCGGCGATCGTGACCAGGTCGGTGCGCACTCCGGGCCCGCGATCCTCGAGCGGTCGCTCACACGGCGGGGCGTCGTAGCGCCTGCCGCAGTAGGTGTCGGTGGGGTGGTGGCCCCAGGCGCGGTTCTTGACCCCCGCGGTGGGATCGATGCGGCGCTTGGCGCGCACCCTGCGCCGGCAGGCGTCGCGCTTGGCCTCGGTCGGCTTGGCGCCGCAGATCCGCCTCATGCGCTGCTTCTGGCGCGGGGTCATCGGCTTGCCCTTCTTCGCCTTGCCGACCAGGTAGGGCTTGCAGCGACCCTTCGGCGGCTGCGACTCGTCGATGTACAGCCCCTGGTGGGTCATCGCCGTATACCAGGCGTGCTTGCGGTTCTCGTAGATGCCGGCGATCCGGATCCGGTCGCCCTCGTGGATCGGGGCCCGGAACGCGGGGTTGGTGACCTCCATCTGGAAGTCCTCGCTGAACTTGACCCCCTTGCGCCATCGAGCGTCCGATTTGAGCAACACGGTGCCCCCGTAGCCGCCGCCCCTCGCGGGGCAGGGGTCGGCCTCCGAGCCGTAGTTCTCGGTGATCACCCGCAGCCCGCCCGGGTGCAGGTGGCTCCCCGTCCCGATCAGGGTGCCCGAGATCGGCGAGGTCCACTCGATCACGCCCCTCGGATCGTCCTTGGGGGTCTCGAACGTGCCGTCGCGGCTGGTGCGCTTGCGCGGGACGTCGAAGGTGCGCCCGAAGAGCACCCCGGTCACCTCGTGGTAGGGCCGGTCGCTGAGCGCGTTGAGCTGCGCCATGGTGCCGTGGATGAACGTGATCTCGAGCATGATCCAGACGACCATCGGCTGCGAGGTCTTGTTGTGGAGCATGTAGATCATCGGCTGCGGCTCGTGGGGGCCGATGTGGCCGCCGTAGATCGGGCCGTTGGGGTCGGCTGCGCTGCGCTCCTCGAAGTTCGCCTTCGTCTCCTCGTCGCCGTTGCCGAAGAACCAGTCGGTCAGCCCGCCGGTGTAGTTGTCGGTCTCGCTGCCGGGGTTGAGGCTGAACCAGTGGGCGTGGTGGATGTGGGCCGTCTGGTGGCTGGGCTCCGAGCCGTCGTTGACGCGCCGCATCCCCGGCTCGACCGAGACGACGAGGCCGTTTCGAAGCGGCAGGGTGAGGTCGACGCGATTCGCGTCCCAGCCGGGCGGGATCACGTACGGCCCGTACCAGAACTTCAGGTTCTCCTTCGTCCCCGGGGGCTTGGGGACCCACTGGGTGCCGAGGTCGGTGACCGGCTGGAGCGGGTTGACGTTGGGGTCGTCCGCGGACGCCTTCGGCGCCCCGGCAGCCGCCAGCAGGGCGGTGGCGGCGAGGGCGAGGGCGCGACCGCGCAGGAGAAGACTTGCGCCCCCGATCTCCGCGTCGCTCCGTGCGCGCCGTCCGATGAGGCCCGATCACCCCTTTCCCCAACCCCGGGTGCGCCGATGCGCCCGCTTGGTCCGGGGGATCATACCCCGGCCGGCACCCGCGAAGCCGCGTGGGCCTAGGGCGAGGAGACGCCGCCGCTCTCGGGGTGCGGGCGCGCGAGCGAGCCGCCGCTCGGCGGCGGGGGAGGTGGAGCGGTGGGCTCGGCCTCCGGCGGCGGCAGCGGCTGCGGGGGCGGCGCCGTCGCCCCCGCGCCCGGCTTCGGACACCGGACGGTGTACACGGTGCGCGCGGGCCGGTTGTAGCGGGCGGGGGAGTGGCTCCAGGAGAGGTGCAGGTGGTGGCGCTTGCCGTGGTTGGCGTCGCCGTTGTAGCCGACCCAGCGGAAGGGGAACCGGGGATGGCCCTGGCGCGGCTCCGCCCAGCGGGCGAGGCGGCCGATGTCCGACCAGCGCCCCCCGGCCGCCTTGTCGGGGACGATGTCGAGCGCGAGGCCGACCGGGTGCTCGCCGTTGCTCGCGTGGACGTCGTCGAGCGAGTGGCCGTCGGTGACGTAGATCGAGTAGCGCTTGCGCAGCCAGCGGATGTCGGTGAGCAGGCGCCGGTCGATCCGCTCTCCGGGGAAGCCCGGGATGTCGACGAAGCGGCCGCCGCCGGTGGTCTCGCAGACGCGCGGCTCGAGCTTGACGCTCTGCATCGCGCCGGAGGCGAGCGTGCTCACGCCGACCGCGGCGCAGGCGGCGGCCAGCAGAGTGATGATCACACGGCGCGACATTGCGACCTACAACCCCCCGGTCGCCCGAGTGATGCGGCCGGGGGGCCGAAGATAGGTCGCCTCCGGGCACCGCTTGGGTGAGCGCATGCACGGGCGGAAGCGTGCACGAGGGCTTGGGCCTGCCGTCGCCATTGGTCCGGTTGATCGGCCGCTGCGGCGGATCGCGTTAGCCGCGGTAGGATTGACCCGACCGTGCTAGGCGGGGAATTAGCGGTGCCCTGTACCCGCAATCCGCTCTAGCGGGGCCGAAAGCCCGTCTGAGGGTCGTGGCCTTTCGGGGCCAGTACGCCGCGGGCGGCGTTGACGGCCAGGTCCCGCGCAATGCGCGTCCGCGAACCAGGTCAGGTCCGGAAGGAAGCAGCCTTAAGCGGTAGCGGGCATGTGCCGCGGAGCAGCCTGGCCCGAGCCAGCCACGGCGGGCACGCCCGGAGACTACTCTCGAGGACGGGCACGCACGGTCATTTCGCGCCCTGGACCCGCTTGGTCGGCGACTCGTCCGCCTTGCAGTCGGCCGTCTTCTTGACCTTGGCGAAGTAGCGGCCGGGGTCGAGCGAGCGCCTGACCTTCCACTTCCCGTTGCGGGCGGTCCGGTCCTTGCCGACCTTGATCGGCGTGTACTCGCCGAGGAAGTAGAGCGTCACCTTGCGCCTGGCCTCGCAGCTCGCGTCGCGGGACTTCACCTTGCCGCTCGCGCCGCTGGCGCTCGCCTTGGCGACGGTGACCTTCGACTTCGCACCGCCGCCCGCCTCGGCCGGGACGGCCGCGATCGCGAGGGCGGCGGCGGCGGCGGTCGTGATTCGAAGACGGGTTCTCATTGTTTTGCCTCTCGTTTCGATTCGATGAGCGTTTCGCAAGCGCGGCAGTGTGGCATAGATGGCGGTCGCCGATGTGTGAGCCGGCAGCGAAGCGCGCATCGTGCGTGAAGCCGGGCTTGGGCGGGCGCTGGGGCCGCGGGTAGACTCGAACTCTCGTGAGCGAGACCTCCCTCTATCGCCGCCACCGCCCGCAGACGTTCGACCAGGTGGTGGGACAGGAGCACGTCGTGCGCACGCTTCGCAACGCGGTGGAGCGCGACCGGGTCCATCACGCCTACCTCTTCGTCGGCTCGCGCGGGACGGGCAAGACCTCGGTGGCGAAGATCCTGGCCCGGTCGCTCAACTGCGTCGATGGCCCGACCGTGACCCCGTGCGGCACGTGCGAGTCGTGCGTCACGATCGCGGCCGGCACCTCGCTCGACGTGATCGAGATGGACGCTGCCTCGAACCGCTCGGTCGACGACATCCGCGAGCTTCGCGAGCGGGTCGGCTACGCGCCGGCCGCCGGCCGGTGGAAGGTCTACATCCTCGACGAGGCCCACATGCTCACCCGCGAGGCGTGGAACGCGTTCCTGAAGACACTCGAGGAGCCGCCGCCCAACACCGCCTTCATCCTCGCCACCACCGAGCCGCACAAGGTGATGGCGACGATCGTCGACCGCTGCCAGCGCTTCGACTTCCAGCGCCCCTCGCTGGAGCAGCTCGCCGTGGTCCTGCGACGGACCGCCGACGCCGAGGGGATCGAGATCGACGACGCCGCGATCGCGGCGATCGCCCGCGCCGCCGCCGGCAGCTTCCGCGACGCGCTCGGCACCCTCGACCAGCTCGTCTCCTACGGCGGCAAGGAGGTTTCGACCGAGGACGTGCTCGCGGTGCTCGGGGTCGCCGACGCCGAGCTGATCCTCGCCGCCGCCGACGCGATCGCCGCCGGTGACGGCCGCGCCGCGCTCGAGGTGAGCGAGCGCCTTGCCTCGTCGGGGCACGACGTGTCCCAGTTCGGGCGCGATCTGCTCGCCCACCTGCGGGAGCTGGTCGTGATCCGCACCCTCGGCGAGCTGCCGGAGCGGGTCACGGTGACCGGGGCCGAGCCTGAGCGGCTGCGGGCGCAGGCGGGGGCGATCTCGGACCTGGCTCTCGCGCGCGCGATCGACGCGCTCTCGGCCGCGCTTGCGGCGATCCGCGAGGGGGATGAGCCGCGGATGACGGTCGAGCTGGCGGTGCTGCGGGCGGCTCGGCCGTCGCTCGATCCTTCTCGGGAGGCTTTGGCGCAGAGGCTCGAGCGGGTGGAGAGTGCGCTCGAGGGCGTGCGGGCGGGCGCGGGACATCGCCCGCCGGAGGCCACCCTGAGGCGCGGTCGGGAGCGCGATGCCGTGGCGTCCAGCCCGGCGGAGCCTCCAGCGGGCGACGTCCCGCACCCGCCTACCGATTCGGCGGAGCATCCTCCGGGGGATGTCCCGCGCCCGCCTACCGATTCGGCGGAGCCTCCAGCGGGCGACGTCCCGCGCCCGCCTACCGATTCGGCGGAGCATCCTCCGGGGGATGTCCCGCGCCCGCCCGGAGATTCCGAAGAGACCAAGAACGAAGGCTCGGGTGCTCCACCGGCCGCCCTTGCCGACGCGTTGGACTTGGAGAGGTTGAGTGGGATGTGGCCGGCTGTGATCGATCAGTTGCGGGGGTCGGGGGAGGAGCTGCTCTCGCACGTGCTTGCCGCGGCGCGGCCGGTGGCGGTGAACGTCGAGGAGGCGGTGCTCGAGGTCGGGTTCCCCGCGTCGGCGCAGTTCAACAAGCGCAAGGCCGAGGCGGCGGAGGCCCGCGATCGGTTCGCCGAGGCGGTGCGGGCGATCGTCGGCGAGCGGCTGCGGCCGGTGTTCGTGCTGCTCGAGGGCGACGAGGCGGGGGAGGAGAGGACCGAGCTCAGCGAGGAGGAGGTGCTCGAGCTGGTGCGCCGCGAGTTCGACGCCGAGGACGTCGAGGCAGAGCCGAAGGGCGCGGCGGAGCCAGAGGCGAAAGCGAAGGAGGCTTAGATGGCGCGGCCCAAGGGCCCGGGCGGGCTCGACCTCAACGCGATGATGAAGCAGGTCCAGCAGATGCAGGCCGAGATGAGCGAGGCGCAGGAGAAGCTCAAGGATGAGGTGGTCGAGGCGAGCGCCGGGGGCGGGATGGTGAAGGTGAAGATGAGCGGCGACCTGCGCCTGCTCGAGATCGCGATCGACCCCGACGCGATCGACCCCGAGGACGCCGAGATGCTCCAGGACATGGTCACAGCCGCGGTGAACGAGGCGATCCGCTCGGCGCAGGAGCTGGCAGCGAGCCGGATGGGCGGGATCGCCGGCGGGCTCGGCGGGGCCGGCGGGCTCGGCCTCCCCGGGCTCTAGGCCCGAGCCTTGGCCCGGTCCTCCGCCGCTGTCCTGGCCGGTGCTCGCCACGCGAGCATCAACCAGGACATCACCCAGCAACGCTGATGTACCCGCAGCCGATCAACCGGCTCGTCTCGGAGCTGGCCAAGCTGCCCGGGATCGGGCAGCGGACCGCGCAGCGGCTCGCCTTCCACATCCTTCGCTCCGAGGACGAGGACGCGGCCGGGCTCGCCGACTCGATCCGCGAGGTGAAGGAGAAGGTCGGCCTCTGCGGGGTCTGCTTCAACCTCGCCGAGGGCCCGCGCTGCCAGGTCTGCACCGACACCCGCCGCGACCGCTCGCTGATCTGCGTCGTCGAGCAGCCGGCCGACGTGATCCCGATCGAGCGCACCCACGAGTACCGCGGCCTCTACCACGTGCTCGGCGGGGCGCTCTCGCCGATCGACGGGATCGATCCCGAGGACCTGCGGATCGCCGAGCTGGTCGAGCGGGTCGGCGGCGGCGAGGTGAGCGAGGTGGTGCTCGCCACCAACCCGACCACCACCGGCGAGGCCACCGCCCACCACGTCGCGGAGCTCTTGCGCGGACGCGTGACGATCACCCGCCTCGCCAGCGGCCTGCCGGTCGGCGCCGACCTCGAGCACGCGGACGAGGTCACCCTCGGCCGCGCGCTCGCCGGCCGCCGCTCGCTCGACGGCGCCTAGGCGCTCCCGGAGTGACCGACTTCTCCTACCGATCCACGAAGGGCGGCAAGGTGTTCATCTCCTGGCGGGGCCGCACGGTGACCACGCTCGCCGGCTCCGCGGCGCGGGCGTTTCTCGCACGAGTCTCCGGCGCCTCGCCCGCCGAGGCTCAGCGCGCGATGCAGCGCGCGACTGGGAACTTCAAGCGAGGCAACGAGCGCTAAGCCTCGCTGAGCCCCAACCGGGCGTGGATGCGGCGAAGCGGCTGCGGCGCCCACCAGTTCCACTTGCCGAGCAGCTCCATCAAGGACGGCACCAGCAGGGCGCGGATGATCGAGGCGTCGATCAGCACGGCGAGCGCGGTGCCGATCCCGTTCTGCTTGATGAAGACGATCTCCGAGGTGGCGAAGGCGCCGATCGCGATCGCGAACAGGACCGCGGCGGCGGTGACGATGCGCCCGGTGCGCTCGAGGCCGACCGCGACCGACTCGGAGTCGGAGACGCCCGAGTCGCGCGCCTCCTTGATCCGCGACAGCAGGAACACGGCGTAGTCGGTCGAGAGGCCGAAGGCGACCGCGAACAGCAGGATCGGCATCGTCTGCTCGAGCGCCCCCTGGCTCGTGTAGTCGAGGAAGCCCTCGAAGCGGCCGTCCTGGAAGATCAGCACCAGCAGGCCGAAGACGGCGCTCAGGTTGAGCACGTTCATGACCAGCGACTTCAAGGGCAGCACCACCGAGCCGGTCATCAGGAACAGGATCACCAGCGTCGTGATCGCGACGATCGCGATCACCAGCGGCAGGTGGTCGGAGAGGCTCTGCTGGAAGTCGAGGAACTCGGCCGTCGCGCCGGTGACCAGCACGTTGCCGCCGGCGGGCTCGGGGAGGTCCCGGACCGCCTCGGTGGTGTCTCGAACCGACTGGTCGATGTAGGGCCCGTTCGCTACCGCCTCGACGACGAAGCTGCCGTTCTCCAGCCGCCGCGTCGGGTTGACGGCGACGATCCCGTCCACTCGCTCCACGTCGGCCCGCACCTCCGACAACCCGCGCGCGTTCGTGTCCTCGACCAGGAGCCGAATCGGGCTGTCGCGGAAGGGTGGGAACTCGGCGCGCAGGACGTCGTCGACCTGGCGCGCGCTCGCCGACGAGGGCAGCACCTGGGCGTCGACCGAGGTGAACTCGAGCCGCAGGAACGGCAGGCCGGCGACCACCAGGGCCACTGCGCTGATCAGCGCGATCCGCAGCGGGCGCCGCATGACGAAGCGCGAGAGGCGATACCAGAAGCCGGCGGTGCCGGCGCGCGCGTCGCGCTCGGCGCGGCGCTGGAGGAACTTAGGCGCCAGCGAGTTCACCCGGTGGCCGAGCAGCGTCAGCACGGCCGGGAGCACGATCAGCGCGACGGCGGCGGCGAACAACGCCACCATCGAGCCGCCCAGGCCCATCGAGTAGAGGAAGCGCTGCGGGAACACGAGCAGCGACGCGAGGGCGGCGGCCACCGTCAGTGACGAGAACAGCACCGTCCTTCCGGCGGTCGCCAGGGTGCGCCGCATCGCGGCCAATCCGGGGCCGTCCTTGGCGATCTCCTCGCGGTAGCGCGAGACGATGAACAGGCTGTAGTCGATCGCCAGCCCGAGTCCCAGGCCGGTGGTCAGGTTGAGGGCGAAGATCGAGACGGAGCCGAGCTCACTCGCCACGCGCAGGATCAGGAACGTGCCGACGATCGCCAGGGCGCCGACGAGCAGCGGCAGCATCGCGGCCACGACGCTGCGGAAGAAGAGCAGCGAGAGCAGGAAGAGCAGGGGAAAGGCGATCAGCTCGGCGCGTTGCAGGTCGCTCTCGACCTGCTCGTTGACCTGCGCCTCGGCGAGCGCGCCGCCGCCGACGGACACCCCCTCCTCGCCGGCGAGCGATTCCTCGATCCGCTCGGCCGCCTCCTGGGACTCCTTGTCGTCGGTCGGCTCGAGCGCGACTGAGAGGTAAGTGGCGTCGCCGTCCTCCGAGACGAACGCGCGCGAGCGCGTATCGGCAAAGCCGGCCACCTCGGCGGCATCGGACTCCGACTCGACGATCCCCCGCACCTCGTCCACGCGCTCGCGGCCCACGGGCTCGGTCACGGAGACGTCCTCGATCAGGACGATGACGCCGGGCGAGCGAAAGCCCGCTTCCTGGAGGCGCTCGTTTGCCTGGACGCTCTCGGTGTCGGGGTCCTCGGCGCCGTAGGGGTCGAGCCGGTCGACGACGGAGCCGCCGACGAATCCCGCGAGGGCGAAGAAGACGACGGCGAGGATCACCACCCGCCGGCCGCTGCGATCGGCAAGTCGCGCCAGTCGGTCCAACATCAGGCAGCCCTCCTTCGCTTTCGCTTCGCTGTCGCCTCGGCGCCTTCGCCGAGCTCGGCGAGGGCGCGGTCGCACGCATCGATCACCCACTCGCTGAACTCGAGCCCGTAGCGCAACACCTGGTACGGGTACGGATCGGGCTGCTGCGACGCCAGCGGCTCGATCTCGCGCAGGGCGGCCAGCTTCTGCTCGTGGAAGCGCTTGCGCGCCTCGATGATCTCGACCGCCGTGCCGGGCTCCGCCGCGTCGGCGAAGAACAGCTTCAGCAGCCCCTCGTCGCGCATCTCGAACACCTCCGGGGGCTCGTCGAGCCATCGACGGAGCTCCTTGCGGCCGGCCGCGGTGAGCTTGTAGACGGTGCGCTTTCGCCCGCCGGTCGGCTTCGACTCCCCCTCGACCAGCCCCGCCTTGGCGAGCTTGCGCAGCTCCGGGTAGATCTGGCCGTAGCTCGCCGCCCAGAAGAAGCGGGTCGACTTGTCGACGACCTGCTTGATCTCATAGCCCGTGCGCGGCTCGTGGCGGAGCATCCCGAGGATCACGTAGGCGGTTGCGCTGAGCTCCATGAGCGCGGACGATATATCTCTCAGATATATCTATGTGTGATGTCGATCACACATGCCGCGACCTAGTGCCGTGTCACTACGTCGCCAGGTGCTGGTGGATCAGCTGCACCGCCATGCTGCCCTCGCCCACGGCCGCGGCGACGCGCTTGATCGAGCCGTGGCGCACGTCGCCGGCGGCGAAGACCCCCGGGCGGCTGGTCTCGAGCGGCAGCGGGTCACGTCCGGGCTCCCAGCCCTCCGCCCGGGCGCCGGTCAGCGCGAGATCGCGACCGGTGAGGATGAATCCTCGCTCGTCGCGTTCGATCGTGTCCTCGAGCCATGCGGTGCGCGGCTCCGCGCCGATGAAGGCGAACAGCGCATCGGCCGCGAGCTCCTCGGTCAGGCCATTCTGGGAGCGCGCGAGCGACACCGCTTCGAGGCGTTCCTCGCCGTGCGCCTCGGCGATCACGGTCTCGGTGCGGATCGAGATCCGCTCCTGACGCTCGATCCGATCGACCAGGTACTGCGACATCCGATCACGCAGCGATACGCACCGGGCCACCAGCAGCACCTCCTCGGCGCGCTCGGCGAAATGCAGCGCGGCCTGGCCGGCCGAGTTCGCGCCGCCGACCACGACGACCCGCTCGCCCTCATGGTCGCGAGCATCGGTGACCCCGGCGCCGTAGAAGATGCCGCGTCCCGTGAGCCGCTCGAGGCTCGGCTGGCTCAGCCGACGGTAGTCAACGCCGCAGGAGATCAGGGTGCATGCGGCGGCGAGTTGCTCTCCGCTCGCGAGCTCCACCGTCTGGCGACCACCCACGCAGGCGATCGCCGTCGCCTCGCACGGGCGCACGATCTCGGCCTCGAACTTGTGCGCCTGGATCAGCGCCCGCTGGGCTAGCTCGCGGCCGCGAAGGCCGGCGGGGAACCCGAGGTAGTTCTCGATCCGCGAGCTCTGCCCGGCCTGGCCGCCGGGCGAGTCGCGCTCGACCAGCACCGTGCGCAGCCCCTCGGAGGCGGCGTAGACCGACGCCGCGAGGCCGGCGGGCCCGGCGCCGATCACGACCAGGTCGTAGCTCTCGTGGCTTGGGCTGGTGTGCAGGCCCAGCGCCTGCGCGAGCTCGGCGGTCGACGGATTCGCAAGCCGGCGTCCCTCGGCGAGTACCACCAGGGGAAGGTCCTCGGGGTCCGGCCGGTCGCCGCCGAGCAGCAGCTTCGCGACCTCGTCGCGGTCGACCGAGAGGAAGCGGTACTGAATGTCGTTGCGGGCGAGGAACTCGCAGACCGGGTGGGTCCGCTGAGCCCGGGTGCCGACCACCCGCACCGCCCGGCTCGCGCCCTCGACGTGGCGCATCCACTCCTCGAGCTGGTCGGTGAGCACCGGGAACAGCTGCTCGTCGTGGGGCGCGAGCGGCTTGACGAAGAAGTAGTCGATCGCCCCCTGGTCCATGGCCGCCAGGGCGCGCTTCATGCCGTGGTGCTCGATCAGCAGCACGACGCGGACCTCGTTGTGCAGGTGCCGGGCCCGGCTGATGACGTCGCTCGCGGGGACCGGGGTGATGTCCTGATCGATCACGAGCCCCGCCACCGGCCTGCCCTCGCGCCGGGCGCCCTCGAGCAACGCGATCGCCTCGTGACCGGTGCTCACCCTGGCGGAGTTGAACCCGCGTGGGCCATAGACGCGTTCGAGGTCGGCCTCGAGCGCGCCGCCGAGCGCGGGATTGCCAAGCGCGGCGATCAGCAGCGGATTGCGTGAAGCGGCCACGCCCGCAGTATCGGTGAAGTTAGGGCAGGCGGAGCAGGCCCTGGGCTCGCTTGAGCTCGAGCACCCTTCCCGCCGCCTCGGCGAGTCGCCCTTCGGCAAGGCGCCCATTGGCCACCGCCTCGATCAGCGCCTCCCGCACCCCGGCCTGGTCGGCCGGAGAGGAGACCTGGACCAGGTCGGTGCCGGCGCCGAGCGCCAGCACCGCGGCCTCGCGCACCTCATGCCCGGAGCGCACCGCGCCGGCGCCGAGGTCGTCGGTGATCGCGACGCCGTCGTAGCGCAGCTGATCGCGCAGCAGGTCGGTGGCCACCGCCTCGGCGAGCGCCCCGGGAGTGACCGGGTCGTACGCGGCATAGAACGCGAGCGAGACCACCACCGCGGGCACCCGCTCGGCGAACGCGGCCCGAAACGCCAGCAGGTCGCGGTCGGCGAGCGAGGCCGCGTCGAGGCTGACCGTCGCAGGGCCCCGGTTGGTGTCCTGCGAGGCCGCGCCGAGTCCCGGGAAGTGAAGCGCGGCGCAGGCGGTGCCGCCGGCGCGGCAGCCGCGCACCGCCGCCGCCGTCATCTGCGCGGCGATCGCCGGGTCATCGGAGAAGGCGCGGTCGGCGATCGGGCTGTCGAGGGTGGCCACGTCGGCGACCGGGAAGAGGTTGAGGTCGATCCCCGCCGCGCGCAGGGCGCCGGCGGCGTCGGCCGCCCAGGCCTCCGTTCCAGGGATCGAGCCCGCGTCGCCGATCTCGAGCTCGGTCTGCTCGGGTGGCAGGCCGGCCAGGGAGCGGTAGCGGCCACCCTCCTGCGAGGCGACGATCAACGGCGGGATCCGACCGCCGGCGAGGCCCACCGCCCGCAGCTCACCGGCAAGCAGGGTGCCCTGGTCGGCGTCCAGCCAGTTGCGGGCTGCGATCAGCGCCCCGCCGAGTTGGCGCGATCCCACCTGGTCGAAGAACGGCGCGGTCGCGTCCGTGCCCTCGAAGCCGAGCAGCAGGACCTGATCGACCCGCTCCTCGACCGTCAGCTCCTCGACCAGGGCCGCGACCGGCTCGGAGACGCCGCGGCCGCGCTCGCGCTCGCCCTCGCCGCCACCCGAGCCGTCGCGGAAGAGCAGCAGCCAGAGGGCCGCCGT
>JBOGZD010000087.1:0-12253 GCA_050697155.1 Solirubrobacterales bacterium | reverse complement strand
GGCAAGCCCCGCGGCGCCGGCGGCGCGCAGCGGGTTGTCGCGGTCGAGGCCGCGCACGCGGAGGAAGTCGAGCTCGTAGCCGGCGGCGGGGACGAGCGTCGCCTCGGCCCGGTCGCGGGTGCCGAGGAAGGAGACCTCCGCGCCCTCAGCCCGCAGCGCGTCGGCGACCGCGAGCGCGGGAACCACGTGCCCGGCGGTGCCGCCCGCGGCTATGACCACGTGTGCCATCGACGACGCGCAGTCTCGCACCGGCGCTCGTCGGCTTGGAGCTGGTGCCCGCGCTGCCGCCCTGTGCGAGGTTGAGCAGCAGCCCGACGGCGGCGAGCATCACCAGCATGTTGGAGTTGCCGTAAGAGACGAACGGCAGCGGCACCCCGGTGAGCGGGGCGAGGCCGAGCACGGCGAACAGGTTGATCACCGCCTGGACCAGCACCAGCGAGGTGAGCCCGGCGGCGAGCAGCTTGCCGTAGCGGTCGCGCGTGCGCTGGGCGATCCGCAGGCCCGCGTAGCCGAACAGTCCGTAGAGGCCGACCAGCGCGACGATCCCGACCAGGCCGAGCTCCTCTCCGATCACCGCGGCGATCATGTCGGTGTGAGCCTCGGGGAGGTAGAAGGCCTTCTGCAGGCTCTCCCCGAGCCCGACGCCGAACAGGCCGCCCGAGCCGAGCGCGATCTCCGCCTGGTTGGCCTGAAAGCTCGAGCCACCGGGGTCGGCGCTGGGGTCGAGGAATCCGGTCAGACGCTCCATCCGGTAGGGCTCGATCGCGATCGCCAACAGCACCGCGACGCCGAGCACGGCGGCGAGCAGGCCGAGGTCCCGCATCCGTGCCCCGGCGGCGATCAGCAGCATCGCGGTCGCCGCGCAGGCGACGATCGCGGTGCCGAGGTCGGGCTCGATCACGACCAGGGCGCAGGCGAGGGCGACGACCCCGAGGTAGGGCATCATCGGGCCGATCCCGCTGACCATCTTCGGCCGCGAGGCGAGCAGGTGGGCCCCGTAGAGGACCAGCGCCAGCTTCGCCACCTCGGAGGGCTGGATCTGGATCAGCCCGGCGCCGATCCAGCGCCGGGCGCCGTTCACCTCGATCCCGATCCCGGGGACGAGGACGACGACCAGGAGCGCGAACGACGCCGCCAGCAACACCGTGGTCAGCGGCCGCAGCACCCGCACCCCGCGGATCGCCAGCAGCCGCATCACCACCAGCCCGACGACCCCGAACAGCGCCGTGCGCTTGAGGTAATAGGCGCCGTCGCCGCTCTCGCCCAGAAGCGCCGTGGTCGAGCTGGCGCTGAACACCATCACCACCCCGATCGCGAGCAGGCAGAGAGTCGCGGTGAGCAGCAGCGAGTACTCGATCGAGTGCGAGCCGCGCCGGGCGCTCATTCCATCCCCTTGACCAGCTCGCGGAAGTGCTCGCCGCGCTGCTCGAAGTCGCGGTAGGCGTCGAAGCTCGCGCACGCCGGCGCGAGCAGGACCACCTCCCCCTCGGCCGCCTCATCGGCCGCGCGGCTCACCGCGTCGGCGAGATCCGAGCAGCGCCGCCGCTCCACGCCGGCGTCCCACGCCGGCGCCAGATCCCGCTCGAGCGCCTTGGCGGCGTCGCCGATCAGATAGCAGGCGACGCAGCGCTCGATCACCGGCGGCGCGAGCTCGGTGAACGCCTCGCCCTTCGGCGAGCCGCCGAGGATCGCCCGCACGCCACCGTCGAACGAGCGCAGGGCCGCCGCGGCCGCGGCGACGTTGGTGGCCTTCGAATCGTTGACGTACAGCACCCCGCCGATCTCGTCCACCGGCTCAAGCCGGTGCGGGACGCCGCCGAACGAGCGCAGACCCGCGGCGATCGCGTCGTCGGCGAGCCCCATCGCCCCTGCCGCGGCCGCCGCGGCGGCGGCGTTCGCGGCGTTGTGGGGGCCGATCAAGGCCAGTTCGTCGAGCCGCACCAGGGCCTCGCCCCAAAGCTCGATCGTGTCGCCGACGATGCTCGCCTGGCAGTCGTCGACCTCGCCCGGAGTGCGGCAGAAGGCGATCCGCCGTCCGCAGCCGCCGAGGTCCACCGACCGCAGGGCCGGGTCGGAGCCGTTGTAGACGCTGACGTCGTCGTTGCCCTGGTTCGCGAACAGCCGCAGCTTGGCGCGCACGTAGTCGTCGACGGTGCCGTGGCGGTCGAGGTGGTCGGGCGCGACGTTGAGCAGCACCCCGCAGTCGGGGGCGAACGCCTCCGTGTCCTCGAGCTGGAAGCTCGAGCACTCGCAGACCACCGTCGCCTCAGCGCCCACCTCGCCGACCAGCGACGAGAGCGGGGTGCCGACGTTGCCGGCGACCGCGACCGGCTCGCCCGCCATCCGCCAGATGTGGCCGAGCAGCTCGGTGACCGTCGTCTTTCCGTTCGTCCCGCTCACCGCGCAGAACCGGTTCGAGAGCAGTCGCCAGGCGAGCTCGAGCTCGCCGAGGACCGGGAGGCCGCGTTCGCGGGCGGCGCGCACGACCGGGACCTGCGCCGGGACGCCGGGGCTCTTGACCAGGCACCGCGCGCGGGCCACGGCGTCGACTCCGTCCACATCCAGGTTCACTTCGACGCCGGACCCGGCAAGCCCTGCCGCGCCGGGCGGCGAGCCCGAGTCGACCCCGATCACCTCCTCCCCGCGCCGCGCGAGCAGCGCGGCGACGGCCTGCCCGGAGCGGGCGAGGCCGGCGACGAGATAGGGCCCGCCGGGCACCGGCGGGCGGCGGCTCTCGGGCGCCTGGCTCACCCGTCTAGTTTCGCCGTCGTAGGCGAACATCCCTGGCATGGCCCGGTTCGAGGCAGCGCATGCGGACCGCTCGACCGCCGAGCCGGCGGCCGTCTGGGAGCTGTGGTCGAATCCCGAGCGCTGGCCGGAGTGGAACGAGCAGGTCGTCAGCGCCGACCTCGACGGCGAGCTGCGAGTCGGCGCCGAGGCGCGGGTCCGGTTTCGCCGCGGGGGCACCGTGAGGTCCACGGTCACCGCGCTCGAGCCCGAGCGGCTGCTGGTCGACGAGGCCCGCTTCCCGGGCGCCCGCCTCGGCCATGAGCGCCGGCTCGACCCCGGCCACAGCTCGGTCGAGATCGGCCACCGCCTCTACGTCACCGGTCCCCTCTCGGGGCTCTGGTCGCTGCTGCTGGGCCGCAAGCGGATGCGCGAGCAGGTGGTCCGCTTCGTCGAGCGCGAGCGCGAGCTGACCGAGCCGAAAGCTCCGCCCCGCTCACGCAGGCGGCGCCGGCGCTAGCCGCCGACGCTGTTCTGGTACAGGGTGAAGCCGATCCCCGAGCAGACGGCGGCGAGGATCCAGAAGCGCAGCATGATCTTGGTCTCCGACCAGGCGAGGAGCTCGAAGTGGTGGTGCACCGGCGCCATCAGCAGCACCCGGCGGCGGAACATCTTGAACGAGATCACCTGGACGGCGACCGAGAGCGCCTCGATCACAAAGATGCCGCCGAGGATCACCAGCAGCAGCTCGGTCTGGGTCATCACCGCGAGCGCTCCGATCGCCCCGCCGAGCCCGAGCGAGCCTGTGTCCCCCATGAAGATCGACGCGGGGAAGGCGTTGAACCACAGAAAGCCGACCGAGGCGCCGACCAGGCACGCCGAGAGCAGCGCCAGTCCCTCCTGGCCGCTGGTGATCGTGATCGCGGTGTAGGCGAGCAGCACGATCGCGCACGAGCCGGCGGCGAGCCCGTCGAGGCCGTCGGTGAGGTTGACCGCGTTGGAGGCCCCGGCGATCACCAGATAGGTGAACAGCAGATAGATGACCGGGCCGATGTAGATCTCGGCGTCGAAGATCCGCAACTCGAGCGTCGGGTCGAGCCCGACCTCGTCGTAGGCGACCCACCACAGCCCGAGCGCGAGCGCGATCTGGACCAGCAGCTTCCAACGCGCCGAGAGCCCGAGCGAGCGGCGCTTGGAGATCTTGATGAAGTCGTCGGCGAATCCGAGCGCAGCACAGCCGAGCGCGACCCCGAACACCGCCAGGCTCTGGGTGTCGCGGTCCGACAGCACCAGGTAGGGGACGGCGATCGCCAGGAATACGATCAGGCCGCCCATCGTCGGCGTGCCCGCCTTCGCATGATGCTCCTCGGGGCCCTCCTCGCGGATCTGCTGGCCGAACTCCTTCACCCGCAGGAACTCGATGAACCTCGGGCCGAGGAAGATCGTGATCAGCATCGCCGCCATCCCGGCGATCAGCACTTCGCCACGGTCGATCGCCGCCGACGCGACGTCGTCGATCTGGGCCGTGACGGGCACGCTCAGCCAGTCCCGTCGCCGCGGCGGGCGACCAGCCCATCGCTGAGGCGCTCGAGGCCGACCGAACGCGAGCCCTTGACCAGCACCGCGTCGCCGTCGGCGAGCAGGCCGTCGACCAGCTCGATCCCCGCCTCGGCGTCGGCGGCCCAGTGGTCGGGGGCGTAGTCGCGGGCGAGCTCGCCGACCCCGACCACGGGCGAGATCCCCAGCGCCCTCGCGTGCGCCGCGGCCTCGCGGTGGTAGGCGGGGCCGTCGGGGCCAAGCTCCGCCATCCCGCCGAGCACCGCGATCCTTCGGCCCGGCGCCTCCAGCGTCGCGAGGTGGTCGAGCGCGGCCCGCATCGAGATCGGGTTGGCGTTGTAGGAGTCGTTCACGAGCACGGAGCCGCCGCGGAGCCCGACGAGCTCGCCGCGAAGGCGCGAGAAGGCTATCTGGGGCGCCCGACGCGCCATCGCCCCCAGGGGGGCATCGAGCGCGACCCCGATCGCGACCGCGCAGAGGGCGTTGGTGAGCTTGTACCGCTCGTCGAAGGGGAGCTCGAAGGCGGCCTCCCCGTGCGGGGTGCCGATGGTCGCGGCGATCGAGCCCCGCCGCCGCTCGGCCTCGAGCGCGAAGACGTCGCCGCCGGCGCCGAAGGTGATCGTCACCAGCCGCTCGTGGAGGTGCGGAGCCAGCGCCTCGGCATCGGCGGGGACCACGGCGCGCCCGCCCTCGGGCAGGCCCGCGAGGATCTCCGCCTTCGCCTCGGCGATCGCCTCGATCGTGCCCAGAAGCTCGAGGTGAACCGGGCCGATGTTGGTGATCGCGGCGACGTCGGGCTCGGCGATCGCGCACAGCTCGGCGATTTGGCCGACGCCCCGCATCGCCATCTCGAGCACCAGCACCTCGGTCTCCGGCGGCGCCGCGAGCACGGTGAGCGGGAGCCCGATCTCGGTGTTGTAGTTCTCCGGGCTCGCGTGGGCGCGCAGGGGCAGGATCGCGCGGCAGATGTCCTTGACCGAGGTCTTGCCCACGGAGCCGGTGATCCCGACCGCGCGACAGCCGAGCTCGCGCCGCCAGGCGCGGGCCAGCGTCTGCAGGGAGAGCAGCGGATCGTCGCTCGCCAGCACCCAGCCGCGATCCGCGTTGTCCCCGGCCAGTGCCCGCGCCCGCTCGCGGTCGACGACCACGCCCCACGCGCCGGCGTCGAGCGCCGCCGCGGCGTGCTCGCCCCCGTCGGAGCGCTCGCCCCGGAGCCCGAAGAAGAGCTCGCCCGGCGCGATCGAGCGTGAGTCGATCGCCGCGCGCACCGGGCGGTCGGCCCGCCCCTCGCACACGACGTCGGCCGCGGCCGCGGCGGCGATCCGCTCCGGCGACAGCTCGATCACGAGGCGCTCCCGTCGGCCGCGTGCACCACTACGGGCGGTCGCCGGCCGGCGCGGCGAGGCGGCGCAGCTCCTCGCGCGCTACCTCGCGGTCGTCGAACGGGATCTTCCGCCCGCCCTCGAACTCCTGGCCGTGCTCGTGGCCCTTGCCGGCGATCACCACCGTGTCCCCCGGGCCCGCCGCGGCGAGGGCGATCCCGATCGCGGCCCGCCGATCGACCTCTACACGCACCTCGGCCTCCCCGTCGGCGTCCTCGTGTGCGCCGGCCACGATCTCGTCCACGATCGCCACGGGGTCCTCGGAGCGAGGGTTGTCGGAGGTGATTACCGCGAGGTCGGCGAGCCGGGCGCCGATCGCGCCCATCAACGGCCGCTTCTCGCGATCACGGTCGCCGCCGCAGCCGAAGACGACGAGCAGCCGCCCCTCGGTCACCTCACGCGCGGCACCGAGCACGTTCTCGAGCGAGTCGGGCGTGTGCGCGTAGTCGACCAGGACCGCGAACCGCTGGCCCTCGTCGACCGGCTCGAAGCGGCCGGGGACCTGGGTGACGTCGGCGAGCGCGGAGGCGGCGGAGGCAAGGTCGACGCCGAGCGACGCAGTCGAGGCGATCGCGCAGAGCGCGTTCTCGACGTTGAAGCGCCCGGGCAGCGGGGTCTCGACCTCGACCTCCCCCTCGGGGGCGGCGCAGCGAAACCGGGAGCCGCCGGCGTCGAAGCCGACCTCGAGCGCCCGGTAGTCGGCGCGCGGGTCGCCGCCGGCCGAGAAGGTGACGCAGTCGAGCTCGGCGATCAGCCGTTCGCCGTACGCGTCGTCGAGGTTGATGACCGGACGCTCGACCTGATCGAAGACGAACAGGCGTCGCTTGGCCTGGAAGTAGTCCTCCATGTCGGCGTGGAAATCGAGGTGGTCCTGGGTCAGGTTGGTGAACGCGGCGGCCGCGAACCGAAGGCCGTCGATCCGGTGCAGGGCGAGCGCGTGCGAGGAGACCTCCATCGCGCAGGCGACGTCGCCGGCGTCGACCATCCGCCGGAACGTCGCCTGCAGATCGATCGCCTCGGGGGTCGTTCGCTCGACCTCTTCGGAGACCCCGCCGACGACCCGCTTCACCGTCCCGAGCAGCCCGGCGCGCCGGCCGGTGCGCTCGAGGATCTGGCGGACCAGGAAGGCGGTCGTCGTCTTGCCGTTGGTGCCGGTGATCCCGACCACGCTCAGCTCTGCCGTCGGGTCGCCGTAGAAGCGCACCCCGGCGTGGGCCATCGCCGCGCGGGCATCCGCGACCTGCGCCTGGGTGACGAACGCGGGGAGCTCGAGCTGGCGCTCGACCACCACCGCGACCGAGCCGGCATCGACCGCGGCGGCCGCATAGGCGTGCCCGTCGACGGTCTGGCCCGGATAGCAGAAGAAGAGTGTGCCGCGCTCGGCCCGGCGGCTGTCATAGGCGAGCCCCTCGATCTCGACCTCGGCGTCGCCGCGAATCTCGATCACGTCGGCGCCGGCGAGAAGGTCGCGAAGCTTCATCGACGCGATTCTAGGTAGCCGCTCAGCGGTGGAGGCCGGGCCGCCTGGCGGATCAGCCCTGATCCGGGGGGATGCCCAGATACGGAAGCGCGAACTTCGCGATCTCGCCGAAGCCGGGCGCGGCGACGGTGGCGCCGTAGTAGTCGCCCTTCGGGTTGTCGACCACGATCGTGACCAGGAGCTGCGGGTCCTCGGCGGGCGCGAAGCCGACGAACGAGGCGACGAACTCGGTCTCCGAGTAGGTGCCGTCGACCACCTTCTGCGCGGTGCCGGTCTTGCCCGCGAGCGTGTAGCCGGGAACTGTGACCGCTTCCGCGGTGCCTCCCGCCTCGAGCACGCCCTCGAGCATCTCGCGCAGCTTCTCGGCCGTTTGGGGACTGACCACACGCTTGCCCTCCGGGGGGGCAACCGCCTCGCCGTCCTGCTCGACGATCAGCCGCGGCGGGCGCAGGACGCCGTCGCTGGCGATCGCCGCGTAGCCGGCGGCCATCTGAAGCGGGGTCACCGAGAGTCCCTGGCCGAGCGGCAGGTTGCCCATCGTCGAGCCCGAGTACTCGTCCGGCGGGATCACGATCCCCTGCTCCTCACCCGGGTAGTCGATCCCGGTCGGCGCGCCGAAGCCGAAGCGCCGCACCCATTCGTCGAAGGTTCCGGCGCCGTAGGTGTCCTCGAGCTCGAGCCCGATCGTGACCGCGCCCACGTTCGACGACTGGGCGAGGATGTCCGAGACGGTGAGGCTGACGTAGCCGCGGGGGTGAGACTCCTCGATAACCCGGTCGGCGACCTGGATCGTCGGCGGCAGGTCGAACATCGTCTTCGGCGTGACCATGCCCTCCTCGAGCGCGCCGCCGACGGTGAACGCCTTGAAGGTGGAGCCGGGCTCGTAGGTAAAGCCGCTCGCCAGGTTCTGGAGCCAGTCGGGGTCGGTGCCATCGGGGTCGCCGGGGTCGACCGCGGGCCAGTTCGCCATCGCCAGCACCTCGGACGTGCGCGGGTCCATCACCACCGCGGTCGCGCCGTCGGGCTCGTAGGCGCGTCCGATCCCGGCGAGCACGTCCTCGGTCCGAGCCTGGAGGCTGGCGTCGAGGGTCAGGCGCAGCTCCGCTCCCGCCTCCGCGCCGACCACGGTGTCGCGCTCGAGCTCGTCGCCGAGCGCGTCGCGGACCACCTCGCGCTCGCCGTCGGAGCCGTGCAGGAGCTCCTCCTGTGCGGCCTCGAGCCCGCTGAGTCCCTGGTTGTCGACGCCGACGGTGCCGATCACCTGGCCGGCGAGCTCGCCCTGCGGGTAGATCCGGCGGCTGTCGGGGAGCAGCCCGATGCCGTGGATGTCGAGGCTGGCAACCTCGTCCGCGGTCGGCAGGTCGACCTTGCGGGCCAGGTAGGCGAACCCCGTGTCGGGCTCGGCGAGCGCCTCGAGGATCTCCGACTCGGAGCGATCGAGCACGGGAGCCAGCTTGCGTGCCGCCGCCGACGGCTCCTCGACCTGGTAGGGGGTCGCGAAGACGGTGGCCGCGTCCTCGGAGACCGCGAGCTCCTTGCCGGCGCGGTCGAGGATCGACCCGCGCTGGCCGGGGACGACCACGGTCTCGGTCTGCTGACTCTGGGCCTCGGCCGACAGCGAACCGCCATACAGGCCCTGGACCCACGCGGCGCGGGCGATCACGATCCCGAACAGGAGCACGAACGCCGCGAACACGAGTCCGATCCGGCGTTCGATCAGGTTCACGGCGAGACCACGCCTCCGGCCGGGGCCGTGGGCTCGATCGGCGGCGCCGTCGTCTCGGCCGGCGCGGCAGCATCGGTGGCCGTGGTCTCCGCCGGCGCGGCGGGATCGACCGCGGCCGGATCGGTCATCACCTCCTCGGCCGGCGCCACCGGAACGACCGGAGCAGTTGGGGTGGTCTCAGTGAGCGCCGCACCGGACCCCGTCAGCTCGCCGTCGCGCAGCCGCTCCGCGGCCACCGCGGCGTCGTCGGCCGACGGAGTGACGTAGCGGATCGCCCCGGGCTCGGGGACGATCAGACCGAGCTTCGACGCCGTGTCCTCCATCCGCTCGCTCGAGACCGCGCCGGCCAGCTCCGCCCGCAGGGCCGAGTTCTGGCGCTTGAGCTCATCGGTCTGGCGGGCGGCCTTGGAGGACCCGGCGCTGAGCTGCAGCGCGGCGACGTTCAGCGCGACGATCCCCACCAGCAGCGTCGCCAGGGCGCCGATCCAGAGCCTGCCTCGAGTCAGCCGCACCATCAGGCTCGAGTCGGCGATTCCGCCGACCGCGATCGCGGTGCGCCCCACCGCCGCCGGGACGAGGCGGCCCGGGACCTGCACCGGCCTCGAGCGGGTGCGAGCCCCGGCGGCCGGGCGCCGGGCGGCCTGCTTGCGTGACGAGACGGGTCGTCGTCTGGTCGCCGCGGTGGCGCGGCGAGCCGGTGCCCGGCGTGTCGCCCGCGCCGGGCTCGCTGACTTGCGCGCGGTCGCCGCGACCGCCATCTAGTCGTGCCTCCTTCGGGCTCCGAGCTTGCGCGCGCAGCGCAGCCGGGCCGAGCGCGAGCGGGGATTGCGCTCGGCCTCCGCCTCGCTCGGCGCAAGGCCGCCGCGGGTGAGAAGCTCGGCCTCGGGCCGGCCGCCGCACTCGCATACGGGCAGCTCGGGCGGACAGATGCAGGGGCGGGCCCGTTCGGCGAGGAACCGCTTTACCCGACGGTCCTCGAGCGAGTGAAAGGAGATCGCCGCCAGCCGCCCGCCGTCGCGCAGCAGCTCCCAGGCGGCGGGCAGGGCGCGATCCAGCGACTCGAGCTCTCCGTTGACCGCGATCCGGATCGCCTGGAAGCTTCGCTTCGCCGGGTGGCCGCGGCCGAACCGGTACGCCGGCGGGACCGCGGAGCGGATCGCCTCGGCGAGCTCGCCGGTGGTCTCAAGCGGTCGCCTCGTGACGATCTCCCGAGCGATTCGCCCCGCGTGCCGCTCCTCGCCGAGCTCCCGCAGGGTCGACGCCAGCCGCCGCTCGGGCCAGTCGTTGACCACCTCGCGTGCGGACAGGGGCTGGTCCGGGTCCATGCGCATGTCGAGCGGCGCGTCGTGGACGTAGGAGAAGCCGCGAGCGTCATCTTCGAGCTGCAGCGAGGAGATCCCGAGGTCCATGTAGACGACGTCTGCGCGCTCGCCCGCGGCGATCAGCTCCTCGAGCACCTCGGCGTAGTCGCGACGCTCGAAGCGGGTGCCGCTGGCGAGCTCGGGCTCGACCTCGGCGTAGCGCGCGCCGGCGACGGGGTCGCGATCGGCACAGATCAGCAGGCCGGTCGGCCCGAGCCGATCGGCGAACAGCCGGGCGTGGCCGCCCCCGCCGAAGGTGCAGTCGACCGCGAGCTCGCCCGGCTGTGGCTCGCAGACCGCGACCAGCTCCGCGGCCAGGACTGGGATGTGCTCGGTGGGCATGTGAGTCAGTGTGGCCATCGCCGCCCGTCGTCTCAGAACACCTGGATCGCGCTTCGCACCACAACCATCCAAATCTGCTCCGCGCTCAAGGGGCCTCGCCGCCGGCGAGCTCCTCGGCCAGGCGCTCGGCCTGCTCGTCGAGCTCGGCGTAATGCTCGGCCCAGCCGGCCGGGTTCCAGATCTCGAGGTGATCGTCGACGCCGACCACGGTGCACGTGCCCTCGAGCCCGGCGTAATCGATCAGGTGGCGAGCGACCCGCACCCGGCCCGCCGAGTCCAGCGACTCGTCCTGCGCCGAGGCGTTGAAGCGGCGGACCATCATCCTCCCGCGCCTGCCGAGCGGGTTGAGCCCGCCGAGGACCCTGGCGGTCCACTCTTCATAACCTCGCGTCGATCGCACCTCGACGCAGGGGTCGAGACCGGCGACGAGAACGACTCCCTCGGCGAGCGCGGCGCGAAAGCGCGCCGGGACCGTGAGCCGATCCTTGGAGTCGAGACTGTGCTCGTACTGACCGCGAAAAGCCAACCGTGGGGTCCTCTCTGCGCTAGCTGCGTGGCCGCGGCGGCCCGGGAAGTGTCTGGACCGGGGTGGTGAGGTGGGAGGAGCCTCGCCACCCCGGTCCCTTGGTCAACTGCTTGCGCCACGCTAGCCCACTCTGCCCCACTTTGCAACACAGTCTGCCCCGGGGATTGGAGTGCTTCCGTCGGACGGAACTGGTACCCATCGACGTGCGCAGGCCGTTTTCCGCTCTGGAATGCGGGTTCCCGCGTGTCGACCGAGCCCGGACCGGAGTCTGCACGGCCGCCGTTCCTGCAACGCGGGTTGCAATTAGTCTGCGGCGATGAGCGCCAGCGAGCCCCCTCCCGGGGCCCCTGAGACGGCGGCGGGCCTGCCGCCGGTGCCCGACGACGCCGGGGACACGCGCGGGCGCCACCTTCGCCGCCTGCTCGGGCACCCGGCGACCCTGATCATCACGCTCGTGGTCGCGATCGCGGCCTTCGTCGCGGTCGCCGCCGCCGGCCATCCGCTGTTTGGGCTCGCCGCCGCCGGCGTCGTCGCCCTGTTCGCGCTGCTGATCGTCTTCCTGCTCGCGCGGTCGGCGGCGGCCGAGGACTTCTTCAACGCCTACGCCCGGGGCCGCGGGCTGCGGCGCACCTCAGGCAAGAGCGGGCTGCCGCCGCTCAGCCCCCTGCTGCAGCGCGGCGAGCGCCGCTACAGCGAGCAGCGCTTCGACGGCGTTCTCCCCGGAGGGCTTGACGGCAGCCTCGCCCACTACACCTACGAGGAGGAGACCCGCGACTCGGACGGCAACCGCCAGACGAGCTACTTCCATTTCACCGTCGCGATCAGCCAGATCCCCGGCGCGGCGACGCTGACGCGCGAGCTGTTCTGCCAGCGGCGGGTCGGCTTCCGCTTCCTCGACGCGGCCGAGGACGTGTTCCGCAGGCGCCAGCGGGTCGAGCACGAAAGCGACGCGGTCGACCGCAAGTTCGAGATCTTCATCGGCGCCGACGACGATCCGAACCGCGCCCGCCAGGTCCTCTCCCCCAGCTTCCTCGTGTGGCTGGCCGACCATTGCCCGGAGGAGTTCGCCTTCGAGGTCGTCGCGGGCGCCTTGGTCACCAACCTCAAGGGGCACAAGAAGACCGCCGCCGAGCTCGACGAGCTCTGCCAGGC
>JBOGZD010000086.1:0-12326 GCA_050697155.1 Solirubrobacterales bacterium | reverse complement strand
GAGCCATCTCGGCCGCCGGCGCTTGCCACCCGAGCTCGTCGCGGGCGCGCTCGTGCGAGGACCTGACGTAACCGGATACTCACGAGGCCGACAACCTCACCCGCGCGCCGGCGCCGAGGGCGCGTGTGGTGTTGACGGTCACCCGCCCGGGTGAGCCCGGGCCAAGACCGGCGCCCCGGGCGCCGCAAACCCTCGCGTCCTACGACCAGGCCGGCAGACCCCTCCCCTACGTGACCGGCCAGCCACGCCCGCGCCACCGAGACCGCCTGGATCCCCACCACCACCGCCCGCGCCCCACCGCCCGAGCCACCGAGACCGCCTGGATCCCCCCACCCGCGCCGGCGTCACCACCTCCCCCACCTAGAATCCGGCGGGTGAGCTTTCCCGCCACCCGGATGCGGCGCTTGCGCCGCACTCCCGGGATCCGCGACCTGGTGCGGGAGACCGAGGTCTCCCCGCGGCACCTGGTCCAGCCGCTGTTCGTGGTCACCGGCGAGGGCGTCCGTGAGCCGGTCGAGTCGATGCCGGGTATCGAGCGCTTCTCGATCAACGAGCTCGTCGCCGAGGCCTCCGAGCTGCAGGCGGTCGGGATCGGCGCGGTGCTGCTGTTCGGGATCCCCGCGCAGAAGGACGAGACCGGGTCGGGGGCATACGACGAGGAGGGCGTGGTCCAGCTCGCGGTCCGGGCGCTGAAGGAGGCCCACCCCGACCTCTTCGTGATCACCGACGTCTGCCTGTGCGAGTACACGTCGCACGGCCACTGCGGCTTCGTGCGCGACGGCGAGGTCGCCAACGACATCACCCTCGAGCTGCTGGCCAAGACAGCGATCTCGCACGCCGAGGCCGGCGCCGACGCGGTCGCCCCGAGCGACATGATGGACGGCCGGGTGCGGGTGATCCGCCATCAGCTCGACGAGGAGGGCCACCCGCAGACGCCGATCATCGCCTACTCGGCGAAGTACGCCTCGGCGTTCTACGGGCCGTTTCGCGAGGCGGCGGATTCGACCCCCGAGTTCGGCGACCGGCGCGGCTACCAGATGGATCCCGCGAACGCGCGCGAGGCGCTGCGCGAGGTCCGGCTCGACGTCACCGAGGGGGCCGACATGGTGATGGTGAAGCCGGCGCTGCCGTACCTCGACGTGATCCGCGCCGTCCGCGACGGCTCGGCGATGCCCGTCTGCGCCTACCAGGTCTCGGGCGAGTACTCGATGCTCAAGGCCGCGGCCGCCAACGGCTGGCTCGACGAGCGCGCCGCGGCGCTCGAGACGCTGACCTCGATCCGCCGGGCGGGCGCCGACATCGTCGTCACTTACTTCGCCAAGGAGGCGGCTGGATGGCTGCAGTGAGGCGGAGCGGAGCGAAGCCGAGCCGCGCCGCTGTTGAGGCGCCTGGCGTGAGGCCGAAGGTCCGCTCGCGCCGCGACGGCGCGGCGGTGCCGCTCGACGACTCCGACAAGCGGCTGATGAACTTGCTCCAGTCGAGCTTCCCGCTCGACCCCGAGCCCTACCGGCAGGTCGCCGAGCAGGCCGAGCTGACCGTCGACGAGACGCTGGAGCGCACCAGGCGCCTGCTCGCCGATCGGATCATCCGCGAGATCACCCCGATCTTCGACACCCGCGCCCTCGGCTACGCCTCGATGCTGGTCGCCGCGAGGGTCGACGCCGAGAACCCCCACCGCGCCGCGGCGATCATCAACTCGCACCCGGGGGTCTCGCACAACTACCTGCGCACCCACGAGTTCAATCTCTGGTTCACGATTGCGACGCCGCCGGACTCGCGACTCGGGCTCGAGGGGACGCTCGAGGTACTGCAGCGGCTCACCGGGGCGGAGTCGATCCGCGAGCTGCCGACGCTGCGGCTGTTCAAGATCAACATGAACCTCGAGATGGAGAAGGACACCGAGGCGCTCGCGGCCGCGGTCGACGCCTCGCCACCGCGGGAGCTCGAGCCTCAGCCCTACGACGATTTCGACGTCGAGGTGGTCCGGGCGCTGCAGGGCCCGATGGAGGCGGTCGAGCGTCCCTACGACGAGGCCGCCGCGCGCTGCTCGCTGTCCACCGAGGAGCTGCTCGCCCACCTCGAGGGGATGGTCGAGCGCAAGCTGCTGCGCCGGGTGGCGGCGATCCTCTACCACCGGCGTGCCGGCTTCTCGGCCAACGGGATGGGCGTCTGGCGGGTACCCGACGAGGCGATCCTCGAGGTCGGCGCGCGGATGGCGGCGGTGCGCGGGATCTCTCACTGCTACCAGCGCCCCACCTATCCTGACTGGCCCTACTCGGTGTTCACGATGGCGCACGGGCGCTCGAAGGACGAGTGCGACGCGATCCTCGACTCGATCGCCGAGGAGCACGACCTCCACGGGCAGGATCGGGCCACCCTCTACTCGTCGACCGAGTTCAAGAAGGTCCGGCTCCACTACTTCACGGATGACTACCGGGAGTGGGAGGAGGCGCACTCCTGAGCGACGGCCCGAGTCGCCAGTCGCCAGTCGCCAGTCGCGCCCCGGCGCTGGACACTCGCACCTCAGAGGTCCTCTACGCGCGCGCCGTCGGCCTGATGCCCGGCGGGGTGAGCTCGCCGGTGCGGGCGATGCGGGCGATCGGCCGCGAGCACCCGATCTTCGTCGAGCGCGGCGAGGGCTTCGAGCTGATCGACGTCGACGGCAACCGCTTCATCGACTGGGTCTGCTCGTGGGGGCCGCTGATCCTCGGCCACGCCCACCCGGCGGTGACGGAAGCCGTGCGCGACGCCGCCACGCGCGGGACGAGCTACGGCGCGCCGACCGAGGCCGAGGCGGAGCTCGTCGCCGAGATCGTCGACCGGATGCCGTCGGTGCGGATGGCCCGCCTGGTCAACTCCGGCACCGAGGCGTCGATGAGCGCGATCCGGCTCGCGCGCGCCGCTACCGGGCGCGACCGGGTGCTGAAGTTCGCCGGCGCCTACCACGGCCACGTTGACGGTTTGCTCGCCGAGGCCGGCTCGGGCCTCGCGACCCACGCGATCCCGGCGAGCCCGGGGGTGACCGCGGCGCAGGCGGCCGAGACGGTGGTCGTCCCCTGGAACGATCGCGACGCGCTCGCGCGGGCGCTGTCCCCGCACGAGTTCGCCGCGATCGTCTGTGAGCCGATCCCGGCGAACATGGGCGTCGTCCCGCCCGAGCCGGAGCTACTCGAGTTCCTGCGTCAGGCGGCGGACACGAACGGAGCGCTGCTCGTCTTCGACGAGGTGATCTCGGGCTTTCGTGTGGCGCGGGGCGGCGCCCAGCAGCTCTACGGAGTCGAGCCCGATCTCACCGTGCTCGGCAAGGTGATCGGCGGCGGCCTGCCGGCCGCGGCTTACGGCGGGCGCCGCGAGCTGATGGAGCTGATCGCCCCGAGCGGCGACGTCTACCAGGCCGGGACGCTCTCAGGCAACCCGCTTGCGACCGCCGCCGGGCTCGCCACCCTCGCCGAGCTCGACGCCGGCGCCTATGAGCGCCTGCGCGCGCTCACCGGCCGGCTCGCCGGCGGGCTGCGCGAGGTCGCCGCCGACCGTCCGGTGGAGGTGGTGTCCGTGCCCGGGCTGGTGACCCCCTTCTTCAGCGACGCCCCGGTGCGCGACTTCGCCGCCGCCGCCGGCTGCGACCACGACGCGTATGGGCGCTTCTGCCGCGCGCTTCTCGACCGCGGGATCTACCCGCCGGCGTCCCAGTACGAGGCCTGGTTCGTCTCCCTCGCCCACGACGAGGCGGCGATCGAGCGCACCGTTGGCGCCGCCGCCGAGGCGTTCGCCGAGGCGCTCGGCTGACCGGGCCGGCGCGGGACTCGGTCATCTAGCCTGCCGCGGATGCGCGAGCGACCCGGGACGGCCGTTCTCGAAGCGCTCGCGGAGGAGCTTCGCGCCGAGCGCTCGGTGATCTCGGCCCACGTCGTCGAGCCGGCGGACGAGGTCTCCGCGCTGGGCTCGCTCGCCGCGGCCGGTCCGCGGGCCGCCTCGGCCCCGGGCGAGTACGCGTTCGTGGTCGAGGCGATGCGGGAGGGCTACCTGCTCCATTACGCGACGCCGCGGCTCCTCTCCGGGGCCGACGCGGATCTCGCCCTGCTCGCCGGCGACTATCTCTACGCGCTTGGGCTCGAGCGGCTGGCGGCGCTCGAGGACCTCGCCGCCGTCCGCGAGCTCGCCGACCTGATCAGCCTCGCCGCGCAGGCGCACGGCGGCGATCGAGCGCCCGATCGCGCCCGGCGCGAGGGCGAGTCGCTGTGGCTGGCGAGCGCGGTGGCGGTCGGCTGCGGATCATCCGACGCCCACGCGCAGGCCAAGGGGTCGCTGCGCGAGGCCTCGCCGCCGGCGGCCGGCGAGTTGTGGTCGGCCGCGCTGGCGACTGCGCGCGAAGCGGCGCTCGAGGGCGCCCTGACCGAGGCTGCCAACGCATTAGACTTCCGCCCCGACCCCCTCTCCTGACTTGGCTGACGCGGCGGAAAAGAAGCCCCGGGGCGCCGCCCCGGAGAAGCCCAAGCCCCCGGGGTACTTCGAGGGCGAGTCGATGACTCGGCGCACGGTGTTCGGGCTCGGCGTGCAGGCCGTCGGGGGCGTCGCCGTCGGCGCGATCGCGCTGCCCGCGGTCGGCTTCGCCCTGGCGCCGATGTTCGACAACCCCGAGGAGACCTGGGCAGGGGTTGGATCGCCCGACGACTTCAGCTCCGACACCTACCGCCAAGCGGTGATCACGATCGTCGAGGGGGTCGGCGACATGGGCAAGACGACCGTCTACGTCCGCCGCGGCAGCGAGGACCTCGGCGAGGACCCGAACGAGTTCATCGCGATCTCGACCCGATGCGCCCACCTCGGCTGCCCGGTGCGGTTCGTGCAGGCGGCGGGGAACTTCATCTGCCCCTGTCACGGCGGCATCTACGACTTCGAGGGGCAGGTGATCGGCGGCCCGCCGGTGAGGCCGCTCGACCGCTTCCAGACCCGCGTCCGCGCGGGCGCGCTCGAGATCGGCCCCCGCTACAGCGTCACGTCGCAGCTCGAGCCGGTGCGCGCCCGCGACCCGGGCGAGTTCACCGGCGGGATCTGGGAGTACCTCTATCCGCCGCGACCGACCACCGCGCCGGCACCCTGACCCGACGCTGATGCCGAAGCTGCCGCTGCCAGCCGCGTTGCGAAAGCCCTCGAAGCCGGGCGAGCGCCCCGACGGCGCCCCCGACGGCGACGGCGCGACGGCGTCGCCGCTGGTCGAACGCGCCAAGGAGGCGCCGGTCGACCTCGTCGGCTGGGTCGACGAGCGCACCGGCGCCTCGCCGTTCCTCACCGGGCTGCTCTACCGCAAGGTTCCCAAGGGAACCAACTGGTTCTACACGCTCGGCTCGGCGACCCTGTTCGCGTTCGCGATGCAGGCGCTCACCGGCGTCTTCCTCGCCTTCTACTACGTGCCCTCGCCGACCGAGGCCTACGACTCGATCACCCACCTGACCAACGACGTCTTCCTCGGCGAGTTCGTCCGCGGCCTGCACAAGTGGGGGGCGACGCTGATGATCATCCTGATCTTCCTCCACATGGGCAGGGTGTTCTTCTTCGGGGCCTACAAGTACCCGCGCGAGCTCAACTGGGTGATCGGGGTGGTGCTCCTGATCCTCACCCTGGTCATGGGGCTCACCGGTTACCTGCTGCCGTTCGACCAGCGCTCTTACTGGGCGACGATCGTGGCGATGAACATCACCGCCTCGGGCCCGGTGCTGGGGCCGTACCTGGCCGACTTCCTGCGCGCCGGAGCCGAGTTCGGAGGGACGACGCTGCCGCGCTTCTACGCCGTCCACATGCTGCTCGTCCCGGGCCTGATCATCGCCTTGATCGGGGCGCACCTCTACCTCGTCGTCAAGCTCGGCACCACCGCGCCGCCGTGGCTGCGGGCAGACAGGCAGCCGAAGTCGCTGCGCGAGGAGAAGGTCTAGGCGTGAACACGGCTGAGAAGGAGAGCTACCTCCTCGAGTACGAGGCGCTGAAGAAGAAGGGCAAGCCGTTCTTCCCCTACGCGGTGCTCAAGGACGCGACGATGATGATGGTCGTCGCCGTGGTGATGGTGGCGATGGCGCTGGTGCTCGGCGCCGAGCAGGGGCCGAAGGCGGACCCGACCACGACCACCTACGTACCGCGACCGGAGTGGTACTTCTTCTTCCTCTTCGAGGTCCTGCGGGTGATCAAGCCGCCGGAGCTGGTCCCGATCGCGACGATCGGCATCCCGACGATCGCGATGGTGCTGCTGCTCCTGCTGCCGTTCTACGACCGCAACCCCGAGCGCCGCCCCGAGCGCCGGCCGGTGGCGGTCACGGCGGGGATCATGACCATCTTCGCGATGGCGTTCCTCACGTTCCTCGGCGCCACCGCCGGCTCGCCGACCGAGGTCGACCTCGAGACGATCAACGTGCCGCCCGAGCGCGAGGCCGGCGCCCAGGTGGTCGCCCAGCTCGGCTGCCTCGGATGCCACAAGATCGGCGAGAACGGGAACGCGCTGGCGCCCGAGCTGACCGAGATCGGCGCCAAGCTGCCCGCCGAGGGGATCGAGCGCACGCTGACCAACCCCTCTGGGTTCATGCCGCAGTACCTGCCCGAGGACGTGGGTGAGGAGAAGTTCGAGGACCTGGTCAGGTTCCTGTCGGCGCTTCAGTGACCACCGCCTGCGCCTTGCCGTTTCGGGTGTGACGTCGCCGGAAGCGGCACAAGCCGCGCCCGAGGAGTTTGCGGGCCGGGTACGGACGATGTTCGATCGCATCGCCGGGGTCTACGACCTGATGAACACGGCGATGACCGCCGGCCTGCACCATCGCTGGCGCGAGCGCGCCGCCGACCGCGCCCAGCTCGGCCCCGGCGACGCGGCGCTCGACGTCTGCTGCGGCACCGGCGACCTGGCGCTGGCGCTGGCGCGGCGGGTGGGCCCGGGCGGCTCGGTGATCGGCTGCGACTTCGCCGAGCGGATGCTGGACCTCGCGCGGGCCAAGGCGACCCGCGAGGGCCTGGGGGCGCGGTTCGAGTGGGCCGATGCGCTCGAGCTGCCCTACGAGGACGGGTCCTTCGACGCCGTCACGGTCGGGTTCGGGGTTCGCAACCTCGCGGACCTGGAGCGTGGGATCGGGGAGATGGCCCGGGTGCTTCGGCCGGGCGGGCGGATGGTGATCCTCGAGATCACCGAGCCGCGCCGGCCGCCGCTGTCGACCTTCTTCAAGGTCTGGTTCGACCGGGTGGTGCCGCTGCTCGGGGCGTTTGCCGACGACGAGGCCTATTCGTACCTGCCCGAGTCGGTAAAGAGCTTTCCGCCGCCGGAGGGGCTGGCGCTGCACCTCGACCGCGCCGGGCTCGAGCGGATCCGCTACGTGATCCTCGCCGGCGGGATCATCGCGATTCACTCCGGGGCCAGGCCGCTGGAGGTGGGCGCGTGAACCGCTCGGCCGTCCCGCCGCCGGTGACGCGTGTGCTCGACGCCGCGCAGGCGTGGCTTCCGCGCTCCCTCGGGCAGGTCGAATCGCGGCTCGGCGAGCTGGCCGCGGTCCACGCAGGACCGCTCGCCGAGGAGGCCGGGGCGACGCTCTCGGCCGGCGGCAAGCGCCTGCGCCCGATGCTGGTCCTGCTCTGCGCCGGCCCCGATGTCGGTCAGGGAGCGCTGCGGGCGGCGACCGCGATCGAGCTCGTCCACATGGCCACCCTCGTCCACGACGACGTGCTCGACGCCGCCCCGCTTCGCCGCGGGCGCCCGACCGTCGTGGCCCGCGCCGGCCGCGAGGCGGCCACCGCGGTCGGCGACCTGCTGTTCTCGCGTGCGTTCGCGGAGCTCGGGGCCGACGCCCGCGCGATCCGGCTGCTCGCCGACGCCTCGGTCGCCCTCGCCCGCGGCGAGCTCGCCCAGCGCCGAGACGCCTTCGACGCCGGTCTCGGCGCCGACCGCTACCTCGAGCGCTGCCGGCTGAAGACGGCGCGCCTGTTCGAGTGCGCCTGCGTGATCGGGCTCGCCGCCGGCGATCGCGACGCGGCGGCGGCGCTGGCCGCGTTCGGCGGTCAGATCGGGCTCGCCTTTCAGCTCCTCGACGACGTCCTCGACGTCGCGGGACCGCCCGAGCGGACGGGCAAGGCGCGCGGCACGGACCTGCTCGACGGCACGGTCACCCTGCCGCTGATTCGCGCCCGCGAGCGCGACCCCGGGCTCGCAGGGCTCGACCTCCGGTCGCTCGACGAGGCCGCCGCCGAGGAGGTCTGTGAGCGGATCGGCGCCACCGGCGCCCTCGAGGAGGTCCGCGCCATCGCCCGCGAGCGGGTCGAGGCGGCGAAGGAGGCGCTGGAGGGGGCGCCGATCGAGGCCGAGCGAAGAGCGCTGATGGCGATGGTCGCCGACGGCGTGGTCGAGCGCTACTCCTAGGACCCGCGGGGCCTAGAAGTCCTCGGGGAGGACCTCGTCGGCCCAGATCGCGGCGGCGAAGCGCTCTACCTGGTCGGCCAGGTTGGCGCGGGTGAGCGCGTTGAGGTCGTCGAGTAGCTGCTCGGTGCCGACGTCGAGCGCCTCGTCGAAGCGGTCGACCGCCGCCTGGCCGTGGGTCCCGACCTGGCTCCACTCGCAGTCGGGGCACCGCAGCGCCACCCGCCAGCGGTTGCGCCCCGCCGGCTCCCAGTCGACCGGGTAGACCAGCTCGGAGCGGCAGCTCGGGCAGACGTGCAGGTCGTCGCTTCGCCGGGCCGAGGACTCCCTCGGCCTCGCGGCGACGAAGGCGGTCGGGTCGAACCCGGCCTCTGCGCCCCGATGCCTTGCGATCCGCTCCTCCTCCATCCTGCCCACCCCATCGGCCGCAGACCCCATGCCCTTTAGGGGTTGGCCCCTATGTCCCGCCTCCGCCCGCCAAGGGGTCACCTGCCCCCTCGTGGTCGAAGTGCTTGCTGAGCATCGTCTCCTGGCCCTGGTAGCTCGACCCGAT
Organism: Solirubrobacterales bacterium; assembly: GCA_050697155.1. Classification (GTDB taxonomy): domain Bacteria; phylum Actinomycetota; class Thermoleophilia; order Solirubrobacterales; family 70-9; genus JBOGZD01. The sequence goes on along the minus strand of JBOGZD010000086.1, from coordinate 3,393 downwards.
GTCCTCGCCGTAGAGGCGCTCGGGTGTATCCGCGAGAGCCTCGAAGGCCAGCTTGCAGATCGGCTGGCGGTGCTCGACCATGAACGGGACATCGCGGGCACGGATCTCGAGCGCGGCTCGGCTTCCGTGCCGGCCGTGCTTCGGATCGAACCCGAACCCGGGATCGAAGAACCCGGCGTAGTGGGTGCGGAGCTCGCCGGCCGTCGGGTCGTAGGCCATCATCTCGGCGGCGTACTCGGGCGGGATGCAGACCCGCTCTGCCGAGAGCAGCAGGTAGAAGACCTCCGGCTCGAGCACGATTCGCGAGCCGGGCTCGGGATGGACCGGCTCCCAGTACTCCGTCCACTTGTTCCCGCTCGAGGAGAGGTCGATCGGGAGGCTGTTCTTCTTCGCTCGGTAGCCGACTATGCGTCTCGCGGGGCCGGATCCGGAATGAAGGTCGACGCTCAAGAACAGGCCCCCGGAGATCGCCAGGTCGCCCCCCCGCATCGGATGCGAATCGACGTAGAGCAGCGGGAACTCCTGGTGGAGCAGCCGCAGCCGGTCATCGGTCAGGCGCGTATCGCCGGCCACAAGGCGGAGCTGGTTGAGGGCCAGGCCCTCCTGAACCCGAATCGCAAATGAACGCGGGACCACCTCGAGGTAGAGCCGGCCCCGGTAGCCGTCGCGGATCTCGTCGAAGCGATGGTGGCGATCGGTGATCACGCGGGTGAAGATGTCCAGGCGGCCGGTGGAGCTCTTCGGGTTCGCCCGGGCGCGAACGCCCTCCGGGAGGCTCAGGTCCTCGACGAGCGGGATCAGGTAGGGCCGATCGCGTTCGAGGACCGCGCCACCACGTCCGAGATCGATCTCGTCGAATGCCAGGTCGTCGGCCTTGGCCGAGACAGTCGAGTCTGTGTCCGGCAGGAAGCTGCAACGCAGCGCCCATGCCGTAGGGCCCAGATGAAGATCGAGCGAGGCGGGCTGAATTGCCTCCGGGAGGATTCGGAATCGCCCCGCCGTGATCCATTCCTCCTCGACGGCCACCATCAGCTCCTGAGAGGTGAACACCCGTGGGGTGAAGGCAGCCTCGCCAGCGGAGGGGTCGGTCTTCGCGGGGTCTTTGTTCATGACGTGGTCGCTTGGAGCGCGCCGAGGGGCTCAGCAAGGATCATTTCCAAACCGGACAGACGTTGGGTCGCGTGCGCTGCATGGTTTGCGGTCGCTGCGGCGATTTTGCCCACGGTTGATCCACTTCGGGGGCGCGCGAGTACCATTGTCGTATGCCGAATATCGGACCCCTCGAACTGGCGATCGTGCTGATCATCGCCCTGGTCATCTTCGGGCCGAAGCGGCTGCCCGATCTCGGCCGCTCGCTGGGCAAGGGGATGCGTGAGTTCAAGGACTCGATCTCGGGCAAGGACGACGACGACGAGGAGGAGCAGGCGAGGCTCGAGGTCGAGGCCTCGCGGCCGCAGCCTGACCCCGAGCGGGTCGAGGGCGACGTCGTCGCCGACAAGCGCCCCTAGTCGAGCCGGGTCGCTGAGCGTCCCTTGGCGAGGCTGAGGCGAGCGTCCTTCGACGACCGGCTGACGCTGGTCGAGCACCTCGACGAGCTGCGCACGCGGATCGTCGTCTCGGCGATCGTGGTCGTGGTCGCCATCGGCCTCTGCTTCTGGCAGAACAGCCTCCTGCTCGACATCGCCAACGAGCCGCTGCCCGGGGACCTCGAGCCGCTCACGTTCAGCCCCACCGAGCCCTTCTTCACCACGATCAAGCTCGCGGTCTACGGCGGGCTGCTGCTCTCGCTGCCGATCCTTCTCTACCAGGCATACGCCTACGTGCTCCCGGCCTTCAGCCCCTACGAGAGGCGCCTCGTGCTCCCGTTCCTGCTCATGGTCCCGTTCCTGTTCATCGGCGGGGTCGTCTTCGCCTACTTCGTGGTCATGCCCCCCGCGCTCGACTTCCTGCTCCAGTTCAACGCCGACGAGTTCAACATCGAGGTCCGCGCCAGCGAGTACTACGGCTTCTTCGTCCTCACCCTGATCGCGCTCGGGATCCTGTTCCAGATCCCGGTCGGCACGCTTGTGGTCACCCGGCTCGGGATCGTCACCCCGGAGCAGCTCGCGCGCAACCGCCGCTACGCGGTGCTGGTGATCGCGGTGGCGGCGATGTTGCTGCCGGGCACCGATCCGGTGACCATGCTGCTCGCGATGATCCCGCTCTACGGGCTGTTCGAGCTCTCGCTGCTGCTCGCCCGCGCCTTCGGCCAGCCGCCGAGCGAGGCCGGCGACGAGCCCGAGCTCTCCGCCTCCGACGCTCCCGCCCGGGGCGCCGGATAGTGGCGCTTCGCCGCGGCTAACCTTCTCCGCCCATGCTCTTCGACCTAAAGAGCGGCAAGCGCCGGCGCGTGATCCAGGTCGTGTTCGGCTTCCTCGCCTTCATCTTCTTCATCAGCTTCGTCGGCTTCGGGATCGGCAGCGACGTCAGCGGCGGCATCTTCGACGCGCTCGGCGTCGGCGGGGGCTCGGGCGGCTCCGGCGACCCGCAGTACGAGGAGCAGATCGAGGACGCCGAGAGCAGGCTCGAGACGGACCCCAGGCACCAGCGGGCGCTGCTCGACCTGGCCAGTTACCACTACCTCTCGGCGACCGCCGAGGGGGTGAGCACCGATCCCGAAACCGGCACGGAGGTCAGCGAGGACTCGCGCCAGGAGCTCGAGGAGGCGGCGGCGGCCTGGGAGGACTACCTGGCGACCAAGCCGCAGCGCCCCGACACCGGCACCGCCGCGAACCTGGCGCAGGCCTTCGTCCTGCTCGAGGACGCCGACGGCGCGGCGACCGCGCAGCGAATCGTCGCCGAGTCCCAGGACTCCTCCGCCGCATACGGCCAGCTCGCCTTCTACCTCTACGCCGACCTCAACATCCCCGAGGGCGACGCCGCCGCCGACCAGGCGGTGACCGCCGCCGCCCCGTCGGACCGCGACTCGGTGCGTAGGAACCTCGAGCGGATCGCCGAGCAGGCGGCGACGCAGAAGAAGCAGCTGGAGAAGCAGCCGCAGGGCGCCACCGGCGGCGGCCAGGGGATCGAGGACCCATTCGGCGCGCTCGGCGGCGGCACGACGGCACCCTGACCAGGCCGTGAGCACGGGCTGCGGGCGCCACTGTCCTGCCTAGCGGCGCTCCCGCGACCCCGGGGCAGGACAGTCCCCGGGAAACCCTTGCGCCCTCGCTAGCATCAGCGAACCCGGGCCGTTAGCTCAACTGGCAGAGCAGGAGACTCTTAATCTCAAGGTTGAAGGTTCGAGTCCTTCACGGCCCACTCGACGCCTGACTCGACCAAACGTCGATCAGCGGGCCGCCAAGTCTCGACACCTGGACAGTGACGCGGCGGGATCGCGCGGGCACACTCCGC
>JBOGZD010000085.1:0-12394 GCA_050697155.1 Solirubrobacterales bacterium | reverse complement strand
GGCGCTAGTTGCGCTGCTCGGCGGCGAGTTCCTTCGCCCGCTCGCCGGCGCCCATGCGGGCGTGCTCGGCGATGAACGCCTCGGTGAGCGTGCGGGCCTCGTCGTCGGGGCGCTGGTCGTGCGGCGACTTCATCAGGTAGCTGGAGGGGCCGTCGAGCTGGCCGGCAACGCCGTCGTTGAGGGCGAGCTTGATGATCCGCACCGCGTCGATCACGATCCCGGCCGAGTTCGGGGAGTCCCAGACCTCGAGCTTCAGCTCGAGGTTCAAGGGCACGTCGCCGAACGACTGGCCCTCGATCCTGATGTGGGCCCACTTGCGATCGGTGAGCCAGGGCACGTAGTCGGAGGGGCCGACGTGGACGTCGTCCTCGGGCAACTCGTGGCCCATGATCGAGGTGACCGCGTTGGTCTTCGACTCCTTCTTCGAGTCGAGGCGCTCGCGCTCGAGCATGTTGAAGAAGTCCATGTTGCCGCCGACGTTTAGCTGGCTGGTGCGGGCCATGTGCACGCCGCGCTCGTGGAACAGCCGGGCGAGCTGGCGATGGACGATCGTGGCCCCGACCTGGGACTTGATGTCGTCGCCGATGATCGGCAACCCCGCCTCGTTGAAGCGCTTGTCCCAGTAGTCCTCGCGGGCGATGAACACCGGCAGGCAGTTGACGAACCCGACCTCCGCACGTAGCGCCTGCTCGACGTACCACTTGGTCGCGTCCTCCGAGCCGACCGGCAGGTAGCAGACCAGCACGTCCGCCTTGGTCTCGCGCAGGATGCCGACGATGTCGGCGGTCTCGCCGGGGGCCTTGGTGATCTTCTGCTTCAGGTACTTGCCGAGCCCGTCATGGGTCATCCCGCGATGGACCTCGACCCCGAGCTTCGCCACCTCGGCGAACTTGATCGTGTCGTTCTGGCCCGCCCAGATCGCCTCCGAGAGGTCCTTGCCGACCTTGTCGGCGTCGATGTCGAAGGCGGCGACGAACTCGATGTCGCGCACGTGGTACCCGCCGAGGTCGACGTGCATCAGGCCGGGGACGCCCTGAGCCGGGTCGGCGTCCTTGTAGTAGGTGACCCCCTGGACGAAGGCGTTCGCGCAGTTGCCGACACCCACGATCGCGACACGGACCTTGCCGTCGTCGAGATACCGCCCGTTCGAGCTCGCTCCGTCGGTGGGCTGGTCGGTGTCCGGGTTCATGGCAGACGAGATCCTCCTGCGGCGGGTGCGGGTGGGTGGCCTACTACCCACTGTGCCAGCTTCGGTTACATCTCGGCGCGCGTCTCGGCGAGCCGCAACTGGCTGCGCACGTGCCAGACCCGCTGGCCGACCGTGAACGCGGTCAGGACCGCGAGCACGTAGATCGAGGGCGCCAGCAGCTCGGCGTCGAACAGCCCCGCGCCCTTGGCGAACACGAGCCCGGCCGAGAGGATCACCACCCGCACCGGCCGGGTCGCGATGCCGACCTTGCACTCGACCCCGAGCGCCTCCGCCCGGGCGCGGGTGTAGGAGACCATCAGCGAGCCGAGCACGGTCAGGACGCACGCCGCAGCGGCGACCGGCTCGCCCTCGTCGGCGAAGTACCAGGCAACCGCGGTCAGCACCACCCCCTCCTCGATCCGGTCCAGGGTCGAGTCGAGGAAGGCGCCGAACATGGTCCCCTTGCCCGACATCCGCGAGTAGGTGCCGTCGAGCGTGTCCATGATCGAGCCGACGATGAAGGCGACGCCGCCGAGGAAGAAGAGGCGCTGGGTGATGAGCACCGCGGCGGCGATGTTCAGCACCAGCCCGGTGATCGAGATCGCGTTCGGCGTCAGCCGCGACTCGATCAGCCGGTCGCGGGCGTATCCCCGCCACTCAGCGGCGCTCGCGGGCCGGCCGCGTGTGGGATCAGAGGCGATTCAAGGAAGCTATTACGCCGTTGCCTGCTGCGGGGCCTCGGAGGGCCAGGCCCACGCGGCGGGGCGGAGGCGGGCGAGCTGGCGGGCGGTGATCGCCGCCAGGCAGGCGACCGCGGCGCCGGCGGCCGCGTCGAGCCAGAAGTGGTTGCCGGTCACGGTGATGACAAAGAGGACGATCAGCGGGTAGGCCGTCCAGACCGCGCGGGCGAGGGAGCTCCGGGTAAGGGTCATCCCCGGGACGGCGATCATCAGCGAGAAGGCGATGTGCATGCTCGGCACCGCGGCGTACTGGTTGACGAGCAGGCTCACGGTCTCGTCGTCCTGGGCGACGCCGGTGAACAGCGCGATCGTGTCGGTGAAGCCCTCCTCGGGCATCAGCCGGGGCGGCGCGGTCGGGTAGAGCGCGTAGCCGACCAGGGCGAGCGCCATCGCGACCATGAACATGTTGCGCACGAAGTAGAAATGCTCGTTGCGGAACAGGTAGAGCCAGGCCAGGAAAGTCGTCGTGATGACGAAGTGCGAGTTCATGTACATGAAGTTCGCCGCGTCGATCAACCAGGTCTGATCGAGCAAGGCCTGCTGGAAGCCGGGCTCGAAGAACGCACCCAGCGAGCGCTCGATGTCGATCAGCCGCTCGGCGTTTGCGAAGGCGATCTCGTCGCCTCCGTCGGTGATCCCGCGCACCACCTGGTACCCCTGGTAGACGAGGAAGAAGAGCAGTAGCTGGCGAACCGCATCGAAGAATCCCTTCGGCAGCCAACCGTTGATCGTCGCACCCACGCGCCCCATGAGGTGGGCGAGATTGTAAAGGCGCCGTAAACGCCGACGTGTACGGCTAACCCTCCACTAATCCTCGAGGAACTCCACGACGCGCGGGATGACGTCAGGGCGGTCGAGCCAGGCCCAGTGGCCGGCGTCGTCGAGCTCGACCAGCTCCGCGTTCGGCAGCCGCTCGGCGTAGAGGCGACCGAAGCGCCCGGGGATGTAGGGATCGCGCCCGGCGGCGAGCACCAGGGCGGGGCAGCGAAGCTCGCCGAGCCGGCGGCCGGCAGCCTCCAGCGCATCGGGGTCCCCGGAGCGATAGAGGACCAGCAGCGCGGGCCAGGTGCCGCGCCGCCAGTGGCGCCAGATCAGCTCGAGGAACTCGGCGGGCATCTGCCCCCGCCGGGGTGAAGCCTGGAGGGAAATCAGGCGCAACGCGGGCTTGGTCACCAGCAGGTTGGCGAGCTCGCCCACGCCCCGCCGGCGCCACGCATAGCGCGCGATCCAGTGCCAGCGATATCCGGGCAGCAGCGGCACCGTGTTGAAGAGGACCAGCCGTCTGACCCGCTCGGGGTCGGCCTGGGCTCGGATCAGCGCCAGCCCACCCCAGTCGTGGACCACCAGCTTGTAATCGCCGACCGCCAGGGCGTCGAGGCAGCTGCCGAAGAAGCGCGCGAGACCGTGCATCGTGTAGTCGAACTCGCCGGGATCGGGCGTATCCGACGCCCCCCAGCCCGGGAGGTCGAAGGCGATCGCCGGGCCGCGCATGCGCTCGAGGAACGGCAGCCAGTCCTCCGAATGGGTCGGGTTGCCGTGCACGAACACGGCCGGAGCCCCCTCGCCCGGGATCCGGCGCACGAAAACACGGACGCCGTCGACGTCGACGAATGTCTCCTCGAGGCGCCAGTGAGCGCTCAGGGGGTCCATGGGGCCCTCAACCGCTCACCCGTTGCCGAGCACTTCGCCACGGCGCCGGAAACTATCCTGGCCGCGGTTTGGCGGCGCGAGCGCAGGCGATCGAGGGCTGGCGGCGACCGCGCCGAGCGCGGGTGCGCGCGATCCGCGACCGGCTGCGCGAGCTCTACGGGCCCAAGCCCAACCACCCACACGGCCACCCGATCGCCGAGCTCGTGCGGACGATCCTCTCCCAGAACACCTCCGACACCAACCGCGACGTCGCCTACGAGCGGCTGCGCCGGCGGTTTCCGACCTGGGAGCAGGTCCGGGACGCGCCGCTCGAGCGGGTCGTCGAGGCGATCCGCCCCGGCGGTTTGGCCGAGACCAAGGGGCCGCGGATCCAGGAAGCGCTGCGCCGAATCGAGAACGAGCGCGGCGAGGCGGACCTCGACTGGCTCGCCGAGGCGCCGCGCGACGAAGCGATCGAATACCTGGTGGCGCTCCCGGGCGTGGGGAGAAAGACCGCGGCCTGCGTGCTGCTCTTCGCCCTCGGCCGCCCCGAGATACCGGTCGACACCCACGTCTACCGGGTCGGCGGCAGGCTCGGGCTGTTCCCGGAGCGTGCCTCGTTCGAACTCGCCCACGACGAGATGCTGCGGATCACCGATCCCGCCGACGCCTACGAGCTGCACATCAACCTGATCGAGCACGGGCGCCTCGTCTGCCGCCCGCGCCCGCGCTGCGACGCCTGCGCGCTGCGGCGGATGTGCCCGTACTACCGTCAACTGCGCGCCGCTTCCCGTGGCCATAGGCCAACGCCGAACTGATCGGCCTCGCGTTCGCCTAGCGCGTAACTCCGATCAGTTCGCTAGGACGCCAGCGCCAGCGGCTCGCCCGCGGCGACGCGGCGAACGTCGAGGCCGAGCTCCGCGGCACCGGCCCTGAGCTCGCCGGGCCGATCGGTGCAGACGGCGTCGGGGTCGGCGGTCTCGGTCACGCGCAGCAAGAGCTCGGGGTCGTTGATGGTGCCCGTGGTGACGCTGAGGCCGGCGAGCGCGAACACCCTGGTCAGCGCGGGTGAGAGCAGGAAATGCTCGACCGAGACGCCGGCGATGCCGTGCTGGACAGCCCAGGCGGCGAGCGCCTCGGGCGTGTAGTCGGCGTGGATCACCAGCCGCGACCGGTAGCCGTGGGCCGCGGCGACGGCGACCGCGGCCGAGTGGAAGCTGATCACCTCGATCCGGCGGCGCTCGGAGGGGCCGCTGTGGCGCTCGCAGAGCACCCGGGCCGTGCGCGCGGCGAGCTCGGGGTCGGCGTGTGCCTTGACCTCGAGCTGGAGCGGCATCTCCGCGGGCGTCGAGGCGAGCAGCCGATCGAGCGTGAGCGGGTGCTCGTCGCTCGGCTCGCCGTCGCGGTCGCGCAGGTGGGCGGCGAGGATCTCCGCGGCGCTGCGCTCATGGGCCCAGCCGTCGAGCGTGGTCCCCACCGAGAGCAGCGGATCGTGGAGCAGGACGAGCTCGTCGTCGGCCGTGAGGCAGACGTCGGTCTCGAGCCCGTCGACCCCCGCCGCCAGGGCTCCCTCGAGCGCGGTGGCCGACGAGTCCGGGCCGTAGGCGCGCCCGAGGCGGTGTGCGTAGAGGGGTGGGATCCGCATGTGAACAGGGGACTAACCACCGCCCCATCTCGTGTTACGAAGCCGCGACGGACCCGTGACCATTGTGTGAACCACGTCACACTCCGAACGACGCCTGCCCAGCGATCGCCGAATCGACCACACCATGGTGTGGCGCACTCGGCAAACGGCGGGCTCAGAGCACCAGCTCGCCGATTACCCGCGGATGGCCCTCGATCAGCGGCTGAGCGAGGATCCGGGCCTCCGAGAAGCCGGCGTGGCGGGCGAGCCGGATCAGGCTCTCGCCGGTGAACCCCCAGTAGACGTAGTCGTCGCGGGCGTAGACCTCGCCCCGCTCGGCAACGTGGATCGCCGCCGCGCCCTCGAGATCCGGGTCGGCAACCCCGTATGTCTCGACCAGCAGTCTGCCGCCGTCGTCGAGCCGGCGGCGGAGCGCTTCGAGCAGGCCGAGCGGGTTGGCGACCCGGTGCAGGATCCCGAGACAGAGGACGTGATCGAAGGTCTCCTCGAGAGCGTCGAGCTCGAACGCGTCGAGCCGCCGGTACTCGACCGCCGAGTCGAGGAGGTTGGCGATCGCCCGGAAGGCCTCGCCTCCCTCGAGCTCGATGCCCCAGCGCGTCTTGACCCAGTCGCGGTACTGCTCGTTGTCGACCGCAACCACGCGGCTGGCGCCACGGGCCTCCGCGAGGAACGCGTAGAAGCCGTCGAACGTGCCGACGTCGAGCACCCGGGTCCCGCCGAGGTCATCCGGAAAGAACGGGATCCGATAGCGATGGTCGCGGGCGATCCCCGGCGTGTAGACGCGGCGGCCGTCGAGCGAGAAGGTGTGGAACCAGAACGGCACCTGCGCCAGCACCGTGTCCGCGTCCTCGCCGGCGTCGATCGGCAGCAGATCGGCCACCTCCCGCTCCGCCGCGGTCGGCGGCGGAAGCCGCTCACGCAGGTGTTCTTGCGTATCGATCGCCATCCTTGTCCCGAGGCCAACCGACCTCCACTCTCCACGAGATATATCAGCCAGCCCGTCCCGCGCCGGTGCCCGCCGCCGGTGAGTAGCGGCCTGAGGTAGCTTTCGCGACCGGATGAGCAAGGGCCCCTTCGTCGTCTTCGGGCTGTTCGCGGCTCTCTGCCTGCTGGTGCTGCCCTGGTGGGCGCTAGGCAAGGAGGGCTCAGAGAGCGCCGCGATCGTCGAGGTCGCCGACCGCGACGCCGCCGGCAAAGAGCTGTTCGCGACCAACTGCGGCGCCTGCCACACGCTCGCAGCGGCGGGCACCGACGGCGTCGTCGCGCCAAACCTCGACGAGCTCCTCGCGCCCACGGGCTCGAACCCGGCCGAGCAGTTCGAGGGGCTCACCAGCCGGGTGCTGACCGCGATCACCTGCGGCATTCCATCCGGTGGCGGGCGGATGCCGCAGGCGATCCTGCTCGGCGACGAGGCGATCGAGGCGGCGCAGTTCGTCGCGGCCTACGCGGGACAGATCGACAAGGGCCCGACCGTCGACACGTCCGCCGCGCAGGCGGACGCACCCGAGGACTGCCCGCCCGCGTCCGGCTAGGACGCAGCCATACATCTGCTACGCTGCGACTGAGATTTCTTAGTTCGCCGAGGAGAAGGAGAAGCAGCGTGGGCAAGACGATCGGAATCGACCTCGGGACGACGAACTCGGCCATGGCCGTGCTCGAGGGCGTCGACCCGGAGATCATCGAGAACGCCGAGGGCGGCCGCACGACCCCGTCGGTGGTCGCCTTCACCGAGTCCGGCGAGCGCCTCGTCGGCACCGTCGCCAAGCGCCAGGCGGTGATGAACCCCGAGAACACGATCTTCTCGATCAAGCGGTTCATGGGCCGCAAGGAGGCCGAGGTCAAGGAGGAGGAGACGATCGTCCCCTACGAGGTCATCGAGGGGCCGAACGGCGACGTGCGGGTGAAGGCGCGCGGCGAGCAGTACTCGCCGCCGGAGATCTCGGCGATGATCCTGCAGAAGCTGCGCTCCGACGCGGAGTCGAAGCTCGGTGACACGGTCGACGCGGCGGTGATCACCGTGCCCGCCTACTTCAACGACGACCAGCGCCAGGCGACCAAGGACGCCGGAAAGATCGCCGGGCTCGAGGTCAAGCGGATCATCAACGAGCCGACCGCGGCCGCGCTCGCCTACGGGCTCGACAAGGAGGAGTCCGACCGGACGATCCTCGTCTTCGACCTCGGCGGCGGTACCTTCGACGTCTCGATCCTCGAGATCGGCGAGGGGGTGTTCGAGGTCAAGTCGACCGCCGGCGACAACCACCTCGGCGGCGACAACTGGGACAAGGCGATCGTCGAGTGGCTGGTCGCCGAGTTCAAGCGCGACCAGGGCGTCGACCTGGCCCAGGACAAGAACTCGCTCCAGCGCCTCTACGAGGCGGCCGAGAAGGCGAAGATCGAGCTCTCGGCGACCCAGGAGACGCAGATCAACCTGCCCTTCATCACCGCGGTCGAGGGCCAGCCCAAGCATCTGGAGATGAAGCTCTCGCGGGCGAAGCTCACGGAGCTCACCTCCGACCTGCTCGACCGCGTCGTCTCGCCGGTCAACCAGGCGCTCTCCGACGCGGGCGCGCCGTCGATCGACCACGTCGTGCTCGTCGGCGGCATGACCCGGATGCCGGCGGTGCAGGAGAAGGTCACCGAGCTGGTCGGCAAGGAGCCCCACAAGGGCGTCAACCCGGACGAGGTCGTGGCGATCGGCGCCGCGATCCAGGCCGGGGTGCTGGCCGGCGACGTCAAGGACGTGCTGCTGCTCGACGTCACCCCGCTGACGATGGGGATCGAGACCAAGGGCGGCGTGATGACGAAGCTGATCGAGCGCAACACGACGATCCCGACGAAGAAGTCCGAGATCTTCTCGACCGCCGACGACAACCAGCCGTCGGTGGAGATCCACGTGCTCCAGGGCGAGCGCGAGATGGCTGCCTACAACAAGTCGCTGGGCAAGTTCCAGCTCACCGGGATCCCGCCCGCGCCGCGGGGGATGCCCCAGATCGAGGTCACCTTCGACATCGACGCCAACGGCATCCTCAACGTCTCGGCGAAGGACCTCGGCACCGGCAAGGAGCAGAAGATCGAGATCAAGGGCGGCTCGGGCCTGTCCGAGGACGAGGTCGAGAGGATGGTCAAGGACGCCGAGTCGCACGCCGACGAGGACCGCAGGGCCCGCGAGCTCGCCGAAGCGCGCAACCTGGCCGAGAACGCCGCCTACCAGGCCGAGAAGCAGGTCTCCGAGATGGACGAGCAGCTCGACGAGGCGGCGAAGAAGGAGATCAACGAGGCGATCGCCGGGGTCAAGGGCGTGCTCGAGTCCGACGACGCCGAGGAGATCAAGTCGAAGACCGACGCCCTCCAGGCCGCCTTCCACAAGGTCTCCGAGCAGATCTATCAGGCCGCGGCCGCGCAGCAAGGCGCCTCGGAGACCGACGGCGCCGGGACCGACGGCGCTGCGGCCGAGGAGGAGGTCGTGGACGCGGAGGTCGTCGACGATGAGCGGTCGTAGGCCGGCGGGGGCGCCGGAAGACTGGGAGGAGCGCCTTCCAGCGGGTTCGGCTCACCAGGGGCGGGGGACGGGACATCCCCCTGCGGATGCTGGTTCGGGCCGTGCCGAGACAACGGACGAGGGACTGGCCCCGGCGGAGCATCCTGCGGGGGACGTCCCGTCCCCCGCCCGGCGCTTCGGAGAGCCAGACGAGGGCGCGGCCGAGACGCCGGACGAAGAGGGCTCCGACGTCGTCGAGGACCTCGACGCGCTGCTCTCCGATGTGAAGAGGGAGCGGGACGAGTACCTGGAGCTGGCGCAGCGGGCCAAGGCGGATTTCGAGAACTTCCGTAAGCGCGCTTCCCGGGATGCCACTGACGCGGAGAAGCGGGGGAAGGCTTCGCTTGCGCGGGAGCTGGTGCCCGCGATCGACAACCTCGAGCGAGCGCTTCGGGCCGCCGGGATCGATCCCGATGCCGGGGCGCCGACCGGTGAGGATGCCGAGCCTCGAAGCGAGGAGGTCTCGCCGGCGGAGGCGTTTGCTCGCGGGGTGGCGCTGGTGCTCGGGGAGCTGCGGGCGACCCTGGAGCGGGCGGGGGTCGAGGCGTACGACCCGGCCGGCGAGCGCTTCGATCCCGCCTGGCACGAGGCGCTTTCCACCCGGGCCGACGAGGAGGCCGAGTCGGGGAGGGTGATCGAGACGCTGGAGCGCGGCTACCGGCTCGACGGGCAGGTGCTCCGCCCTGCGCGGGTCGTCGTCAGCGAGTAGGCGGCCGCGATGGCACGCGACTTCTACGAGGTCCTCGGCGTCGGCCGCAAGGCCACAGACGAGGAGATCAAGCGCGCCTACCGCAAGCTCGCTCGCGAGTACCACCCCGACCGCAACCCCGGCGACGAGCGGGCCGAGGAGCGGTTCAAGGAGATCCAGCAGGCCTACGACACGCTCTCCGATTCCGACAAGCGCCAGCAGTACGACGCCGGTGGGATGTTCGCCGGCTTCGGGCGTGGCGGAGGCGCCGGCGGCCCTGGTGGGTTCGGCGCCGATCTCGGCGACATCTTCGGCCAGTTCTTCGGCCGCCGCGGCGGCCCCCAGGGCCAACAGACGATGCGCGGACGCGACCTCGAGACGGAGGTCCGCCTGTCGTTCGAGCAGGCGATGCACGGCGCCGAGGTCGCAGTCACGGTGCCCAAGCAGGCGACGTGTCGGACCTGCGGTGGCACCGGCGCGAAGCCGGGCACCGTGCCGACCACCTGCCCGCGCTGCGGCGGGCGCGGGATCGACTCCGAGAGCCAGGGCTTCTTCTCGATCAGCCAGCCCTGCCCGCAGTGCGGCGGCGCCGGGCAGGTGATCGAGGATCCGTGCGCTACCTGCGCGGGGTCGGGGCTCACCGCCCAGCGCAAGCGCTACCGGGTGCGGATCCCCGCCGGTGTCCACGACGGCAGCAGGATCCGGGTCGCGGGCAAGGGCGAGGACGGCCCCCGCGGCGGTCCGCCCGGCGACCTCTTCGTCGTCACCCGGGTGGCGGCGTCGCCGGTGTTCGACATCCGCCCGGACGGCAACCTCGAGGTCCGGCTGCCGCTGACGATCGCCGAGGCGATCCAGGGGGCGACCGTCGAGGTCCCGACGCTGAACGGCACCAAGCGGATCCGGGTTCCGGCCGGGACCCAGCACGGCACGATCCAGCGCCTGCGCGGCGAGGGCCCGCCGCGGCCGGGAGGGCGCGGGCGCGGCGACATCCTCTACCGGCTCGAGGTCGAGATGCCACGCGACCTCAGCCGCGACCAGAAGCGCGCCCTGGAGCAGTTCGCCGAGGCGCTCAACGACCACGATCCCCGCGAGCGCCTGCTCCGCGACGCGTCCGCGCGGGCCGCGAAGGTAGGCGACTGATGGCGCAGCGGCGCGACAGGGGAGTCGACCGCAGGCGCGGCGTGTTCATGATCTCGGTCGCGGCCGAGCTCGCCGACATGCACCCGCAGACGCTGCGCATGTACGAGGCCCGCGGCCTGATCACCCCGAAGCGCTCGCCGAAGAACACCCGGCTCTACTCACACGAGGACGTCGAGCGCCTGCGCCGGATCCAGCGGATGACGGTCGAGGAGGGGCTCAACCTCGCCGGGGTCGAGACCGTGCTGACGCTCGAGCGCGAGCTCGAGCGCGCCCGGCGCGAGACGGCGAAGATGCGCGAGCAGGCCGCCGCGCTGGAGCAGCGGATGGCCGAGGAGGTCGAGCGTGTGCGCGCCAAGCTGCGCACCGAGATCGTCCCCTACGGCGCCTACGACTTCACCGAGCGCGTTCGCCCCGGCGGCGACGGCGGGCGCGTCTCGATCCCGATCGAGCGCAAGCGGCGCCGCGCGTGACAGGCGATTGAGCCGCTCGGGGGGTCCAGGGACCCCGTGAGCGCGCACGCCTAGCGCCCACCCAGGAGCCGGGCGGCCACACCCTGAACGGTCTCGGTCGCGTACTCGTGCGACGGCTGGGCGTCGGTGAGCACGGCGAGGGCGAGCTCGCGGTCGCCGTTGCGGAGCTGCGCGCCCTGGTGCGCCAGGCCGCGGCCGGGCAGCCAGCCGCCCTTGAACCGCACCGCCCAGCCGCGCTCCGCGGCCACGGCCGGGATCCCCCAGCGCTGCTCTGGGGCGACGGAGCCGAGCAGCCCGAGCGCGTACTCGCGATGCGGACCGGCCACCAGGCCCTCCAGGCGCGAGTAGAGGTGGGCCAGGTCGGCGGCGCTGATCTGCGCGTTGCCCCAGTGGCCGGCCTCGGTGAACCGGGTCATCTCCGCCCGCCTGGCCACCGCGAACATCCCCGGATCGCCGACCCGGGCGTAGATCGCGTCCGCTGCCTTGTTGTCGGAGCGGGTGATCATCGAGCGCAGCAGCGCGTCGGTCCCTTGGTCGAGCGGCAGCCGCTCGCGCTCGAGCCGCTCCAGCTCCGCCGCGAGCAGCATCGCCTTCACCGTGCTCGCGGCCGAGTAGAGGCGGTCGAGGTCACGGCCGTAGAGCCTGCCCTCGCCGTCGATGGCCGCGAAGGAGACCAGGCCGTCCCGCTCGGCCGCGTAACGCGCCGAGGCGGCGAGGCCGTCGGGGGTCGGGACTCGTGCCACCCGCCGTCGGGGCGCGCGTTCGTCGCGCCTCTCCGCTCTGGCGCGAGGAACGACGGGCTTCGCGCGCGCCTCGGCCCGCACCCGGGGGCTCGGCTCGGCGGGACGCTCGGCGTCGCCGGGGTGGAGGGCGAGCCCGCCGCCGACGATCGCGACCAGGCTGGCGAGCAGGAGTCCGTGCGCCTTCAGCACCATCGCCCGTGCGCCCTCGGGTCCATCGCCAGTCGATCCTCCCGCTTTCGCGCCAGCGTGGGCGGTCGCAAACGCCCACCCCAGGTGCCGACTGACCGCATAGGCTGGGTCCGTGCTAGACGCGCTCCGCAGGCGTCGCCGGCCCGAGGCCGGCGCACGGCTGGTCGCCGGCTCGCTGGCCGCCGGGCGGGCGGCGATCGGCGCCGGGTTCTGGCTCGCGCCGGAGCTCGCCTTTCGCGCCCTCGGCTTCGAGCGGTCCGACGCCGGCCTGCGAGCAGTCGCCAGGATCGGCGGCACCCGCGACCTGGTGCTGGCGGCCTGGGCGCTGCGGACGCTCGACGACCGGGAGCGGCTGCGCCGTGCCTCGGTGGCGGTGGCGGCGGCCGACGCCGGCGACACCCTCGCCTTCGCGCTGCTGCTGCG
>JBOGZD010000084.1:7225-12612 GCA_050697155.1 Solirubrobacterales bacterium | reverse complement strand
CTAGGTCCGGTCGCGGGACCCGCTAGGCCATCAGCCAGGCGAGCGTCTCGAACATCACGAGCGTGACGACCACGACCGTGAACGAGAGCGCGAGCAGCAGGGCGCCGAAGCCGACGTTGCCGCGCTGCTCGGTGCGCTGGATGCGGCGGGCCCGGGAGCGGTTGGAGGCGCGCTGACGGAGCTGCTCGCGGCGGCGCCGCTCGAGCGCCGCCTCCTGCTCGAAGGCGACCTCGAACTGCGAGAGGCTCTGTCGCATGCGCATCTCGGTCATCGGCTGCTCCTGGCGGTCCCCCGGGGAAGAGCGTGCCCGCGCGATTCGCGGGCGTCGGACGCCGCGCACAGTATCAGGGGTGCAGGCAGAGATTCAAAGAATACTCACGATTCCTTAAGCGTTTGTGGCGATTGGTACTCGCCGCCGCCCTCGGCGGCCTGCTCGTCCTTGATCGAGAGATAGACCTCCTTGCGGAACACGGGGACGTCGCGCGGCGCGGTGATCCCGAGCCGGATCTTGTCCCGTGAGACCGCGAGCACGGACACCTCGACGTCGTCCCCGATCATGATGCTCTGGTTCGTCTTACGCGTGAGTACCAGCATCTCGCCTCCATTCGAGCTGCGGCGGCGGCATCGTCACTCCCCCGGTGACCCCTAACCCGCTTGTTTGGACGGCGTCCAGGGTAGCCGCTGGTCGGGGGCGGCGCTGCACCGGCTCGGGCGATGGCGGACAGCCGGCGTCCCGGCAGCCGGTGCACGCGGGTGCACTAGTATCGCGCGCCGACCGGCCCGAGTGCCGGATCGCGATGGCCAAGCCGCTTCGCTCACAGCTCAACCAGATCCGTGCCTGGGTGCGCCAGGGCCGCACCGATGCGTGGATCGCCCACCAGCTCGAGGTCTCGACCTCCGAGCTGCGCGAGTTCCGCCGCCGCCATGAGCTCAGCGCCGAGGACGACGACGCGGGCGAGGCCGACCTCCGCGACGAGATCGAGGCCGAGATCGAGGCGACCGCGGCGCGCGAGGAGGAAGAGGCAGAGGAGGCCGCATCGCGCGAGGAGGATGAGGCAGAGGTGGCCGAGGCCGAGGTGGCGGAGCGCGAGGACGCAGACAAAGAGGCCGAGGAGGGCGCCACCGACGAGGGCGCCGAAGAGGCCGGCGAGCGGCCCCGGCGACGCCGGCGGCGGCGTGGCGGTCGCGGCCGGCGCGGCGGCGGCGCCAGGGGCGGCATGCAGGCGACATTCGACCACGGCGACGCCGACGGCTACGGGCTCTGGCTCGACCCGGCGGTGAAGGACGACCCCGTCTACGCCGAGCACTGGGCCGGCAAGCGGCGGGTCGAGGTCACGATCGAGCCCGACCGGATCGTGATCCGCCGCTCGGACTAGCAGCTAACGCTCGGCCTGGGCCTTGCGCAGCGCCCGGCGCCGCGTGGCGCGGCGGCGGCGCTCGACCCCGGGCAGCGGGCGCCCGCGATCCGCGCTGCGGCGCCCCTCCCAGGCGTCGTCGGGCACCCGTGCCAGGTGGGCGACCAGGTCCTCCAGCGCGCGCAGGTCGTTCGGGTCGGCCTCGGCGTCGAGCAGCCTGCGCATGGTCGCGTTGCGCACCGCGGTCGAGGCGTCCTCGAACAGGAAGAGCGCGATCTGGGGATCGAGCTCGGTCGGCTCGCCGACCGAGATCCCGCCGCGCGCGCCGACTCGGCGCAGCGCCCCTACCAGGCGCACGCCCTCGCCCCCGCCCTCGGCGCCGGGGTCGAGGCGCTCTCCCGGCAGCCCGACGATCACGGCGATCCGCAGCTCGTCGCGCTCGGCCGGACTGAGCCCGCGCAGGCCGCGGCGGGCCTTGAAGCTCGCCGGCGTGCCGCGCCCGAGCGATCGGGTCATGTGGATGAGCGGTTGCCAGTGGTTCTCGGGGATCACCCTGAACACGACCAGGAGCCCGAGCCAGAGCGCGAGCAGGGCCCCGGCGAGCGCCAGCTGCACGAACGGGTTCAGGTCCGGCAGCGCCTCGACGCCGGCAACGATCGCCGCCGCCAGCACGAACGCGGTCAGCACCTGGCGGTAGGGGAACCTGATCGGCTTCAGGCCGAGCTGACCGCGGGCGAACATCAGCGTCGAGGGAATCCCGAACCCGACGAGCATCCCGACCGGCGCGGCGTAGGCGTCGATCTCGGGCGCGAGCAGGATCGTCGTGCCGATGAAGAAAGCGGCGGCCCCGACGCAGCCGCCGATGAAGGTCGCGCGCTGGTGGGGCACGGTGACGTTCTGGTTCACGGTCCGGTAGACGCTCGGCATGACGAACGCGGCGGCGGTGAACGGGATCAGCCCGGCGGCACCGGCGTACGCGGCCGGGGCGACCTCCACCAGCACCTGCCCGGCGAGGATCATCGCCAGCACGGCGAAGATGCAGAGCAGCGCGAAGTAGCCGAGCAGCTGGCCGTTCGCGGTCGGCTTGCCGTATTGCTCGCGCACCGCCTGGAACATCGCCGACTTGCGCAGCGGTCGCAGCGCAACGCGGAATCCTTGCGGGAGGAACGAGACCACGAACCCGAGCCGCGAGGCGAGTGTGTAGATGCCGAGCTCGGTCGCGTCGAGGTACCGCGAGAGCAGGAAGATGTCGGCGTTCTGGATCGTCCAGAACGAGAGCACGATCGGCGCCCGGTGGGCGCCGCGGACGATGATCTGGCCGACCTCGCGCGGATCGAACGAGGGCTCGAAGCTCCCGCGCAGCAGCACGACGGCGACGAGGGCCGCGAGGCCCGTGCCGATCGCCGTCGCCACGATCGCGCCCTCGACCCCGGCGCCGCCGGCGAGGAAGGCGAGCAGGGCGATGAGGCCGAGCGCCGAGCGCGAGGTGTCGGCGGCGACGAAGGCCGCCGGGCGGCGCTCGAGCCAGAGGGTGATGTCTGCGATCTTGAACACGAGCCAGACCCCGGAGAGGACCCCGGCCCAGAGCACGGCGCCCTCGAGCTCGGGGTCGCCCAGCAGCCAGTCGGCCACCGGTTCGCGGAAGACGATCAGGAGGCCCGTGCCGAGAACTCCGAGCACCGCCGCCCAGGCGAGGCCCGTGCCGAGGGTGTGCGGCGGCGATGACGAGACGACCTCGTCTTCCTCGTCGTCGTCGTCCTCGTCGTCGCCGCCGCCGAAGGTGCGCCGGATCGTCCCCGGCTTGACCAGCAGGGAGAGGACTTGGGTGACGAGGCCGGCGAGGAAGAGCAGCAGCGCGTAGCGCCCCATGTCCTCGGGACCGAGGAAGGCGGCAACGACGAGGACGGCGACGAGCTGGATCAGGTTGCCGACGACCAGGGTCGCGCCCTGGACCCCCGAGTAGCGCAGCAGGCGCACGCCGAGCACGGCGCCGGAGCCGCCGGGGTGATCGTGCTGCTGCTGGTTCTTTTGGCCGCGCTGGGGCACGTCTGACCCGAGCCCAGAAGGGCTCAGGCGTCCCAGAGCTTCCAGTTGGCGAAGTCGCGGCCGGTGAGCTCGCGCAGCCGCTCGGCGTCAGCGCGCAGGGCGGCGAGCGTCTCGTCGGGAAGCGCGGCGGCGACGTTCGGCGTCTTGATCTGGCGTCGCAGCGGCAGCCGATCGTCGAGCACCAGCCAGAAGTTGGCCGGGAACAGCCGGCCGCGGCGGCTGCGGCCCATGCGCTCGAGCCTCACCGCCAGGCGGGTGGCGCGGGTCTTGCGCGAGGTTTGGTGGCGCTCCTGCTCGAACCGGGGATGGTTGAAGTCGGGGTCGACCACGAGGAACTCGAACACCCGGCGCAGGGTCTCGGCGCGCTGGTGGCGAAGCTCGGACTGCTGGAACACCAGCACCCGGTCCTTGGGGTAGTGCTCGAGGAACCGCTCGAGCTGCATCGCGTACATGCTGCGGGTGACGTAGGAGGTGTTGGGGTGCACCAGCGTCTGCGCGAGGGTGCCCTTCTCGCGCCGCTTGGCGTAGTTGTGGACCCAGTGGGCGGCGATCCGCGCCAGCGGGTCGCGGATCATGTAGATCAGCTTCGCGTCGGGGACCACCGACGCCATCCGCTGCGGGACGCCCTCGTGCTGGGGATAGGCGGAGTAGTTGGGCGAGGCCTCGCCCCGGATCCGGGCGCGTGGATCGAACTGCCCGCGGTACCAGTCGGTCCCGCGCGGCCAGTTGCGCTCCTCGATGAAGAAGTTGAGCTCCTTCGGCTTCGACATCGAGATCTCCGGGTGGAGGCTGAGGTAGTAGTGAAGGACACTGGTGCCGCACTTCTGGGCGCCGATCACGACCAGGTTCGGCAACGCGCCCACGGCGGTACCGGCGACGGCGCGCGCGCCGTCGCCCGTCGCCGCTTGATCAAGCGACTTCAGGGGGGTTGAGACCTCCATCGAGCGATTCAGGGTACTAGGCGTCCTGGGCGCCACTACCCGCGAATCCGGGGGGCGGCCGGCGGCTT
Source organism: Solirubrobacterales bacterium (assembly GCA_050697155.1). Lineage (GTDB taxonomy): Bacteria > Actinomycetota > Thermoleophilia > Solirubrobacterales > 70-9 > JBOGZD01. Next base: position 8,202 of record JBOGZD010000084.1, on the reverse strand, counting down.
CCGGGCGCGATCAGCACTCGCCGCGGTCGGGGGCGCTCGGCGAGGATCAGCTCGAGGCGGCGGAGGAGGAACGCGTTGTAGTCCGCCCCGGCCAGCTCGGGCTGGCGCTCGCCCTCTGCCGGCACGTGCTCGATCCCGACCCCCAGCTCGCGCAGCGGGCCGAGCTCGAGCGAGTCGGTGACGACGAGGACGCGCTCGGCCGGGTCGGGCGTCCGCGCGAGCGCGTCCCGCACCGGGCCGACCGGGGCGCCGACGATGCCGAGCGCGAGCACGAGGGTCCGCGGGCGCGGCTGGGTGAGCTGCTGGCGGGTGAGCCGGGCGACGGTGCGTGGCGCGTAGCGGATGAACTGGCCCCAGCGGCGGCGGAACGAGTGGGCACGGCCGGCGATCCCGCGCTCGGAGCTTGGCGAGCGAGGCGCCCGCAAGACAGGCCGCTGGGGGCCGGGCACCGCCGCGGTCGCGGTCGCGAGACCGGCGAGCCAATCCGCCGCCTCGGCGGCGCCCTTGGCGGGGTCGAGAGCGGCGAGCCGGTCGGCGATCTCCCGGCGCCGGCTCGAGTCGAGCAGCTCGTCGAGACGGGCCTCCAGCCGGGGGTCGTCCGGGCCCTCCACCCCGCGGCCGACACCTGCGCGCTCCGCCCAGCGGGCCCGGGCCGCCTGGTCGTCGGTCTCGCGGTGGATGGGCACGTAGAGGGAGGGGACGCCGAGCGCGATCAGCTCGTGGAAGGCGTTGTAGCCGGCTGCCGATACGGCGGCGTCGAAGGCCGCGAAGTAGCGGCTCATCGGATAGGTGGCACTCAGGCGGACGATCTCATCGGGGCTTGGCGCTTTCCTCTCGGTATGCGAGAGGAAAGCGCCAAGACCGCTACGTGAGCCGTAGACGCTCGTAACACCAGCCACGTCCCGGGTTAGCCATACGCATGGAGAACGGCGAGCGGCGCTCGGCGCCGCCGCGCACGGACGAGGTCATCGCCACCG
>JBOGZD010000084.1:0-7215 GCA_050697155.1 Solirubrobacterales bacterium | reverse complement strand
CTCGGTATGCGAGAGGAAAGCGCCACCAGCTCCCGCCCCCATACGTGAGATCGTCGACCGCAACGCCGCGACCTGCACATCCTCCCGCCCCGCCAGGTGGCGCAGGCACCGCTCGGACGCCTCGCCGACCTCGGCGCCCTGGCCGAGGGTGACGAGGACGCTGGTGCGGCCGGGCTCCAGGCCGAGCTCGCGCTCGGCCTGCTCGCGCGGCAGCAGCTCCGAGCGGTCGAGCAGGACGACCGGCCCGACCCGGTGGGCGCCCTCGCGCAAGGCGACGGTCGGGCCGCGGTCCTCGGACTCCGCCAGCTCGCCCGGCTCGAGCACGGCGTCGAAGGCGCCGGCGCGGGCGAGCGGGGCGCGGTCGGCCCCGGTCTTCCACAGCGGCCGACGGCACCAGACGGCGCGGGTCTCGGTGCGATCGCGAAAGGCGCCGATCAGCGCTTCGTACGGGTGGGTGCCGTCGAAGACGATCACCGTCGGATCGATCTCCTCGATCGCGGCGCGCAGGCGGGCACGCAGGCGGCGCGACCAGCGGTAGTCGTTGCCCGACCCCGGGGTCCCGTAATTGGCGATGTACTCGACCGGGTAGCCGAGCTCGCGGACCACCGGCGCCGCGGCCGAGAGGGTGATGAAGAGCGGCTCGATCCCGTCCGGCAGCCGGCGGGCGATCGCCATCGAGCGGGTCAGGTGGCCGAGCCCGGTCCCGTTCGAGGTCGTAAAGAGAATCCGCTGGGCCATCGCCGCCGCCGAGCTAGCCGCGCTCGGCGGAGGCGTTCGAGGCCGCGGCCGGCTGCTCGGCGGCGCTGCGCTGGTAGGCGCGCTGCAGCATCGGGGCGCAGTGATAGCCCTCGCGCTCGAGTCGCTCCAGGGTCGCCTCGTAGCGGGCGGTCACCTCGGCCTGGGCCGCCTCGTCGAGCCCCTCGCGCCAGCGCTCGCGGTTGGCGGCGTCGGCGTCCATCTCGGTCTCGAAGAACTCGCGCATCGCCGGCTCGTCGTCGACGCCGAGGAACTCGAGCAGCTCGGCGTAGGTCGCCTCGCGATCGCCCCAGACCAGCTCGTCGAGGCTGGTGACCTGCAATCGCTCGCGGTCGGCGCCGGAGAGCCCCCGCACCCCCTCCTCGGCCCGGCGCAGCCGATCGGCCCAGAAGTCGATCCCCGAGAGCACGTCGGTCGGGTGGTGGGGCTTCTGGCGCAGCGCGACCTTCGAGGAGCCCGAGTCGCGCCCATCGCGGACCGAGTGCACGAAGCGGGCCTCGGGAAAGATCCGCGCGAGGCCGTCGGCGGCGGCGATCGTGAAGCAGCTCATCTCCACCAGGACCGACTTGCCGGCGTCGGCGGCGAGCGGACCCAGCACGTCGTAGAAGAGGTTGCGGGAGGCGCCGAGGAGGTCGGACTCGTGGCTTTGCTCGAACCGCTGGACCGCGGCTTCGAACCGATCGGTGGGGAGGATCGTGTGCAGGCCGCGCACCCGGCCGCGGCCGAGCGCCCGCCAGCGCGCCTTGACGTAGGCGCGGTCGCCCACCCGGACCCGGTGCCACCAGTAGCCGCGCAGCTTGGTCAGGAACTGATCCGGGGTCGCCCTGCCGGTGACGACGTCGGCGAGCCCCTTCGGGTTGCAGTGGAAGCGGCACTCGATCGGCACGCCGAAGAAGCGCGAGTGGCGGTCGAGCAGGTAGGAGAGGATGTGGGTGCCGCTGCGGCCGGTGCCGCCGACGAACACCAGGTCTGCGGGGGTGGGATTGGGGCTCATGCCGACGGTCGATCGTAGACGTAGACGATCGGCTCGAGGTCGCGATCGCCGGCGCGGTCGCGCTCGAAGGTGCGCCGCAGCAGCGGCGCCGAGGGCGCCCCCTCCGCCTCGAGCCGGTCGAGCGCCTCCGCATAGAGCGCCTCGATCCGCGCCGCCTTTCGGTCCGACAGCCCGGCGCGCCAGCGCTCGGAGTGGGCCTGCTCGGGGCTCATGTGTTGGCGCAGGTAGCGCCGCGCGCCGCGGGTCACCTGGGCGCCGAGGAAGCGGAACATCGGTCGTAGCGCGACCCGCTTGCGCTCGACCTGGAGCAGCTCGTCGAGGCTCATCGTCAGCAGCCGCCCATCGGGGATCGCGCGGGCGCCGGCCTCGATCGCGCGCATCCGCTCCTCCCACCACTCGATCCCCTGCACCCGAGTGCGGGGCCGCACCAGCCCGCGGGTCTGGGCGACCCGAGAGGCGGAGGCGTCACGGCCGTCGCGGACGACGTGGATGAAGCGCGCCTCGGGGAACAGCCCCACCAGGGTCTCGGCCTGGGCGACGGTGTCGCAGCTCTGCTCGACGATCGCCTCGCCCTCCGGCCGCCCCTGGGAGCGAAACCAGAGCAGGTCGTAGAAGAGCCGGCGGCACGCCTCCTCTCGCTGCTCTGCGAATCCCGCCTCGAATCGCTCGACCGCGGCGTCGAAGCGCTCGCGGTCGACGAACCGGAACAGGCCGCGCATCCGCCGGGTCTGAAAACCGCGCCACCAGTAGCCGCGCAGCCGCTTGACGAACCGGTCGAGCTCGACCTCGCCGGCGAGCAGCCCGGGAAAGCCGTCGGGGTCGGTGTGGAAGCGCACCTCGACCGGGACCAGCCCGAAGCGCCGGTTGCGCGAGATCACCTGCGCGAGCACGTGGGTGCCGCTGCGCCCGGTGCCCCCGACGAAGACGATCGGAGCGAGCTCGGGCGCCCGCTCGGGGTGCTCGCCGCCGAGCACCGGCGGCTGCTGCTCGGCCGGGGGACCGGGATGGTCGTTCATCGACCCGACTCCCGTCCGCTCTCGGGGGCCGCTCGATCGTCGCCGCCTCGCCTCTCGAGCGAGAATCGGTCCACGTAGTCGCCGCAGGCGTCCTGGATCGGGGCCGCCTCGGGCTCCGCCACCGGGGTGGCGGCGAGGTTGCCGAGCCAGACCCGGTGCTCCACCCCGAGCGCGTCCGCGAGGCCGTCGGGGCCCTCAGCCTCGACCCGGACCGTGACCTCACGGGGGCGGCCCGCCACCTCCTCGACCGCGATCCTGCCGACCGGCCAGTAGGCGCCGCGACCGGCGCCGTCGAGGTACATGCCGTCGAGCGCCGGCGGCAGCTCCTGCTCGAGCCCCGGCGCGGTGACCGTGAGCGGCGCCTGGCTGTGGTACTGGAGCGACAGCGTGTACTCGCGCCCCGGCTCGAGCCTCAGGGTCTGCTCGGCGACGCCGGGAGCGGCGAAGGCGCGCTCCTGGCCGCCGGTGGCGTCCTCAACCCTCTCGGTGCCGCGCCAGGCCTCGAACGAGCCGAGCGTCGGTCGCTCGAGGACGAGCGCGGCGCCGCTGCGCTGCGTGAGCCGCTCCCCCTGGGTGCCGGCGCACTCGAGCGGCTCGCCGGGGTCGCCGCCCTCGCCCGGGAGCACCCGGCTGCGCACCGTCTCTCCCTCGCGCCGCCAGAGCACGTACCCGGCCGACTGGCCGATCGGCTCGAAGTTGCGGGGCGGCGAGGACTGGTAGGCGGCGGCGGTCGTGATCGCATAGTCGAACTTGTCGAGCTTCGCCGGCTTGACGGTGTCGAAGTCGGCGGCCTCGCCCTGCTGCCATGCCTTCTCGGGGCGGCCGGCGATCTCCTCGGGGACGAAGCCGGCGGGAGCCCGCGCCAGGGTGCCGCGGAGTCGATAGCCCGAGAAGCGGTCGACGCCGAGGAAGACGACCGAGCTGCCGTCGATCCGCTCGCCGAGCGCCTCCAGGCCCTCGCCGCGGTGGTCGAAGCCGACCGGGGCGGCGCGCAGGGCGAGGAAGGTGGAGCCGGCGAGGGCGAGCGCGGTGAGCCCGCCCAGCGTGTAGCGGGCCAGCGACCCGGGCACGAACAACCCGCGCAGGGTGACGAGGGCCGCGAGGGGGGCGATGACCGCCAGGGCCTTGGCCTCGACGTGGATCTCGGCGAAGTACCGGGCGCCGACGTACACGACTCCGCCGGTGGCCAGGACCGCAGGCAGGGCGAGCTCGCGCCGGCGCAGGAGGGCGAATCCGCCGACGGCGATCGCGAGCGCGGCGAGGGCGACGGCCGGGAGGGCGCCGGCGACCTCGCCGCGGACGATGCGGAAGTCGCCCTCGGGCCAGATCCCCAGGGCCTCGCCCGGGAAAACCGGTGAGCTCAGGCGGCCGGCGGACTGCTGGACGTCGTCGATTCGCTCGACGAACTCGCGCGCCGGACCGAAGCTGACCGCGATCACCGCGGCGAGCGCCACCGCGCCCGCCGTGAGCGCGACCCGGTGGCGGACAAGCACCGCCCGGGCCCGCCCGAGGTCGATCTGGCTGCGGCCGGCGAGCTCCTCGAGCCCCAGCCACACCGGGATCGCGAGCGCGAACCAGGCGAGCCCCGGGATGCTGTAGGTGAACACCGATCCCGCGGCGAGCAGGAGGACGACGACCGCCACCGCGCGGATGCTCGCCCGCTGCGCCGCCAGGGCGCTCAGGGCGACGGCGAGGGCGAGCACGAACAGCGCCATCGCCGTCTCCTTGAACGCGCTCTGGGCGAGAAACGAGGCGGCCAGGTAGGGCAGTGCGCACAGCCCGGCGACCAGCGTGCGGCGGACCGGGGGCAGGTCGCCCAGCGCGCCGAGGGCGGCGAGCGCGGTCAGTGCCGGGATCGCGAGCAGGAGCCCGTTGAAGGCGCTGACCAGGTCGGTTCCGGTGACCTCGGCGGCGACCACCGTGAGCGCCTGCGGGCCGATCGGATAGCCGAAGCGGACGGCGCTCGGCTCGCGGCCGAAGCCGGACTGCAGCCACTCGGACCAGTAGAGCTGGGCGGCGTGATCGTTGGTGTAGATCCCCTCGCCGAGGATGCCGGTGTGGTCCTGAAAGAGGAATGGTGTGCTCGCCGCCGCGATCACCATGAGCGTGACCGCGAGGGGGACTGCCCAGACAGGCCGCGGGGGGCCTGTCTTCGGCTCCGCAACGCGAGCGACCGTGATCGCGGCCGCCACCAGCAGAGCTCCCAGGAGCACGGCGGCGGTGGTTGCCCGTCCTGGAAGACGGACGACGAACGGTGCGATCGCCACCAGGGTCGCGAAGCCGACGGCGCCGCTCAGATAGGCCGGGCGCGGCCAGCCGAGCACGGCGAGGATCGCCCTGCCGAGGAGGAGGGACGCGAGCAGGATTACGAGGGTCGAGGCGTAGATCGCAAGCATCGGTCAGCGCGGTTGGTTCGCGGTCGGCTCGATGTTGACCGAATCGCCGTTCAGCTCGGGCGGGGTGAGGTCGGGGAGCGCCGCGCAGGCGGCGGGATCGGGCTCGCCGTCGAGCGCGAACACGCTCACCGGGCCGTCGCGGAGCACCTCTCGCGCGGCGGGGTCGCGCCGCGTCCAGAGCGCCTCCTTGGTGTCGGTGAGGGTCCCGGGGTTGAACGGGTCGTAGGTGGTGACCACGTGCGTGTAGTCGCCGGCGCCGAGCTCCTCGCGCCACCGCTCGCAGGTGGGGATCCGCAGGTAGGCGCCGTCGTCGCCCTCGATCCCCAGCCACTGGACCTCGTTCGAGAGGTCGGTGCCGTAGAACGGGTACTGGTTGAACACGCCGCGGACGCCGGCCACCGCGACCCGGGCGTCGCGCAGGTCGCGCGCCCAGCGGACCGCGTCGGCGAGCCGGAGCTGGGGGCTCAGGTTCTCGTAGCGGCGCTCGAGGAAGTGGTTCTGCTCCCACCAGCCGGCGGCGAGGGCGCCGACGGCGCCCAGGGTCGCGAGAGCCGAAATCACCGTTCGCGGCGCCCGTGGCCCGAGCAGGTCGCGGTTCTTCAGATAGGCACCCAGGGAGGCACCGGCGAGAACGGCGACGCCGGCCGCGACGGCTCCCTTGACGTGGCCTTGCTGCCACTGGACGAGCGAGGCCACCGTCGTCGCCAGCAGAATCGCGAGCCCGCCGAGCACCGCTGCCGGCACCCAGGACGGGGTCTCCGGCGAGAGCGGGGGATTCTGTTCGCGATCTGGGAGAGATCCCCCGTTCGGCTGCCGGCGGAGCAGGATGATGGGCAGGATCGCCAGGCCGATCGCCGCCGCCGGCGCCAGGTAGCGGACGTTCCACTCGAAGGCGATCGGCGCGCCCTCCTCCCCGGCGGCGGTCAGCGGGGTGAAGACGTAGGCCACCGCGGTCACCAGCACCACCGCGCCGAGCAGCCGCAGCAGCGGGGTGGCGCCACGCCAGAGCGCGTAGGCGCCCGCCCCGAGGAAGGCGAGCAGGGTGAGCGGCCACAGCACCCCGAACGACTCCTCCAGCCCGGGCACGAACCAGTCGTCCCAGACCTCGAGGTCGTTCCAGTAGTGCGCGACCGAGAACGGCTCGCGAAGCTCGAACGCGCGCTCCGCCTCGGGCAGGCCCAGCGGGCCGAACGAGGTGAAGGGAATCGGGTTGCCGGTCGCGAACAGGTTGCGGGCGTACCAGTAGCCGCCGGCGAGTAGGGCCGGGATGGCAAAGGTGGCCGCGGTGCGGAGGCGGTGCTGTCGCCCGGCGATCAGGGTGACGCCGACGAACAGCGCACTTACAGGGGCGAGAAATGAAAGCTTGGTCCCCGCCGCGAGCCCCGCCGCCACGCCGGCCGCGGCCAGCGCCGCTGCGCCTGCGGCACGGGGTTGGGCGGATTCCGTCAGCGATGTTGACGCTTTCCGCCCAGCCCCCTCGGCGGAGCCGCCGACAGCGCCGATCTCTGTCTTGGCGCTCGCCCCCTTAGTGACAAGAACTGCCACCGACGCCAGCACGAACGAGGTCCCAACGACGTCGTTCAACGCCTCCCCCGCCTGGAACTCGACCAGCTGCTGCGAGCCGAGCGCGATCGCGCCGCCGATCAGAGCGTGCGGGCCCAAACCCCACGGACGCCCGATGCAGTACGCGGCCAGCAGCCCGAGCGCGAGGAAGCCGAGGTTGAGCAGCGGCGAGAGGATGTCGCGGTCGAAGGCGAGGATCGGAAGCGCGTGCAGGACCTCGGAGTTCGCCGGGTAGTAGGAGGCGAAGAAGATCGGGTCGAAGTAGTCGATCGCGCCCAGCTCGCCGCCCTCCGCGAACCGGGTCGAGAGCGGCATGTGGTACCAGAGCGTGTCGGCCCGGTCCATGCCGCCCGCGAGGCTGGTGAGGGTGGGCACCATCCACCCGGCGGCGACCGCGGCGCAGGCGACCGCCGCCAACCCGATCGCCACCGACCCCGCCGCCGGCGCGGGCGGAACGTGGCTCGGGCCCGGCGGCCGCTCGGCGTCGAGC
>JBOGZD010000083.1:0-12699 GCA_050697155.1 Solirubrobacterales bacterium | reverse complement strand
GGCCGCGCCCGCCGGCCCGCCCGCGCCGGGCTCGCGCGCGGCCAGCTCGACCAGCCGCTCGAAGCGGGTCGCGTCGACGGCCTCGGTGGCGACGTGCAGCTCGTAGCCGCGCCCGCGGGTGAGGATCTCCGCCGTCGCGCCGCTGTCGGCGAGCACCTTGCGAAGCCGGGAGACGTAGAGCTGGACGTTCTTCGCCGCGCTCGCCGGCGGCCTCTCCCCCCAGAGCCCGTCGATCAGCTCATCCGAGCTCAGGGCGCTGTTGGGGCGCAGGGCGAGCATCGCGAGCACGCCTCGCTGCTTGCTTCCCCCCAGCCCCGCGGACCGCCCGTCGACCACTACGCCGACCGGCCCCAGAACTCGAATCTCTACGTCCACAGGATCCCCCAGTCGCGCCGAACGTACACCGCGGCGGACGGCCGATCAAGCCCTGGCCCCGCGGCGATCCTCGCCGGCGTTGGGCGCGGAGGCGAGCGCTCTCGGCGCCCGTCCTCCGCGCCCATCACCTGGGCCCGAGGGCGAATCGCCCTCAGCTCGAGGCCGACGGCGCGACGGTCGTGCGCCTGCGGACCGTGAGCAGCGCGGCGCTGCCCAGCGCGACCATGGCCAGCACGGTTCCGGCGCCGACCGCGGCGCTGCCCCAGTCGAACCCGTCGGCCGGATTGCTCGGGCCGCCGGAGGCGAGCACGGGCTCGCTCGCGGGCGCCCCGCTGATCGCGTTCAGCGACGAGTAGTCCGAGCCGGAGCCGGAGCCGCCGGCCGGGCTCGACGCGCTCGACGGCGGCGAGATCGCGTTCACCGACGAGTAGCCCGAGCCTCCGACGCTCTGGCTCGAATCGTTCGGCGCGCCCGCGGACGAGTAGTCCGAGCTGCCGATCGGCGACGCGCTCGCCGTCGCCGGGACGACCAGCGAGCAGACGGCAAGCCCGAGGACAACGGCGAGATGCCACGCGCTTGGCTTCGCCCGGTTGATGGTGGTGGTGATTGTGTGTGCCCTCATTGTGGGCCTCCTGGTGATCGTGGCCCCGGGCCGGATCCCCCGATGAAGACGAGGCGCCGGTGCCAGTTGTCAGCGCCAAGGCTCCGACAGGGCGGTATACGACCGGAATACGCGCCACCTGGTGCGGTCGGTAACGAAGGCGGTATGGCCGATGATTCCTCGTCGTATGGCCGACACTTGCGGCCGAGGGCGCTAGCGGATCGGCTGGATGTGGGAGACGACGGTGCCGTCGAGCAGCGCGTGGACGGCGAATGCGGCCGGCTCGTCGACCAGGCGCAGGTCGGTCATCCCGATCTCGAGCGGGGCCTGGAGGTGGGTGCTGGGGCAGGTGAGCACCCCGCAGCCGCCGAGGACGTCAAAGGCGCCGCGGTGGACGTGGCCGGCGACCACCCGGCGCACCTGCGGGTTGGCCGCGAGCACGTCGGCGAGCGCGAGCCGGTCCTCGGCCGGCAGCCCGATCTCATCCAGCGCGGTGACCCCGGTGAGCAGCGGCGGGTGGTGCATGGCGATCACCGTCGGGGCCGACCGATCGGCGGCGAGCTGCCGCTCGAGCCACGCCCGGCGCTCGGCGTCGAGGCTGCCCTCCAGGCGACCGGGCAGGGTGGTGTCGCAACCGACCAGCCGCATCCCGTCGACCGACGCCGTGTAGCGAAACGGCTGGCCCACCGCTCCGGTGGAGCCCTCGAGGGCGAAGTACTCGCGCAGGCCGTCGCGGTCGTCGTGATTGCCGGCGAGCACGAACACCGGGGCCGGGAACGGCGCCAGCAGCTCGCGCACGCGCTCGTACTCCCGCGCTCCGGCGTCGGTGACCAGGTCGCCGCTGACCAGCAGCGCGTCGGCGCCCGGTCGCAGCTCGACCAGCGAGGACACGGCCGCCGCGAGCGCCGTGGCCGAGGCACGGTCCCCGCGCCCGACCGCGACGTGGGGGTCGCTGAGTTGGGCGAGGAGGGTCAGACCGCCACCAACGCGGGGAGGGTCAGACCTTCTTCACCTGGTCGTAACCGACCTCGACCGGGGTCTCGCGGCCGAAGATCGAGACCAGCACCTTGAGCTTCGCCGCGTCCTCGTTGATCTCGGCGATCTCGCCGGAGAAGTCCGACAGCGGGCCCGAGATCACCTTCACCGACTCGCCGACGTCGAACTGGGCCATGGTGCGCGGGCGCTCGGCGGTCTCGCGGTGCATCAGCCGGTCGACCTCGGGCTGGGAGAGCGGGATCGGCTTGTTGCGCGAGCCGACGAAGCCGGTCACCCCGGGGGTGTTCTTGACCAGGTTCCAGGCGTCGTCGGTCATCTCCATGTTGACCAGCACGTAGCCGGGCATGGTCCGCTTTTCGACCTGCACCCGCTGGCCGTCCTTGAGCTCGGAGACCTGCTCGGTGGGGACCACCACCTGGCGCACCCGCTGGCGGGCGCTCATCGTCTCGACCCGGTGCTCGAGGTTGGCCTTGACCTTGTTCTCGTGCCCCGAGTAGGTGTTGATCACGTACCAGCGAAACATCAAACAGCCACCACTAGAGGATCCGCTGGACGATCCAGTTGAAGGCGGCGTCCAGCACGCCCAGGTAGGCGGCCATCAGGGCGATGAAGATCAGCGTGATCGCCGAGGCCTGGATCAGGGTCTCGCGGTCGGGCCATTGGACCCGCCTGAGCTCGGCCCAGCAGGAGGCGAGGAACCCGGTCACCACTCCGCGCTGGCGCTCGGGCGCCTCCTCGCGCGGCGCGCGGCGCGCCTCGGACTCCTTCGCCCGCTGGCGCTCCTCGCGCTCGGCGCGCCGCCTCGCGCGCCGGGAGATCTTGTCCGCGGGCGCCTCGGCCTCCTCGGGACGGCCGACGTCGGCGCGCGAGGGGGCAGGCGCCTCGGGCTCGGGGCGCTCGGGCGCCGGTCCCTTCAGCGCCTCGAGGTCGGCGCCGTGCTCGGCGAGCTCGGCCTCGGCCACGCCGGCGGACTCGGGCACCTGGGTGTCGTGCTGGGCCTGCGACTCGTCGGCGGCGGCCCGCTCGCCCCCGCCGCCGGCCTGCTGCTGCTGGGCGGCGCGGCGCCGCCGCTCGGCCTTTCGCTGTGCGCGCGTCTTCGCCAACCGGGTCCCCTAACGGGTCTCCTTGTGAGGGGTGTGACGGCGGCACCAGCGGCAGTACTTGCGCATCTCGATCCGGTCGGGCGTGTTACGCCGCGACTTGTTCGTCTGGTAGTTGCGCCGCTTGCACTCCTCACACGCGAGGGTGACGGCGATTCGGACTTCTCCGCGAGCCATCTCTTCCTCTGATCTCGCTGGCCGCAACCGCGGCCCGACAGAAAAAAGACCTCGCCCGACCCACGGTGGATCGAGCACGAGGTGGCGCAAGGATAGCGCCAGCGGGGTGAGAGGCCCGGCTAGGGAACGGTGACGGTCTTCCGGGCCTTCTTGCAGACCAGCCTGTTGCCCGCCGCCCTGGCCTTCTTCTTCTTCGCCTTGACCGCGTAAGTGCCCGAGGGCGGCGATGCGACGGTGATCGAGAAGCGTCCCTTCTTCGACGTCTTCGTCTTGCCGAGCCCGCCGGAGACCTTCACCGTGCGGCGCTTCCTGCAGGCCTTCTTCGACTTCTTGTTGCCGATCTTTGCGTTGACCTTGCCCGAGAAGGTGGCCGTCGCATAGGGGCCAACGCCGCTGGTCGAGACGTTCGCCTTGAGCTTGGACTTGACCTTGACCTTGTCGGGGGCCGCGGTCGCGATCGAACCGGCCCCGACGGCGGCGACCAGCGCCACCACGACTGCTGCGAGCTTCTTCATAGGTGCCTCTAACTCCCCTCCGAGTGATCGCCCGCCCGTAGCCTATCCCGTCACGGGGCCCACGACGCCGACGGCCGCGCCCGAGGGACGCGGCCGTCGTGTGCAATCCGCTGCGTTCAGGCGGCTACTTGACCGTCACCTTCTCGCAGTTGGCCTTGACCTTGTCCTTCTCGTCGACGGTGGCCTTGTCGTTGTTGCCGCCGCCGCAGTTGACCTTGTCCTTCTTGCCGTCGACGGCCTTGATCTTGTCGTTGCCGCCCTGGCCCTTGAGCTTGTCCTTGCCCGGGCCGCCGGTCAGCTTGTCCTTACCGGCGTCGCGACGTCTTCGCGGAACATCATCTGCTCGGCGCGGTCGGCGAGCTCGTCCAGCAGGGTCGGTTCATCGTCCGTCTCCTGTCCGGCGCTCGACGCGTCTTAGTCACCGAGGTTCCACAGCTCGGCGACGTCACCGTAGGCATCACCGCGTCGTCGACCGGCGTCCTCTCCCCCTCTCCGCATGAGCAGACCCGGACGAAGTCTCACCACGCGCGCATGTTCTCACGCCGCGCTACGCAGACGCCCGACGACGCCTACGACTTCCTCCTGATCGAGGGCGTCGGCGAGCATGGCGAACTTCTCCTGGCTGAGATCGATCCGCGGCGAGCGCTGGTCGAGCTTGACCATGGCCCGAACGTTCGCGCATCGAGCGGCCACCGCCTGTAGCGGGTCGCCGGCGTCAGCCGCGAGTCGCGACCACGCTCAGGAGCGTCGCGAGGATCGCCACGGTCATCGCGCCACCGACCTGGATCATCATCCGCTGGAGCGCGTCGATGCGCACATCGAGGCGGTCGAAGCGCCGTGACGACTCGGCGCCCTGGGCATCGATCCGCGCGCCCAGCTCCGCTCCCTGGGCATCGATCCGCGCGCTCAACTCGGCCCGCATTGCGCGCAGGTCCTCGTCGACGCGGTTGAAGCCGTCGTCGACGCGGCGCGAGAGGTCGTCGAGGCGCTCATCGGTCCAGGTCGCACGTGCGCGCTCCATACGGATTCGAGAATAGTCCGCAAGCGCCTAAAGCCCCAGCGCCTTGGCGATGATGTTGCGCTGGATCTCCGAGGTGCCGCCGTAGATGGTCGAGACCAGGGTCTGGCGGACCAGGCGCTCCATGTCGTACTCCGAGGAGTAGCCGTAGCCGCCCATCATCTGCATCCCCTCGAGCGCGGCGCGCTGGGCGGTCTCGGTGACGAACAGCTTCACCATCGAGGCCTCGCGGGGGAGCATCTCGTCCGGCGCCTCGTCGACGCGCGAGGCGACCCAGTAGGTCATCAGCCGGGCGGCCTCGAGCTCGGTGGCGAGGTCGGCGAGGCGGTGCTGGAGCGCCTGGAAGGAGCCGATCGGGCGGCCGAACTGGCGCCGCTCCTTGACGTAGGCGAGCGCGTCGTCGAAGGCGCGCCAGCCGAAGCCGAGCATGGTCGCGGCGAGGATCAGGCGCTCGACGTTCAGCCCGGCCATGAGCTGCATCCAGCCCTGGTCGACCTCGCCGAGCACCGCGTCCTCCGGGGCGTCGCAGTCCTCGAGGTAGAGGTGGCTGGTCTCGCGCCCGCCCATGGTGTCGATCGGCTTTACCTCCATCCTCGGGTGGTCGGCGGGGACGAAGATCATCGTCAGGCCGTCGTGCTTGGACTCCCCCTTGCTCGTCCGGCAGACGACCAGCACGTGGTCGGAGAGGTGGGCGTTCGAGCAGAACACCTTCTGGCCGTTGATGGCAAAGCCGCCGTCTGTGCGCTCGGCCGAGGTGGTCAGCGAGCCGACGTCAGAGCCCGCCTCGGGCTCGGTCATCGCGATCGCCTCGACCGCGCCGCCGGCGATCCCGCCGAGGATCTGGCGCTTCTGCTCCTCGGTGCCGAAGCGCTGCACCGCGCCGGCGACGATCAGCGTCGTCGCGTAGCCGTTGATCGGCGCCAGCCCGCGCGAGGTCTCCTCCATGAACAGGCAGGCGTCGACCATCCCCCCGCCCGAGCCCCCGTGTGCCTCGTCGATCGTCACCCCAAGCCAGCCCAGCTCGGCCATCTTCGAGTAGATCTCGGCCGAGTGGGCGTGGGTGTAGCCGTCGGTGAGCCGCTCGCGCTGCTCCTGGGTGCCGCACTCGCGGCGGCAGAAGTCGCGGATCGCGGCGACGAAGTCGCGCTGCTCGTCGCTGAGCGAGAAGTCCATCCGGCGGCGGACCCTAGCGAGCGCGGCCCAAGGCGCTTACGGGCCGCGTCAGGCGCGGGTTGCGAGCACGCTGATCAGGGTCGCGAGGATCGCGACGGTCATCCCGCCGCCGACCTGGATCATCATCCGCTGGAGGGCGTCGATGCGGGCATCGAGGCGGTCGAATCGCCGCGAGAACTCCACCCCCTGAGCATCGATCCGCGCGCTCAGCTCGGTGCGCATCGCGCGCAGATCCTCGTCGACGCGGTTGAAGCCGTCGTCGACGCGGCGCGAGAGGTCGTCGAGGCGCTCGTCGGTCCAGGTGGCGCGGGCTCGTTCCATCGGCAACCAGGGTAGTCCCGGTCCGCGTTACGAGTCACGCGTCGCGTGTGCCGAACGTGCGTCACCGGGCGGCGACGCACGGCTCGCCTCGCTGATCGCCGCCGCGAGGCGGCCGAGGGCGGCGCGGAAGCGGGCGCTGATCCCGACCGCGCTGACGAAGCCGTGGAAGAGGTCGAGCTCGCTCCCGACGGTCACCGGGACCCCGGCGTCGGCGAGCGCGGCGGCGTAGGCCCCGACCTCGTCGCGGAACGGGTCGAAGCCGGCGACCAGCACGTAGGCGCCCGGCAGGCCGCTCAGGTCGTCGGCGCGAAGCGGCGAGAGGCGAGTATCGGCCAGGTCGTGGCCGGCCGTGTAGAGCGGCTCCCAGGTCGAGAGCTCGGCTTCGGTGAGATAGAAGCCCTCGGCGAAGAGGTCGCGCGAGCGGTAGCGGCGGGTCATGTCGCAGCGCGGGTAGATCAGGCCCTGGAGGACCGGCAACGGGCCACCCTCGTCGCGGACGATCCGGCAGGCGACGGTCGCCAGGTTGGCGCCGGCGCTGTCGCCGGCGATCGAGATCGCGGTCGGGTCGGCGCCGAGCTCGGAGGCGTCGCCGAGGGCGTGGCGAAGCGCCGCGACCGCGTCCTCGACCGCGGCCGGGAACGGGTGCTCGGGCGCCAGCCGGTAGGCGACGCTGAGCACCCGCACGTCGGCCTCGCGGCAGAGCAGCCGGCAGACCTGGTCGTGGGTGTCGAGGCCGCCGACCACCCAGCCGCCGCCGTGCAGGTAGACGGTCAGGGGACCGCGCTGCGGCGCCCCGGCCGGGACGTAGAGGCGGGCGGGCAGCGAGCCCCCGGGGCTGGGCACGGTCCGCTCGGAGACCGAGCCGACCGCGATCGTCGCCCCATGGACGAGCCGCTCCTGGCGCTCGACCATCGCGCGCTGCTCGGCCGCGGGAGCGCCGAGGTCGATCCCGATCCCCAGCCGGCGCTCGGAGGCGAGCAGGAGCTGGGCGTCGGGGTGAAGGGTCTGGCCGTCGACCCTGATCGGCCGCCCGGAGAGCACCCGCTTGACCGGCGCCGGCAGCGCGCCCGTCGCGTGGCCGAAGCCGCGCTCGAGCGACGATGGAAGCGGGGGCAGTCTCATCGCACGGGGACTAAGCCCAGGACGGGATTCGAACCCGTGACCCCTTGCTTACCATGCAAGTGCTCTACCTCTGAGCTACCCGGGCGCGGCTTTCCGTCACTCTAGCGTGCCTGCTTCGGCAGGTTTGACGCGCCATCTGCCTACATTATGATGTAGGCATGGCGTTGGTGCGAACGCAGATCAGCCTGCCCCCGGGCCTTCACCGGAAGGCGAAGCGCCGGGCCGCCGAGGAGGGCGTCTCGCTCTCCGAGCTGGCGCGCCGGGCGCTGGCGCGCGAGGTCGGGCAGGGCGAGCGGCCGGAGCGGCCGAAGGGCGACATCAGCGCGGTCTTCGGGCTGTTCAGCTCCGGGCGATCCGATGTCTCGGAGAACGTCGACAAGTACGTCGGGGAGGCCGTCCGGCGCGACTACGAGCGCAAGATGGGCCGCCTCTCCAAGAAAGACCTCGATCGGCCGCACGAGGATTGACCACGTTCGTCGACACCTCCGTCCTATACGCGGCGGTCGACGAAGACGATCCGGGGACCGCGCGGGCGAGGGAGATCCTCGCGGCCGAGGCGGCGCTGGCGACCAGCGACCACGTCCTCGCCGAGACCTGGCGCTTGGCCCGCGACCTGGGCGGCTGGCAGGCGGCGGAGGAGCTCTGGGGCGAATTGCGCGCGCAGGTCGAGATCGCGCCGATCCTCGACCACGACCTCGCGGTGGCGTGGGAGATCGGACGCTCGTTCGCCGACCAGGAGTTCTCCCTGGTCGACCGCACCTCGTTCGCGGTCATGGAGCGGCTGGGGATCACGCGGGTGGCGAGCTTCGACGACGACTTCGTCGTCTACCGCTACGGCGCGCGCCGCGAACGGGCCTTCGAGGTGCTCAGGTAGTCCCGCCGACCGCCGACCGGACCGCGGCGGTGAACCGGTCGACGTCCTCGGGGGTGGTGTCCCAGGCGCACATCCAGCGCACGACGTCGGTCTCCTCGTCCCAGAGGTAGAAGAGGCGCTCATACTCGGAATCGGCGAGCAGGCGCTCGATCGCGGGGCGAGGCAGGCGGGCGAAGACCGCGTTTGCCTCCACCGGGTGGACGATCTCGAGCCCGTCGACGCCGGCGACGGCGTCGGCGAGCCGGCGCGCCATCGCGTTGGCGTGGGCGGCGTTCTCGCGCCACAGCTCGCCCGCGAGCAGGGCGTCGAACTGGACGGCGATGAAGCGCATCTTCGAGGCGAGCTGGCCGAGCTGCTTGCGCACGAACTCGAACCCCTCGCCGAGCCCCGGGCGGCAGAAGACGACCGCCTCGCCGAACAGCAGCCCGTTCTTGGTGCCGCCGAAGGAGACCAGGTCGACGCCGCAGTCGGTGGTCAGCTCGCCAAGCCCGACGCCCAGCGCGGCGGCCGCGTTGGCGAGCCGGGCGCCGTCGACGTGGACGAGCAGGTCGAGCTCGTCGGCGGCCGCGGCGATCGCCCGGGTCTCGTCGAGCGTGTAGACGGTGCCGAGCTCGGTCGCCTGGGTGATCGAGACCAGGCGCGGCTGGGGGAAGTGGTCGTCGCCGCGGCGGTCCTCCCAGCGGCCGAGGTCGGCCGGGGTGAGCTTGCCGTGCTCGGTGGCGACGGTGAGCAGCTTGGCGCCGGCGATCCGCTCCGGGGCGCCGCACTCGTCGACGTTCATGTGCGCCTGCTCGGTGCAGATCACGGCCTCGTAGGAGCGGGTCACGGCGTCGAGGGAGCTGACGTTGGCGCCGCTGCCGTTGAAGACCAGGAACGCCTCCGCCTCGGGGCCGAAGTGCTCGCGAAAGCGCTCGCCGACGGCGGCTGTGTGGCGATCCGCGCCGTAGGCGGGGGAGTGGCCCTCGTTGGCGGCGGCGATCGCCGCCAGCACCTCGGGGTGGGCGCCGGCGTGGTTGTCGGAGGCAAACCCGCGGGTGGCGGTGGCGCTCTGCATCCTCGCGCTCATGCGTTCACGGGTGGAGCGGCAGCCGCTTGCCGTTCATCTTGCCCGCCTCGTCCGAGCAGAGGAAGACGAGCGCGGCGGCGATGTCCTCAGCCGAGGTGAAGGTGCGAAACGGCTTGTCGGGATTCTCGGCGCGCATCTGCGGGGTGAGGATCGCGTTGACCACCAGCACGTTCGCGGTCGCCGCCGACTCGGCCTCGCGAAAAGAGTCGGCGAGCGCCAGGGTCCAGGCCTCGGCGGCGGCCTTGGCGGCCGCGTAGGAGGCGTTGGTGGCGCTCGGGGCCTGGGCCTGCGAGGAGGAGACGAGCACGAAGCGGCCGTGCTCGGACGCGCTCAGGGCCTCGAAGAAGGCGCGGGTGGTGTGCTGGACGGTGCGCACGAGCAGGTCGTGGAGCCACTCGTAGTCGGAGAGCGGGGTCTCGGCGAGCGACTCGCCGCCGCGCCAGCCGCCGACCAGGTGGAGCAGGCTGTCCACGCGGCCGAAGCGCTCGCTCAGCGCCGCGCACCAGCCGCGGGCGGCGCCCTCGTCGAGCAGGTCAACGACGCCGGCGTCGAGGCGCTCGTCGGCCAGGTCGAGCTCGCCGGCGAGCGCGTCGAGACGACCCTGGTCGACGTCGGTGAGTGCGAGCGTGGCGCCGGCCTCCGCGAGCGCCCGGGCGGCGGTGGGCCCCAGGCCGCCGGCGGCGCCGGCGACGGCGATCACGCGCCCGTCGAGGTCGGTCACGCGTTCAGCGTAGAGGGCACGGCGCGCCTCCGCGCGCGCTTGCCCCGGATTACGGTCTTGCGTGCTAGGAGCTGCGCTTTTCGCCGCGCTCGGTCGGCGAAGGCCTGGCGGCGCGGCAGGAGAGTGGAACGCTGACGACGCCGTCGCGGGCCAGCTCAGGCGTATCGACCGGCTGGCAGTCGGTGACCGACTTGCACTTCTGGCTTTGCAGAGCACCCTGCGACGCTGACCAGTCGGACTCCCGCTTCGTCACCTTGATCTCGAACCTGGGCATCTCGCCTCCTTTTCCGTTCGGCCGGACGGCGCCTAGATCGGACTACGTGGAGAGCGCCGGCTCGGCCTGTGGGCGCTCGAGCGCCGGCTCCAGCTTCGGCTGAAGCTGGGCGTAGAAGAGGCTGAGCGGGAATTCGTCGTCGCGGACGAGGTCGACGAGCTGCTTCGGCTCGTCCACCTCGGGCAGCTCGCGCGATTGCCTCGCCCACACCGAGCCCTCGGCGGGCGGGACGTAGGACGCGACGAGGTCGTGGGCGGCGATCCACTGCGAGAGCTTCGAGCGGTCGATGCCCGAGTGGTAGAGCTGGTGGACGCGCTCGCGCAGCGCCGCGACGCCGTCGGCGATCCGGTTCCAGTCGATGCGCAGGCGGTTGTCGGTCCAGTGCAGGTAGCCCTCGCGGTGCAGGAAGGCGAACAGCAGCTGGCCGCCGAGGCCGTCGTAGTTGCGCACCCGGGAGCCGGTGATCGGGAAGCGGAAGAGGCGGTCGAAGAGGATCGCGTACTGGACGTGGCGGGCGAAGGCGAAGCGCTCGCGCTCGAGCTTTCGCGCCTCGGCGAAGGCGGTCAGGTCGCAGCGCAGCTCCTCGAGCGAGTACATCCAGAAGGGGCTGCGCTGGCGGATCATGAACGGGTCGAAGGGCAGGTCGCCGTGCATGTGGGTGCGGTCGTGGATCAGGTCCCAGAGCATGTATGCGTGCTGGGAGAGCTCGGGTGAGCGCAGCAGGCAGGCGGCGTCGGGCGGCAGGTTGAGGCTCAGGGTCGCCGCGGCGGCGCCACAGACGCGGCGGAAGCGCTCGGCCTCGCGGTCGCAGAAGATGGCGCCGAAGTGGTAGTCGGAGGGGCGCTCGGCGGTCGCGAACGTCTCGGGGAAGAGGGTCGCGCACTCCGAGTCGTAGCCGTCGGTGTGGTCGACGAGGGTGACCGGGACGAACTTCGGGTTGTCGTAGCGCTCGCGCTCCAGGCTGGCGATCCATTCCGGCCAGGGGACGCGGACGACGAGCGCCTCGAAGCAGGTGTCGCGCGAGGCGTTCTGCTTGTACATCGGGAAGACGCAGAGGTGCTCGATCCCGTCCTCGCGGTGCCGCTCGGGGCGGAAGGTCTCGAGCGAGCGGTCGAAGGCGGGCTTGGCGAAGCCGCCGTCGACCCAGGCGAAGAGGTCGGCGGCCAGGGCGTCGATGTAGTCGTGCTGGTGAGGGAAGCGGGGTTTGAGCGCCTGGGCGGACTCGGCGACGGCGGCGGTGAGGCGGGTGAGCTGCTCGGGGTCGTGGGCGGAGGTGTCGATCGAGCCGTCGGGCGCCTGGGCGAGGCGGAGCTCGGCGGTGGCGGCCCGCAGGCGCTTCCAGGCGGGGTCGGCGCTTGCGGCGGACGGCGGGTTGGCGGCGGCGCCGGCGAAGGCGGGCTCGGCGGCCCAGTGGACGAGGTTGAGCCAGAGCGCGGTGTGTCCGAGCTCGCCGATGCAGTCGTCGCCGAAGAGGTCGGAGTCGGCGAGCACGGCGACGCGGCCGGCGCCGTGGGCGGCGACGGCGGCGAGCGGGGCGTTGGGTGCCGAGGCGGTGGGGTGGGCGCGGGCGATCACCCGGGCGTGGTCGGCGGCGTCGGCGGCGAGGGTGCCGGCGCGGTAGAAGCAGGCGGCGTCGACGCGGGCGAGGAGGTCGGCGCCGGCGGGGTCCCCGTCGCCGCCGGGTGCGGCGGGCTCGTCGGCGAGCCGGGCGAGGATCCAGGAGGGGGCGTCGCCGTGGTGGTGGTCGTAGTCCTGGACGGTGGCGTTCTCGACCGCGAGCCCGAAGCGGGCGAGCAGCTCGTTGAGGTTGTTGCCGTACTTCTCCTGCTCGGTCTCGGCGAGGACGATCAGCCCGCCGCCGCGCTCGACGTAGCGCTCGATCGCGTCGATCTCATCGGCGCTCAGCCGGGGGGTGCCGCCGTCGACGGTCGCCTCCCACTTGGGCTCGGACGGGTGGGCGATGACGAGCACGGAGGCGTTCGCGAGGTGCTCGTCGGTGAGCGCGCCGTCGGGGTGGGCGGCGACGTCGAACTCGCGCTCGGCGAGCAGCGCGGCGGCGCGGGCGAGCGAGGAGTCGCCCGGGTGGGCGGGCTGGATCGCCGCCGCGACGTCGGGGCGGATCGTCCACGCCTCGGAGTGGGCTTCGTCGAAGAGCACGCGGGCGACTTTCGGGTGCTCGATCATCGCTTTTCAAGGCTAGGGACGGGAGCGGTCGGCGTCAATGGCGATTCCAGCGCGCCGGTGCGCAAGAATCCTGCGTATCGACGCCACCGACCGCAGGATTCTGTCGCTGCTGACCGAGGATGGGCGGCGCACCTACGACGACATCGCCCGCCGGGTGCGGCTCTCGGCGCCGTCGGTGAAGC
>JBOGZD010000082.1:0-12935 GCA_050697155.1 Solirubrobacterales bacterium | reverse complement strand
GGCGGGCAGTCGGGCAGCGGCTGGGCGTCGCCGGGTGCGTGCGGGCCGCGGCGCGGACCGCGAGGGCGCTTGGGCTCGCGCCGGAAGCGGTGGAAGCGGTGCTCGCCGGAGTCCGGCGGCGCCTCCTCGGGCAGGGTCTCGGCCCTGAAAGCCCACCAGACGAGGTAGAGCATCGCCGCGACGGGGATCTTCAGCACCACGGCAAGGAAGAAGATCGGCCAGAATCCCTCCACCGCGGCCAGTCTACCCGCCGCGGGGCTCAGTCCACCACGTAGCCGGCCTGCGCCCAGCTCAGCAGGGTCTCGGTATGGGTGGGGATCAGGCCGACGTCGGGCTCGGTCGTGACCAGCAGGGTGGGCCCCTCGCGCTCGGCGGCCCAGGTGCGGCAGCTCTCGTCGAGGGAGTCGTCGATCCACGCCAGCGGGCGGGTCCCCGCGTAGCCCTCGATCGCGTCGATCTTCCAGTGCGCGGTGCCGAACCGGGCGCGGCCGTCGAAGTGCAGGCAGGGCAGCTCGTCGGGCAGCCCGAGGATCGGCGGCAGGTGGTCGTTCGCGCGATCCTCCCAGCCGGTCGCCCAGATCAGCTCGTAGACGTCGGCGAGCCGCAGCAGCTCGGCTCCCGCGGAATCCGAGATGCAGTGGGCGATCCCCTCGATGAGGTGAAACCGCCCGGGGACCTGGTCGAGCGGCCCCTCGAATCCGAACAGGCTGATCACCCCGTCGACGTCGACGGCGAGGATCGGCCGATCGTCGTCGGCGCCGGCCGATTCCCGCGCTTCGGTCGCGGCCCGCTTCTCTGCCATGCCCTCAGCGTACCTTCGCCTCCCTGCTATCTTGCGCCGCCGTGCCGAGCACGAATCAGCTTATCCGCAAGGGTCGCAAGCGCCCGCTGAAGAAGGTCACCACGCCGGGCCTCAAGTCCGGTCAGGGCCGCAAGCGCCGGATCGCGGCGCCCCAGCGGCGCGGCGTGTGCACCCGCGTCTACACGGCGACGCCGAAGAAGCCGAACTCGGCGCTCCGCAAGGTCGCCCGGGTGCGCCTCACGAACGGGATGGAGGTCACCAGCTACATCCCCGGCGAGGGCCACAACCTCCAGGAGCACTCGGTCGTGCTCGTCCGCGGCGGCCGGGTCAAGGACCTGCCGGGGGTCCGTTACAAGGTGATCCGCGGCACCCTCGACGCCTCCGGCGTCTCGGACCGCAGGCAGTCGCGCTCGATGTACGGCGTCAAGCGGTAGAGCTTCCCCGGTGCCCCGTAGAGCCCGCGCAGCGATTCGCCCGGTTGAGGCCGACTCCAACTACCGGAGCCGGCTGGTCCAGCAGGTGATCAACAAGGTGATGCAGGGCGGCAAGAAGTCCGTCGCCGAGCAGATCACCTACGACGCCCTGGCGCTCGTCGGCGAGCGCACCAGCCGGGCGCCGGTCGAGGTGCTCGAGGAGTCGATCAAGGAGCTCACCCCGGTGCTCGAGGTCCGCTCGCGCCGGGTCGGCGGCGCCACCTACCAGGTCCCGGTCGAGGTGCCGCCGCGCCGCGCCCGCACCCTCGCCGTCCGCTGGCTGGTCACCTTCGCCCGCCAGCGCCGCGAGAAGTCGATGCCCGACCGCCTCGCCAACGAGATCCTCGACGCGATCCAGCAGCAGGGCAACGCCTGGAAGCGCAAGGACGACATCTACCGCATGGCCCAGGCGAACAAGGCGTTCGCGCACTACCGCTGGTAACTCGGCCTGCCCGCCCGTGAGCCCCGGCGCAAGCGACGTGCGGGACGTTAGGTAGGTCACGTAGGGGAAACGGGGTCGGCGCCCCAACCGCGCGGCGAAATCCGCAACGGTTGGGAGATAAGGGGCGCTATACGCCCCCAATCCCCCAAAGACCTCGGATTGGCGGCCGGTTGGGAGATTTTGGTCGCTATCCGACGAAGATCCCCCAAACGCCTCGGATTCACCGCCACGGCCGCGCACCCCGACCCCGATCCACTCCCCTACGTCGACCTAACGGACGCTTGCGTCACGCAAGGGCAACAGGCTCACGCCGCAACCGCTACGAGCCGCCGCCCTACCCCCGCTGGCGGCTCTGGGGGTGGCGGCGGGCGCCGCGGTGGGTTGGCTCCGCGGCGACCTCGCGGGCGGCATCTCGCGGCTGGGCGTTGACCGAGGCCGGCGACTCGGGCGCCGGGGCGCCGCGCGAGGCGGCGTCCTCGGCGGCGCGCGCCCCACCCCTCGGGCGCAGCGAGGCGAGCTGCTCGGGGCTCAGGGTCGCCAGCGCGACGCCGCTGACCGCCAGCGCCAGCGCTCCGAGCATCTCCAGCCAGAAGCCCTCCTGGGGAACGGCCTCGGCGTCGAAGAACGACTGGCGGGCGTCGTCGAGGGTGCCGACCTGGCCGGCGTCGGGGAGGTCGATGAGGAGGAAGATCAGCAGGCCGAGCCCGCCCATGACCCCGACCGCGACGGCGGCGGGTTTCGAGGCGCCCCAGACGGTGATCAAGGTGGCGAAAACCGCGAAGACGGCGATCACCGCCAGGGCGGGGCCGTGATGATCGATGACGCTCCGGTCGGCCAGCGGCTCAGCGCCGGGCGGCGTGAACTCGAATATGGTCATCAGCTGAGAGGCGAACAGCACCGCAGCCCCGGCCAGGCAGGCCAGGGGGAGCAGGCGGGTGACGCGGCTCTCCGTCGTCGGGGTCACGATCGGTCTCCGTTGCTGGGAGTCATCCGGTCCGCGGGGATCCGGGTTCGTTCAACCTGATCGGGGGATCGGCGAGCGAGCTTGAGCGGGACGTCGCGCCCTCCTGCTCCTGCAGGGCCGCCCGCCCAGGGCGTCTCCGCCCCCGCGTCCGCCCGCGACGTCCCGCCGCCGCCCCGGCCGCCGAGCGCAGCACCGGCAGCAGCAGCAGCCCGCAGCCCGCGATCACCGCGCCCGCCCAGAGCTGGGCCCAGAAGCCCTCGAGCAGCCGCGCCTCCGCGCCCTGGTAGGCGACCGCCGCGCCGCCCTCGTCCAGTCCCTGGGGCGCATCGACGAGCAGCGAGACCGCGACCACAGCGAGCCCCAGCGGCACCAGCAGCCGCGCTGCGCGCCAGCGCCCGCCGATCGCCACTGCCAGCACCACCGCGCCGCCCGCCGCAAGCGGCAGCATCGCCCACGCGTGCGCGTCGCCGGCCCGCTCGCGGGCGACGTCGGGCGGCGGCGCCACCGCGCCGGCGCTCCCTGCGTATCCCTCGGTGCCGACCCCGATCCCGCGATAGTCGACCCACTGCGATGCGACCAGCGCCACCAGCGCGCCGAGGCAGACCGCCCCCACCGCCCGCACCGGGGTGAGCTCGCGCTGGCCCGCACGCAGCGCCGCCGCCGCCAGCGCGATCGCCGCCGCGAGCACCGGCCTGGCCAGGTCCCACGCCGCCAGCACCACCCGGCCCACCGCCTCGGCGATCGCCAGCCAGAGCTGCGCCGGGATCACCACCATCTCGCGGGCGATCCGCAGCAGCTCGACCACGACGGCGAACAGGGACCGCAGAAAACCCCCCGCCGAGCCCGCCAGGCGCCGGGACGGACCCGCGTCGCGCCCCCCCGAAAGTCGCTTTGCGATGCGGTCTATGAGCCGCATCCGGCCGTCCGGGAGGCGGTCATGCCTCTGCTAAACTCACGCGTCGCTCGTGCCCGACCCGAGCGCGGCGCGAGTGTTGTTTCCTTCCATGGAGAGCCGCACGACATAGGGCGTTTCCGGGCATCTTCGGCGGTCATTGCGCCCGGGCCCGTGACGGGCCTTTTTTGTGCGCTCAGACCGGAAATCAAACTCCAACTTTCGGACCAGACTCTAGAGCCAAATGCCACGCACCTTCCCCCTGGCGAAAACCCGCAACATCGGGATCATGGCGCACATCGACGCCGGTAAGACGACGACGACCGAGCGCATCCTCTATTACACCGGCCGCACGCACAAGATGGGCGAGGTCCACGAGGGCGCCGCCGTCATGGACTGGATGGAGCAGGAGCAGGAGCGGGGGATCACGATCACCTCCGCCGCCACCGCCTGCGACTGGCAGGACCACCGCATCAACATCATCGACACGCCCGGCCACGTCGACTTCACGGTCGAGGTCGAGCGCTCGCTGCGGGTGCTCGACGGCGCGATCGCGATCTTCGACTCGGTCGCCGGGGTCGAGCCGCAGTCGGAGACGGTCTGGCGCCAGGCCGACAAGTACCGGGTGCCGCGGATCGCGTTCATCAACAAGATGGACCGCGTCGGCGCCGACTTCGCCAACGCCGTGCAGACGATGCGCGACCGCCTCGGCGCCAACCCGCTGCCGATCCAGCTTCCGATCGGCCAGGAGGACGCGTTCACCGGGGTCATCGACCTGATCGAGGACAACGCTCAGGTGTGGAAGGACGAGCTCGGGACCGAGTTCGAGCACGAGCCGATCCCCGACGAGCTCGCCGACGCCGCCCACGAGGCGCGCACCCACCTGATCGAGGCCTGCGCCGACTACGACGACGAGCTGATGAAGGCCTACCTCAACGACGAGGAGATCCCCCACGAGCGGATCGCCAAGTCGCTTCACCGCGCCACGCTGGACCTCAAGGTCACCCCGGTGCTCTGTGGCTCGGCGTTCAAGAACAAGGGCGTCCAGCCGCTGCTCGACGCGATCGTCGAGCTGCTCCCCTCGCCGCTCGAGGTGCCGCCGGTCACCGGCCACGAGACCTCGGCGAAGGGCGACGGGACCGAGGGGGCCGTCGTCGACCGCCCGGCGGACGACTCGGCCCCGTTCGCTGCGCTGGCCTTCAAGGTGATGGCGGACCCCTACGTCGGCAAGCTGACCTACTTCCGCGTCTACTCGGGCAAGCTCTCGGCCGGCAGCCGGGTGCTGAACGCGTCCAACGGTCGCACCGAGCGGATCGGCCGGCTGCTGATGATGCACGCCAACCACCGCGAGGAGATCGAGGAGTGCTACGCGGGCGACATCCTCGCCGGCGTCGGGCTCAAGCAGACCTCGACCGGGGACACGCTCTCGGCCCCCGACGCACCCGTGATCCTCGAGACGATCGAGTTCCCCGAGCCGGTGATCGCGGTCGCGATCGAGCCGAAGACCAAGGCCGACCAGGAGAAGCTCTCGGCTGCCCTCGCGCGGCTCGCCGAGGAGGACCCGACCTTCCAGATCGAGTCCGATGAGGAGACCGGCCAGACCCTGATCCACGGGATGGGCGAGCTCCACCTCGAGGTGATCGTCGACCGGATGCTGCGCGAGTTCTCGGTCGACGCCAACGTCGGCCGCCCACAGGTCGCCTACCGCGAGACGATCCGCGACCGGGTCGAGAAGATCGAGGGCCGCTTCGTGCGCCAGACCGGCGGCCGCGGCCAGTTCGGCCACGTGGTGATCAATCTCGAGCCCGCCCCCGAGGAGGGCTTCGACTTCGTCAACCGGATCAAGGGCGGCAGGATCCCGACCGAGTTCATCCCCTCGGTCGAGCAGGGCATCGAGGAGGCCCTCGCGTCCGGGGTCAAGGCCGGCTACCCGATGGTCGACGTCCGGGTCGAGCTCACCGACGGCTCCTACCACGAGGTCGACTCCTCGGAGATGGCGTTCAAGATCGCCGGCTCGATGGCGGTTCAGCAGGCTGCCCGGCGGGCAAAGCCGGTGCTGCTCGAGCCGGTGATGGCGGTCGAGGTGGTCACCCCGGAGGAGTTCCTCGGCGACGTGATCGGCGACCTCTCGCGGCGCCGGGGCAAGGTCCAGGGCCAGGAGCGGCGCGGCAACGCGCTCGCGGTCAACGCTTTCGTGCCGCTGGGCGAGATGTTCGGCTACGCCACCGACCTGCGCTCGTCGACCCAGGGGCGGGCGACCTACACGATGCAGTTCGAGCGCTACGAGGAAGTGCCCTCGAACATCGCCGAGCAGATCACCGAGACCACGACCGCCGAGCCGGTCGCCGCGGGAGCGTGATCGAACCCCGGTTTGCCTATATTTCCGGGGTTGTTCAACAGGCTTAAAGAAGCAGCAAGCAAGAGCAGAGAAGCACCAAAGGAGCGAGATGTCCAAGGAGAAGTTCGAGCGCGATAAGCCGCACGTCAACGTCGGCACGATCGGTCACATCGACCATGGCAAGACGACGCTGACCGCGGCGATCACCAAGGTGCTCGCCGAGCAGGGCGCCGGCGGAACCGAGGAGCGGTCGTTCGAGTCCATCGACAACGCTCCCGAGGAGAAGGAGCGCGGGATCACGATCGCGACCGCGCACGTCGAGTACGAGACCGAGAACCGCCACTACGCCCACGTCGACTGCCCGGGGCACGCCGACTACGTCAAGAACATGATCACCGGCGCGGCGCAGATGGACGGCGCGATCCTCGTCGTCTCGGCGGCCGACGGGCCGATGCCGCAGACGCGCGAGCACATCCTGCTCGCCCGGCAGGTGAACGTGCCCTACGTGGTCGTCTTCCTCAACAAGACCGACATGGTCGACGACGAGGAGATCATCGAGCTGGTCGAGGAGGAGGTCAAGGACCTGCTCAAGGAGTACGACTTCCCGGGCGACGACACGCCGATCATCAAGGGCTCGGCGCTGAAGGCGCTCGAGGGCGACGAGGAGGCGAAGAAGGCGATCCTCGAGCTCGCCGAGACGCTCGACACCTACATCCCCGAGCCCGAGCGCGAGCTCGACAAGCCGTTCCTGATGCCGGTCGAGGACATCTTCTCGATCACCGGCCGCGGCACGGTCGCCACCGGCCGGATCGAGCAGGGGATCGTCAACACCGGCGACGAGGTCGAGATCGTCGGGATCCAGGACACCTCGAAGACCACGGTCACCGGGGTCGAGATGTTCCGCAAGATCCTCGACCAGGGCCAGGCGGGCGACAACGTGGGCTGCCTGCTGCGGGGGACCAAGCGCGAGGAGATCGAGCGTGGCCAGGTGCTGTGCAAGCCCGGCTCGATCACGCCGCACACGAAGTTCAAGTCGGAGGTCTACTGCCTGAAGAAGGAGGAGGGTGGCCGTCACACCCCGTTCTTCTCCGGGTATCGCCCGCAGTTCTACTTCCGCACCACCGACGTGACCGGGGTGGCGAACCTCCCCGAGGGCACCGAGATGGTCATGCCGGGCGACAACGTCGAGATGACGATCGAGCTGATTCAGCCGATCGCGATGGACAAGGGCCTGCGGTTCGCGATCCGCGAGGGCGGTCGCACCGTAGGCTCGGGGGTCGTTACCGAGATCACCGAGTAGCGACCAGGGGCCGGTCCTCGGACCGGCCCTTTTCGTGGCCGGGCCCATGCCGGGCGCGGTCAGTAATTGAAAGGACATACGACCGGGGCGGCGCCCCACCGACGGGGGCGGCGCCCCTTTCGCGCCGAGTAGGAACGAAAGCAAAGGCAAGACAGGCAGAGCAAGACAGTGGCCTCAGTGGCAATGAGCAAGATCCGGATCCGTCTCAAGGCGTACGACCACGACGCCATCGATCGCGCCTCCCGCGAGATCGTCGAGACGGCCACCCGCACCGGCGCGACCGTCGCCGGGCCGGTGCCCCTGCCCACCGAGCGCAACATCTACTGCGTGATCCGCTCGCCGTTCAAGGACAAGGACTCGCGCGAGCACTTCGAGATCCGCACCCACAAGCGCCTGATCGACATCCACCAGCCGACCCCGAAGACGATCGACTCCCTGCAGCGCCTCGACGCGCTCCCGGCCGGGGTCGACATCGAGATCAAGATCTGATGAGAGTCGCCAGTCGCCAGTCGCCAGTCGCCAGGGGCGAGTCCTGATGACGGCGATCATCGGAAAGAAGCTCGGAATGACCCAGGTGTTCCTGGAGGACGGCACGCGTGTGCCGGTGACCGTGATCGAGGCCCCGCCGTGCAAGGTGACCGCGATCCGCGACGCCGACCGCGACGGCTACGCCGCGGTCCAGCTCGCCGGGGGCGAGGTCGCCGAGAGCAAGCTCAGCCGGGCCGAGCTCGGCCACCTGAAGAAGGCGGGGGCGCCGCCGATGCGCAACCTGGTCGAGTTCCGCGACGAGCCCGACCCCTACGAGGTCGGCGAGGACGTGACCGTCGAGCGGTTCGAGGCGGGCCAGAAGGTCAAGGTCTCGGGGGTCGCCGTGGGCAAGGGCTTTCAGGGCACGATCAAGCGGCACAACTTCAGCCGCGGCCCGATGAGCCACGGCTCGCGCAACATCCGCGCCCCGGGCTCGATCGGCGCCAGCGCCGATCCCGCCCGCGTCTTCCCCGGCACGCGGATGCCGGGCCGGATGGGCGGCAAGCGGGTGACCGAGCACCGGCTGGAGCTGGTCGAGGTCGACGCCGAGCGCAACCTGCTGCTCGTCCGCGGCGCCGTTCCCGGGCCCAAGGGCGGCACCCTGGAGGTGCGAAGCGATGGCTAGCAAGGCGCCGGTGCTCGGCAAGACCACCAAGGCCGACCTGCCCGCCGGGCTGTTCGGCGAGGAGTTTCACGAGTCGCTCGTCCACGAGGCGGCGCGCGCCGACCTGGCCGCCCGCCGGCGGGGCACCGCGTCGACGCTCGGCCGCGGGGAGGTCTCGATGACGACCGCGAAGGCGTGGCGCCAGAAGGGCACCGGCCGCGCCCGGGCGGGCGCGCTCGGCACCCCGCAGCGCACCGGCGGTGGCGTCGCCTTCGGCCCCAAGCCGCGCAGGCACACGTTCAAGGTCAACCGCAAGGCGCGCCGGCGGGCGCTGCGCTCGGCGCTCTCGGTGCACGCCGCGCGCGGGTCGGTCGCGTTCCTCGACGGCGCGGCCTTCGACGCCCCGGCGACCAAGCAGGCGGCGGAGGCGCTGGAGAAGTGGGGCGCCAAGGGCCCCGTGCTGATCGTCGTCGACGCCGAGGAGATCGCCGCCGCGAAGAGCTTTCGCAACCTGCCGCGGGTCACCGTGCTGCCCGCGAACGCGGCCGCGGTCGCCGACATTGTCGGCCATGCTTCGTTGGTCGTCTCCCGAGCAGCCCTCGAGGTGCTCGAACGGCGGGCGGCCGAAGTCAAGCGCTCCGGCGACGGGGCGACGAACGACGAACGACGAGCGACGAACGACGAGCCCACGGAAGGTGGTGACGCCTGATGGATCCCCGGCAGGTGATCATCGAGCCCGTGGTCTCGGAGAAGAGCTACGCGCTGATGGCGGAGGGCAAGTACACGTTCCGCGTCGACGACCGCGCCCACAAGACGCAGGTCCGCCACGCGGTCGAGGAGATCTTCGACGTCGACGTCGTCGCCGTGCGGACGATCAAGGTGCGCTCGAAGCCGAAGCGCCGCGGCCTTCACAGCGGCAGCACCCGGGCATGGAAGAAGGCGATCGTCCAGCTCGCCCCCGGGGACCGGATCGAGCTCTTCGAGGGCGCCGCGGTGGCCGAGTGAGCAACTGGCGACTGGCGACTGGCGACTGATCATGGCAATGAGAAAGACAAAACCGACGAGCCCCGGCAGGCGCTTTGCGACCTACCAGCAGCGCGAGGAGCTGTCCGGCGGCACCTCCGGGAAGCCCCACAAGCAGCTCGCCAAGGGCCGCGGGAAGAGCGGTGGACGCAACTCCAAGGGGCGGGTCACCTCGCGCCACCGTGGCGGCGGGGCCAAGCGCCGCTATCGCGAGATCGACTTCAGGCGGCGCAAGGACGGCGTCCCGGCGAAGGTGGCGACGATCGAGTACGACCCCAACCGCACCTGCTACATCGCGCTGCTCCACTACGCCGACGGCCACAAGAGCTACATCCTCGCCCCGCAGGGGATCGCCCCCGGGGCGGTGGTCGAGTCCGGCGAGCAGGCCGACATTCGGCCCGGCAACGCGCTCCCGCTGCGCGCGATCCCGACCGGCACCGTGGTCCACGGCGTCGAGCTGATCCCCGGCCAGGGGGGGCGGCTCGGCCGCTCGGCGGGCGCGGCGATCCAGGTGGCGGCCAAGGAGGGATCGATGGTCACCCTGCGGCTGCCGTCGTCGGAGATGCGGATGGTCCGCGCCGACTGCCGCGCGACCGTCGGCGCGCTCTCCAACTCCGAGCACCAGAACGTGAAGGTCGGCAAGGCGGGGCGCGGGCGTCACATGGGCAAGCGCCCGCAGACCCGGGGCGTGGCGATGAACCCGGTCGATCACCCGCACGGCGGCGGCGAGGCGCACCACACCCCCGGCGGCCATCCGGTCACCCCGTGGGGCAAGCCCACCCTCGGCTACCGCACCCGCAAGAAGGGCAAGGCATCCGACAAGCTGATCGTCCGCGGCCGCCGCCGGGGCAGGAAGAAGAGGTAGTAGCGATGGGTAGATCGACCAAGAAGGGCCCGTTCGTCGAGGAGCGCCTGATGCGGCGGATCGGCCAGCTGAACGAGCAGAACCAGAAGCAGATGATCAAGACCTGGTCGCGCACCTCGACCGTGTTCCCGGAGATGGTCGGACACACGATCGCCGTCCACGACGGTCGCAAGCACGTGCCGGTGTTCATCTCCGAGTCGATGGTCGGGCACAAGCTCGGCGAGTTCGCGCCGACCAGGACCTTCCGCGCCCACTCCGGCACCAAGCGGACGGAGGAGTAGGAGACCGCCCGTGGCCGACAACGCCGAAAAGGGACCGGAGGCGCCGATGGTGCGAGCGAAGGCACGCTTCGTGCGCTCCGCGCCGCGCAAGGTGCGCCTGGTGGCCGACCAGGTGCGCGGGCTGCCGGTGACCGAGGCGCGCAGCCTGCTCGCGTTCTCGCCGCGGGGCGCCGCCCGCGACGTCTCGAAGCTGATCGAGTCGGCGGCGGCGAACGCCGAGAACAACCACGACCTGATCGCCGACGACCTGCTGATCGCCGAGATCAACGTCGACGAGGGACCGATCCTGAAGCGCTGGCGTGCTCGCGCGCGCGGCCGCGCCACCCGGATCGAGAAGAAGACCAGCCACGTCTCCGTGGCGCTGACGCCGACCACCGACTAGCCCGAGGAGCTCGAGACCGAAAATGGGACAGAAGATCCACCCCGAGGGCTTCCGCGTCGGCTACATCCACGACTGGAAGTCGAACTGGTTCAACCAGCGCGAGTTCGCCGACTACCTGCTCGAGGACATGGCGATCCGCGACCACATCGAGCGCAAGCTCTCCCACGCGGGCCTCTCGGACATCAACATCGTCAAGCAGCGCGGGGAGATCACCGTCGACATCCACACCGCCCGCCCCGGGATCGTGATCGGCAAGTCCGGCGCCGAGGTCGACGCACTGCGCCGCGACCTGCACCGGATCACCAAGAAGCCGGTGAAGGTGAACATCCGCGAGATCAAGCGTCCCGAGCTCGACGCGAAGCTTGTCGCCCAGTCGATCGCCGAGCAGCTCCAGAACCGGGTCGCCTTCCGCCGGGCGATGAAGCGCGCCCTCACCTCGGCGATGCGCTCCGGCGCAAAGGGGGTCAAGGTCCAGGTCTCCGGGCGCCTCGGCGGCGCGGAGATGGCGCGCACCGAGGGCTACTCGGACGGGCGCGTTCCGCTGCACACCCTGCGCGCCGACATCGACTACGGCTTCGTCGAGGCGCGGACGACCACCGGCAGGATCGGGGTCAAGTGCTGGATCAACAAGGGCGAGGTGATGCCCGAGGGCTTCCGCGCAAGCGGCGAGGAGGAGGAGCTTCAGCCGCGCTCCTTCCGCCGCCGCGGCGGGGAGCGCGACCGCGGCGGTCGCGGGCCGCGACCCCAGCAGCCGCCGGCCCAGGCCGCGCCCCGACCCCCTCAGCCGCAGCCGCCCCCGGCCGAGCAGCGGCAGCCGGTCGCGCCGCCACCGCCCGAGCAGCCTCCGCCCGCCCCCGAGCGGCCCGCGCCGCCCGCGGCTGAGCAGTCACCATCACCGCCACCCGAGCAGGCCCCGTCCGAGCAGCCTCCGCCGCCGCCCGAGCAGGCCCCGCCCGAGCAGGCCCCGCCGGCCGAGCAGCCTCCGCCGGCCGAGCAGCCTCCTGCGGAAGGTGGTGAGTCCTGATGCTGATGCCCAAGCGGGTCAAGCACCGCAAGCAGATGCGCGGGCGCCGGCGCGGCAACACCAAGGGCGGCGCCCAGGTCGCCTTCGGCGAGTACGGGCTCAAGGCGCTCGAGCGCGGCTGGGTCACCAACCGCCAGATCGAGGCCGCTCGTGTGGCGATGACCCGCAAGATCAAGCGCGGCGGGAAGGTGTGGATCAACGTCTTCCCCGACAAGCCCTACACGAAGAAGCCCGCCGAGACCCGGATGGGCTCCGGCAAGGGCAACCCGGAGGGCTGGGTGGCCGTGGTCAAGCCTGGCAAGGTGATGTTCGAGCTCGCCGGCATCCCGGAGGACCTCGCGAAGGAGGCGATGCGCCTCGCCGGGCACAAGCTGCCGATCAAGAGCAAGTTCGTCCGCCGCGAGGGGGTGTCGCAGTGAAGGCGAGCGAGGTGCACGCGCTCGGCGACCAGGACCTCGTGCAGGCGATCAAGGACGCTCGCGAGGACACGTTCAACCTGCGCTTCCGCCACGCCACGGGCGAGCTCGAGAACAGCGCGGGGCTGGGCGCGTCGCGGCGCGACCTCGCCCGGCTGCTGACCATCGCGCGCGAGCGCGGCATCGACGTCGACAGGGAAACCCGCTAAGCGACATGGCCGAAGAAGAGACAAACCAGAACGAAGAGCAGCCCGAGCAGGCCGAGGCCGAGGAGCCCCAGGCAGAGGAGCAGCCGGAGGCCGAGGCCGCCGGGGCCACTGAGGCTGAGCAAGGTGACGCAGACCCCGCCGCTCCCGGAGGCGAAGCCGAGGAAGCGGCGGGCAGTGGTGATGTCGAGGCGGAGGCCGCGGACGAGCCCGCCGGCGAGGAGGCGCCGCCCGAGGCGGTCGGCGAGGCCGAGCCCGCGCAGGTTGCTCTGAGTCCGAAGGCCATCCGAAAGCTCGAACGCTCGCGCGCCACCGGCGAGGCCCGCCCGCAGCGCTCCCCCGAGGAGCGGGCGGCCGAGCGGGCCGAGCGGCGGCGCGCCCGCGCCTCCCTCCGG
>JBOGZD010000081.1:0-13060 GCA_050697155.1 Solirubrobacterales bacterium | reverse complement strand
CCTCGCACGAGCGCGCCCGCGACGAGCTCGGGTGCCAAGCGCCGGCGGCCGAGATGGCTCGAGCCGGTGCATATGTACGGTTCAAGCCATCTCGGCGGGGGGCGGGAGCCGGCTCCGTGCCGCTTCCCTCGCCGCCCGACCCGCTGCGCACAACGCGGTGGCCGGGGTCCGCTCGAGCACCGGACCCCGCCAGGCGCCTCCTCGGCGCAGCCTGAGCAAACCGGATACTCACGCGGTGACCAATTTGCTGTCGGGACCTCTGCCGCGTGCTAGCTTGAACGGCGGTTCAGCTTAGTCAAGGAGGAGACCTTCCGGTTGAGTCCGCGTCCGCAGATCGAGCACATTCGCAGGCCGCAGATCCTGGCGGCGGCGACCGAGGTGATCATCGAGCGCGGCGTCGCTCAGACCAGGATCTCCGACATCGCCAAGCGGGCCGGGACGAGCCCGGCCGGGGTCCTCTACTGGTTCCGCTCCAAGGATGACCTGCTGACCGAGGCGCTGACGAGCGCCGAGCAGCGCATCGCTGAGGAGCTCACCGCCGAGTTCGCTGAGCTCGACAGCGCCACCGAGCGGTTGCTGGCCCTGATCGAGGGCTCGGTGAGCGGCGAGGAATGGCGGTTGTGGATCGAGCTGTGGGCACGCGCCCTCCACGACCCCGGGGTGCGCGAGGCCCGCCAGCGCCTCGACGACGAATGGCGCGGCCTGATCCTGCGGATCATCCGCGAGGGCACCGACACGGGTGAGTTCACGCCCGACTCGATCGATGGGGCGGCCCTCGCCCTCGCCGGGATCATCGACGGCCTCGCGGTCCAGGTCACGATGCGCGACTGGACCGTCAACCCCGCACACATGTTCGAGGTCTGCATCGCCGCCGCCGACCGCCTGCTCGGCTCCGACCTGCGCGGCGCGGCGGGTCAGCGCAGGCCGCTGCCGACCAGCGGGAGCGTTCGGCGATGAGCGCGGCCGCCTGAGCCTGAATCCAGGTGCTACGCCACCAATCGGATCGCCGCGGTGACGCTCGCCGCCAGGGCGACCGCCGGCAGCGTCGAGGCGCCGCCGAGCAGCACGGCGCCGGCGCCGGCGACGCCGGCGACCCTGGCGTCGAGCTCGAGCTCGCCCCCCGCGGGCGCGCCGACGGTCTGGGTCACGACCAGCGCCGCGAGCAGGGACGGGGCGAGCAGCGCGATCACCCCGACCAGGCGCGGCGGCAGGTCGCGCTCGCCGAGCGCCACCGGCCCCGAGGCCCGGATCGCGGCGGTCACCAGCACGAGCGCCCCGATCGTGATCCAGACGTCGGTCATCGGCGCTCGCTCCGCCACGCACTAGCGGCGCCCAGCAGGCCGAGCAGCGCCGCCGCCGAGGCTGCGATCACCGGCACGCCCGCGGGCGTGAACGGGATCAGCGCCAGCGCAATCAGCGAGCCGAGCGCCGCGACTACGAGCGGCGCCCGGGGGCGGGGCTCGCCCGGGGCGCCGCGAAACTCGCCCTCGATCAGGAGGGCAAGGAAGAAGGCGGGGAACAGGGCGTCGAGCCCGAGCGATCCCGGGTCGCCGATCGCGTCGCCGGCGAACACCCCGAGCGCGGTGCCGCCGACCCAGGCCGGATAGGCGGGCAGCGTCGCGCCGACCATGAACGCGGGGTCGAAGCGACCGCCGCCGCGACTGGCCGCCGCCCACGAGTAGTCGATCATCGCCTGGCCGATCGCGGCGCGGCGCAGCCGCCCGCCGCGAAGCGAAGGCGCCAGCGCGATCCCCATCGGGCCGTAGCGGGCGTTGAGCAGCACGCCGGCGGCGATCGCGGCCGCCGCCCCGCCCCCTGCGGCGAGCACCGCGGTGGCCGCGAACTGTGCCGAGCCCGCGAACAGCAGCGCCGACATCACGATCGGTGCCACCGTGCCCATCAGCGGCTCGGCGAGGACCCCGAACGAGACCGCGAGCAGGAACGCGGCCACCGCGTACGGAGTGCCCAGCCGCATCCCGGCGCGGACGCCCGGATGGTCGCCCAGCCGCGCCAGGCCGCGCCGCAGCCGGGATGCGCCGCGATCTTCCCTGCCCTGAACAAGCACGGTCCGCCATTGTGGCGGGCCGTGTGCAGGTCGGCTATTCGAGTATCTGAAGCGGCTAGAAGCCTGCCGGATGGCGCTTCTTGAACGGGCCGTTGCTCGTCTTCAGCTTCTTGCTCCAGCCGGGGCCCTTGCCAGGGACGCTCGAGGTGTCGAGCCGCAGCCCGGCGATCACCGCGTACATGTGGCCCGGGTTGGCGTAGGTCGTGATCCAGGAGCCCTTGCCCCGCTGCTCCCAGCGCATGAACGAGCCGGAGGGCATCGGGGACTTGAGCACCCCGGCGCCCTTCTTGCCCAGCGCGTAGCTGACCGTGCCGGAGCAGTCGTAGCAGCGGGAGTTCCACTTCTGGTGGCCGCCGCCGAGGCAGTAGCCCTTACCCTTGACGATCCGGTTGGCGGCCTCGATCGCCGCCACCACCTCGGGCGGGGCGTCGGCGGGCGGGATCGCCTGTCCGTTCACCAGCTTCGCCCGCGAGCCCGCGGGGGGCGCGTCGCTGCCGGTGGTGTCGACTCCGCCGCTCCCCGCCGCGACCGCCGACGAGGGGAGGACGATCAGCGCCGAGGCGGTTGCGAGGCCGAGGGCGGCGCTGAGCTTCCTTCTCGGTCTCGCCTTAGTTGTGTAGGTCAACGTGAACCAGTCCCTTTCGTCGGCCTACGGGGTTAGCTGTCGGGCTGGCGCTGAAAGAGCCTGCGCCCCCGCCGCAGCGCGGCGGGTTAGCCCCTGTGTTTGGTTCCCCCGCTCCTGGCGCCCCCTTCTCTGAGCGGCGCCGGATTCGGCTTTACCGGTTATGAAGTCGCGGCAGCCTACACGATCGCCCGGACGTTTGCAAAGGCATGCTCACGTTCTCGTAACAGTTCTCACAACCTCCCCGTGGCCCTTCGCCCCCGCCTGCCTGGCGTGGCCCAGGCTATAGGGTGGCGGCGATGAAGCTCTACGTTTGCTGGACGACCATTCAGACTCCGCGACCACCCCGCGGCCACCCCTGCCACAACGCTCATGCGGCGCTGAAGAAGGCCGGCCACGATCCCGAAGTGATCAAGGTCCAGGGGCTCGGGATCGGCCCGCGCTTCATGCACCTGGTCACCGACGGGCGCCGGGAGGTCGAGCGGATCTCGGGCCAGCGGACGGTTCCTGTGCTGGTGACCGACGACGGCGAAGTGATCACCGAGTCGCAGCGGATCGTCGAGTGGGCCGAGCGCAACCCGGCCCCTTCGGCCACGGTCGCCTAAGGCCGCCGTGGAACTGCGGGGGCGAACGGCGCTGCTCACCGGGGCCACCGGCGGCCTCGGCCGGGCGGTCGCGCTTGCTCTCGCAGCAGGTGGGGCCTCGGTCGTGCTCAGCTCGCGCAAGCCGCAGGAGCTCGACGAGCTCGCCGCCTCGCTGCCGGGCGAGGGCCACCGGGCGATCGTCGCCGACCTCGCCGAGGAAGGCGCTGCCCTGCGCCTGCTGGAGGAGGCAGGCGACCTCGACGTGCTGGTCGCCAACGCCGGGCTGCCCGCCTCCGGGCGGCTCGACGGCTTCGGCCAGCAGGAGATCGGCCGAGCGCTCCGCGTCAACCTCGAGTCCCCGGTGCGGATGGCTCGGGAGCTCGTCCCGACGCTGACCGAGCGCGGCACGGGCCACCTGGTCTTCGTCTCCTCGATCTCCGGTCAGGTGGCCACAGCCCGCGCCTCGCTGTATGCGGCGACCAAGTTCGGGCTCCGGGGGTTCGCGCTGTGTCTGCGCGACGACCTGCGCGGTACCGGCGTCGGCGTTTCCGTGATCAGCCCCGGGACGATCCGGAACGCTGGGATGTTCGCCGACTCAGGCGTGAGGCCCCCCCGCGAGATCGGCTCAGGCACGCCGGAGCAGGTCGCGCGCGCCGTGGTGAACGCGATCCAGCGTGATCGAGCTGAGATCAAGGTCGCTCCCCTGCGCCAGCGCGTGCTCGCGCGGTTCGCGATCAATGCGCCCGAGCTCTCGAGCCGCATCGCCGGGGCGCGGGCGGCAAAGGTCGCCGACGACGTCGCCCGCGGCCAGACCGACAAGCGCTAGTGCCGCGCACGGGGCATCAGGTCGTGGCCGGGGAGCGCTGAGTGAACCTCGACGGCAAGACGGTCCTGCTCACCGGCGCCACCGGCGGCCTCGGGCGGGCGATCGCCGCGGCGCTCGCCGGCCGTGGGGCGACCCTGGTGCTGAGCTCGCGCAAGCCGGACGAGCTGGCCGACCTGGCCGCGTCGCTCCCCGGCGAGGGCCACCGCACGATCGTCGCCGACCTCGCCGAGGAGGGCGCCGCGGAACGGGTGGTCGCCGAGGCCGGTGAGCTCGACGTGCTGGTCGCCAACGCGGGCCTCGGCACCCCCGGACGGTTTCGCGAGGTCGGGCCGGAGCAGATCGCCGACCTCGTGCGGGTGAACCTCGAGGCGCCGATCCGGATGGCGCGCGCCGCGAGCGGGCCGATGCGCGAGCGCGGCTCGGGCCACGTGGTTCTGATCGCGTCGCTGGCCGCGAAGGCGGTCAACGCCCGCTCGTCGCTCTACTCGGCGACCAAGGCGGGCCTGCGCACGTTCGGACTCGGGCTGCGCAAGGATCTCGCCCGCGACGGGGTCGGGGTTTCGGTCGTCTCGCCCGGCTTCATCCGCGACGCGGGGATGTTCGCCCGCGGGGGCGCGAACCCCGGCCTGTTCGGCACGAGCTCGCCGGAGGAGGTCGGGGAGGGGGTCGCCGCCGCGATCGAGCGCGACCGGGCCGAGGTCGAGGTCGCCCCGATCGCCCAGCGGGTGGGCGCCAACTTCGCCCATCGCCGCCCCCGGATCGCTGGGCGCTTCTACTGAGCCCGCGGCTCTGACGCCCGGCCACGACTCGATGGCGGGATGCCGGGTAAGAGCCGCGGAAGTGGTTCGGCGATTGGGAAGTTGGATACTGAGGTAATGAGCGACAGCTTCGGCGCCAAGGACACTCTCAACGTCTCGGGGCGTGATTACGAGATCTACCGCCTCGACGTGCTGCAGCGGAGGCTCGACGTCGCGAGGCTTCCGTACTCGCTCAAGGTCCTGCTCGAGAACGCGCTGCGGCTCGAGGACGGCGACGCGGTCACCGCAAAGGACGTCGAGACGATCGCGAGCTGGGATGCGAAGGCCGAGCCGGCCGAGGAGATCCCCTTCCAGCCGGCGCGCGTGCTGATGCAGGACTTCACCGGGGTGCCCGCGATCGTCGACCTGGCGGCGATGCGCGACGCGATCGAGGAGCTCGGCTCCGATGCGGCCCAGATCAACCCGCAGGTGCCGGTCGACCTGATCATCGACCACTCGGTCCAGGTCGACGCGTTCGGCAACGCGCGCGCCTTCGACATCAACGCCGACCGCGACTACGAGCGCAACGGCGAGCGGTATGCGTTCCTGCGCTGGGGCCAGCAGGCGTTCGACAACTTCCGCGTCGTCCCGCCGGCGACCGGCATCTGCCACCAGGTCAACCTCGAGTACCTCGGCCAGGTCGTCTTCCGGCGCGAGGTCGACGGGACCACCCAGGCCTATCCCGACACCCTCGTCGGGACCGACTCGCATACGACGATGATCAACGGCCTCGGCGTGCTCGGCTGGGGGGTCGGCGGGATCGAGGCCGAGGCGGCGATGCTCGGGCAGCCGATCTCGATGCTGCTGCCGCAGGTGGTCGGCTTCAAGCTCGACGGCGAGCTGCCCGAGGGCTCGACCGCGACCGACCTCGTGCTCACGGTCACCGAGATGCTGCGCGAGCGCGGGGTGGTGGGCAAGTTCGTCGAGTTCTTCGGCCCCGGCCTGCACACGCTCGGGCTCGCCGACCGGGCGACGATCGGCAACATGTCGCCGGAGTTCGGCTCGACCTGCGCGATCTTCCCGGTCGACAGCGAGACGCTTCGCTACCTCGAGTTCACCGGCCGGCCGACCGAGCTGATCGAGCTCGTCGACGCCTACGCCCGCGAGCAGGGGCTCTTCCACGACCAGGACTCCGACGACCCGACCTTCTCCGAGACGCTCGAGCTCGACCTGGGGGAGGTCGAGCCGTCGATCGCGGGGCCGAAGCGACCCCAGGACCGGATCGCGCTCGCCGACGCCAAGGGGGCGTTCCTCGAGTCGCTGAAGGAGTTCGACCCCGAGGCCGCCGAGAGCCTCGGCAACGGCTACGACGAGGCGGTCGCCGGCACGTTTCCGGCATCGGACCCGCCGGGCGAGCAGCACAACGACGATCGCGGCAAGCCGCGCCACGCCGGCGGCACCGTGGTCGAGGAGCGCACCGCCGAGCCGGTCTCGGTGACGCTCGAGGACGGGACCGAGACCGACATCGACCACGGCCGCGTGGTGATCGCAGCGATCACCAGCTGCACCAACACCTCGAACCCGACGGTGATGATCGGCGCCGGGCTGCTGGCGCGCAAGGCGGTCGAGCGCGGGCTCGAGAGCAAGCCGTGGGTGAAGACCTCGCTCGCCCCGGGCTCGAACGTGGTCACCGACTACCTCGACCAGTCGGACCTGACCGAGTACCTCGACCGGCTCGGCTTCAACCTGGTCGGCTACGGGTGCACCACGTGCATCGGCAACTCGGGGCCGCTGCCGGAGGCGATCTCCGAGGCCGTGAACGGGAACGACCTGGTCGTCTGCTCGGTGCTCTCCGGAAACCGCAACTTCGAGGGCCGGATCCAGCAGGACGTGCGCAACAACTACCTCGCCTCGCCGCCACTGTGCGTCGCCTACGCGCTCGCCGGCCGCATGGACCTCGACCTGACCTCCGAGCCGCTCGGCGAGGACGCCGACGGCAACCCGGTCCACCTGAGCGACATCTGGCCGTCCTCGGAGGAGGTGAAGGGGGCGGTCGATGACGCGATCCGCTCCGACATGTTCACCAAGAGCTACGCCGACGTCTTCACCGGCGACGATCGCTGGCGCGAGCTCGACACGCCCGAGGGCGATCGCTACACGTGGCCCGACTCCACCTACGTGCGCAAGCCCGCGTTCTTCGAGGAGATGGACCCCGAGCCGCAGCCGATCGAGCCGATCTCCGGCGCCCGGGTGCTGGCCGTGCTCGGCGACAGCGTCACCACCGACCACATCTCGCCCGCCGGCGCGATCAAGAAGGACAGCCCGGCCGGGCGCTGGCTGATCGAGAACGGGGTCGAGCCGCGCGACTTCAACTCCTACGGGTCAAGGCGCGGCAACCACGAGGTGATGATCCGCGGCACGTTCGCCAACGTGCGCCTGCGCAATCAGCTGGTCGAGCGCGAGGGCGGCTTTACCCGGCGCTTCCCCGGCGGCGAGGAGACGACGATCTACGGGGCGGCGATGGCCTACGCCGAGGAGGGGCTGCCGCTGGTCGTGCTCGCCGGCAAGGAGTACGGCTCGGGGTCGTCGCGCGACTGGGCGGCGAAGGGGACCGCCTTGCTCGGCGTCCGAGCGGTGATCGCGGAGAGCTTCGAGCGCATCCACCGCTCGAACCTGATCGGTATGGGTGTGCTGCCGCTGCAGTTCGCCGACGGCGAGTCGGCGGAGTCGCTAGGGCTCACGGGCGAGGAGACCTTCGACGTCGGCGACCTCGAGAACGGGGAGGCGAAGTCGGTTGGTGTGAGCGCCCGTCGCGACGGCGGCGACCCGGTGGAGTTCGATGCCACGGTGCGGCTCGACACCCCGAACGAGGTCCGCTACTACCAGAACGGCGGCATCCTGCACCGGGTGCTGCGCGACCTGCGCACCGGCTGACCCGACTCCGAATCGCCGCGTCCCCGGGCACGCGGGGGATTCGAGTTCGGCCGCCCGGCCAAGAAGTTCGCACAGAGCGGTTGACACCGCGATAGCGGATGAGTCAGAATGGGGCTACCCGCGCGGGAGGGCTTCTTACAAAACTCGTCCCCGGCCAGTCCCGCCTCCGGGGACGATCGCGTCGGCATCCCTCCCTGGCTACCGACGCGCTGGCGAGGGCGCGGGCCGTGTGGACCCCCTGCCTCCCGCGGCCCCGCCCCGCCAATACTTCGGGCCTTGCAAACCGGCGCATCTCGGCCGGCGCCGACCGGGCGTCTCGCTCACGTACCCGATACGTACGCTCGCTTCGCCGCCCGGCCTGCGCCGGCCGACCTGCTTGGTTTTCGGGCCCTCCGCGTTGTGGCTATCGGGCCCTCCGCGCTGTGGCTATCGGGCCTACGCGCTGTGGCTATCGGGCCCTCCGCGCTGTGGTTGACAAGGCGGGGAACGGGTAGACCGGGAAATCGAAACGTGTCAAAAGGGGGTTAGCAGGGGGCGGGCCGCGTGACCCCCTTCGCGGTCCCGCCCCTCTCTATGCCTGTTTTCGCTCGATCCATGCGATCGCGATCACGCTGCCGACGGGCCCGGCCGGGGTCAGGGTGGCGCCGAGCAGGGTGTAGGGGGCCTCGTGGCGCAGGACCGCGACCCAGATCAGCAGCGCCAGGGCGATGAAGCCGATCCCGTGGGCCAGGCCGAGCACGAAGGTCTCGTGCTCCAGGCCCGGCAGCAGC
Source organism: Solirubrobacterales bacterium (assembly GCA_050697155.1). Classification (GTDB taxonomy): domain Bacteria; phylum Actinomycetota; class Thermoleophilia; order Solirubrobacterales; family 70-9; genus JBOGZD01. The sequence goes on along the minus strand of JBOGZD010000081.1, from coordinate 4,522 downwards.
CAGACGGTGAGCAGGCCGGCGAACAGCGCCAGCTCGACCCAGGAGGCGCGCTTGACCCATGGGAACAGCGGTCCGGGAACCGGCCTGCGCAGCGCCTCCGATGGTCGCTCTCCCGTCACGGCCGGCGATTGTTAGCGGACCGACGGGGCCCGGGATGTATAGGGTGCCGCCATCGCAGCGCGCAGGGGCCTTTTCGTGGCGATCGTTGTCGCCGTGCTCGCATCCGCGGCGCCGGCGAGCGCGCTGACGCTGCAGCCGATCGCGCCGCCGGGCACGTTCGATGACCCCACCTACGTCACCTCGGACCCCTCGAACCCGGATCGGCTGTTCGTGACCGAGCAGGGGGGGAGGCTGAGGCTTGTGGAGGGGGGAGCGGTGAGCACCGTCCTCGACCTCGACGAGTCGGGCCTGCTCTGCGGCCCCTGTGGTCTCGAGGAGGGACTTTTGTCCGTGGCCCTGCCGGCCGACTTCCCGAGCAGCGGTCGCCTCTACGTCTACTACACGAACAGCGCCGGCAATAACGAGATCGACGAGTTCACGCTGGGCGCTGGCGAGCCCACACGGCGCGTGGTGCTCCCGATCCCGCACCCCGACCAGACGAACCACAACGGCGGCCAGCTCCAGTTCGGGCCCGACGGGATGCTCTACGTAGGCACCGGGGACGGCGGAGGTCAGCACGACCCCGAGGAGAACGCGCAGAATCTGGACGTTCTCCTCGGCAAGCTCCTGCGGATCGACCCGCTGCCGAGCGGCGGGGCGGAGTACACCGTCCCGAACTCGAACCCGTTCGTCGACGTCGACGGCAGGGACGAGATCTGGAGCTACGGCCTGCGCAACCCGTGGCGTTTCTCCTTCGACGCGCTCACCGGCGACCTGCTGATCGGCGACGTCGGCCAGGACACCTGGGAGGAGGTCAACTTCGACCCGGCGCCGAACTCCGGGCGTGGCCGCGACTTCGGCTGGGACTGTCGCGAGGGCCTCGCGTTCCATGAGAATCACGCCGCCTGCGATGGCCAGTACACGGATCCCATCCACCAGTACAGCGGCGGGGCCGCGATCACCGGCGGCTACGTGGTCCGCGACGGCGGTCTCGGCGACCTCTTCGGCCGCTACCTCTACGCCGACTACTACGAGGGCGAGATCCGGTCGCTCGTCCCCGCGCTTCCGAGCGCCTCCGGCGATCGCTCCGAGGGCGTCGGCGTGGGCGGTCTGAGCTCGTTCGGCCAGGACTCCGCCTGCCGGCTCTACGTGGCCTCACAGGAGGAGGACACCGTCTACCGCTTGGTCGGCGATCAGCCAAGCGCGTGCGCCACCGCCCCGGGCGGCAGTGGCGGAAACCCCCCTCGCTGCCGCGGCAAGACGGCGACCATCGTCGCGTCCCCGGGCGTCGAGGTCACCGGCACCGGCGGCCGCGACGTCGTCGTCGGCACCGGCCGGGCCGATGAGATCAGGACCGGCCCCGGAAGGGACATCGTCTGCTCGCGCGGCGGCGCCGACGACGTGCGGACCGGCGGAGGCAAGGACTTCGCCAAGGGCGGCGGCGCCGACGATCTGCGCGGAGGCGGCAAGAAGGACGACCTGCGCGGCGGCGGCGGCAACGACGAGCTCCGCGGCGGCGGCGGCGCCGACGACTTGCGTGGCGGCGGCGGTAACGACGAGCTGCGCGGCGGCGGCGGCAAGGACCGCCTCCGAGGCGGCGGCGGCAAGGACCGCCTCAAGGGCGGCCCGGGCCGCGACCGCTGCAAGGGCGGCCCCGGCCGCGACCGCGAGCGAAGCTGCTAGCGCTGTAATCAGCCCGGCTGTCCTGCCTAAGTGGTCTATACGACCACCAATCCAGGACAGCCGGTTGATGCGCCGCCGGGGGCTACCCCTCCAGCGCCGTGAGCACGATCCGCTCCTGCTCGAGGCGGTGGGCGGCCGGGTAGCCCTCGCTCGGGCTGGCGCGCTGGGGGCGCCCGACGTAGCGCAGCTCGACGCCCTCGGGGAGCAGGTCGGGCAGCCGGCGGACCATCACCTTCCAGGCCGCCATGTTCATCGGCTCCTCCTGTGCCCAGACGATCTGCTTGAGGTTGGGGTAGGCGCCGATGACCGCCTCGATCTCGTTGCGGGCGAACGGGTAGAGCAGCTCGACCCGGGCGATCGCGACCGAGGTCGCCTGCTCGCGATGGTCGTGCTGGTCGATGTCGTAGTAGATCTTGCCGCTGCAGAGCACCAGGCGCTCGACCTGCTCGCGGCGCTCGGTCGCGCGCGGGTCGTCGAGCACGAACTGGAACGCGCCGGAGGTGAGCTCCTCCAGCGACGCCGCCGCCGCGGGCAGGCGCAGCAGCCCCTTCGGGGTGAAGACGACCAGCGGCCGCGGTTTCGCGATCCGCGCCTGGCGGCGCAGCAGATGGAAGTACTGGGCCGCGGTGGTCGGATTGGCGAGCCGGATGTTCCCCTCCGCCGAGAGCGCGATGAAGCGCTCGATCCGGGCGCTCGAGTGCTCCGGGCCCGAGCCCTCGTAGCCGTGCGGCAGCAGCAGGGTGAGGCGCGTCGTCTGTCCCCACTTCGACTCCCCGGAGACGATGAAGCTGTCGACGATCACCTGGCCGGAGTTGACGAAGTCGCCGAACTGCGCCTCCCAGAGGATCAGGCTCTCCGGCGAGGCGGCTGAGTAGCCGTATTCGAACCCGAGGCAGGCGGCCTCGGAAAGCGGGCTGTTGTGGAGCTCGAACGGCGCCAGGGCGCCGGAGAGGTTCTGGATCGGCACGTAGCGCAGGCCGGTCTTCTCGTCGTGCAGGGTGAGGTGGCGATGCGAGAACGTGCCCCGCTCGGTGTCCTGGCCGGTGAGCCGGATGTGGGTCCCCTCGGTGAGCAGCGAGGCGAAGGCGAGGCTTTCGGCGTGCCCGAAGTCGATCTCGCCCTGGTCGATCCTCTCCACCCGGCTCATCAGCGGCTTGCGCAGCTTGCGATGCACGGTGAAGCTGTCGGGGACTCGCAGCAGCTCCTCGTTCAGCGACCGCAGCCGCTTCTCCGACACCGCGGTGTCGACCTCGGGGCTCTTCGTACGGTCGAGCTCGCCGGTGCCGAGCGCGGTCGAGCTCGGGTCCTCGTACTCGCCCGTCTCCATCTTCGCCCGCAGCTCCTTGAGGGTCGTCTGCAGGCTGGAGAGCCGCTGCTTGGCATCGGCCTCGACGTCGTCGGGGGTGACCACGCCCTCCTTGGCAAGCTGCTCGGCATAGATCTCGGAGGCCGGTGGATGGGCCTTGATCGTCGCGGCCATCTGCGGCTGGGTGTAGGCGGGCTCGTCGGTCTCGTTGTGGCCGTAGCGGCGGTAGCCGATCAGGTCGATGACCACGTCGCGGCCCCAGCGCTCGCGATAGGCCATCGCGAGCCGCATCGCCGAGATGCAGGCCTCGACGTCGTCGGCGTTGACGTGGATGATCGGGCAGTTGAACCCCTTCGCCATGTCGGCGGCGTACGGGGTCGAGCGCCCCTCCTCGGGATCGGTGGTGAAGCCCACCTGGTTGTCGGTGATCAGGTGGATCGTGCCGCCGGTCGAGTAGCCCTCCAGCGCCTGGAGGTTGAGGGTTTCGGCGACCACCCCCTGGCCCGGGAAGGCGGCGTCGCCGTGGAGCAGCAGCGCCACAGCCGCCTCGTGATTGTGCTTGAGCTTGGGCCCCGAATGCTCGGTCTGCGCGGCGCGCGCGCCGCCGGTGACCACGGGGTCGACGAACTCGAGGTGGCTGGGGTTCGGATAGAGCCGGACCTTGATCTCGTCGCCGTCGCGGGTCGAGAACATCCCCTCGGCGCCGTGGTGGTACTTGACGTCGCCGGTCCCCGCGTGCGGAAGCGCCGCGATCGCCTTCACCTGTTCGAGCGCCTTCGCGCCCTCGAACTCCGCCAGGATCGACTCGACCGAGCGGCCGAGGTTGTGGGCGAGCACCGCGAGCCGGCCCCGGTGCGCCATCCCGATCACGACCTCGGCGGCGCCGGCGCGCCGGGCCAGCGTGACCAGCTCGTCGATCATCGGCACGGAGACGTCGAGGCCCTCGATCGAGAACATCTTCTGGCCCAGATAGGCCTTCTGCAGGAAGCGCTCGAACTGGAAGACCTCGAGCAGGCGCGAGAGCAGCGCCCGCTTCTCCTCGGCCGTGAACGGCACCCGGTGGGTGCCGGTCTCGATCCTCTCGCGCAGCCACATCCGCTGCTGGTGCGAGGAGAGGTGCTCGATCTGGTAGGCGATCGAGCCGCAGTAGGCCTCGCGCATCCTGGGCAGCGCGTCGAGCAGCGTCTCGCCCTCGACCCCGCAGCGCAGGATCGAGGCCGGGATCCGCGACATCAGCTCCGGCGTCAGATTGAGGTTCTCGGGCTCGAGCGCCGGATCCCCCTTCGGCTCCCCGCCGAGCGGGTTGACCCGGGCGGCGAGGTGCCCGTGGGTGCGATAGGCCTTTAGCAGCGAGGTCGCCGCCTGGACGGCCTGCAGCAGCTCACGGTCCGGCTCGGCGGGCGCGGCTACGGGCGCCGCCGCCGGCGCCGCGGC
>JBOGZD010000080.1:0-13244 GCA_050697155.1 Solirubrobacterales bacterium | reverse complement strand
AGCGTCAGCCCCGATGGAGAACGAGATCGTCAAGCGACTGCTCTGGACCGGCCTCGTCGCCGCCACGGGGGCGCTTGCGAGCGTGGTTGCAATGCGGCTCTCGACCGTGATCTGGCAGCGGCTTTTCGGAGAGGATCCTCCGGAGTGACCGGACCCACGCCCGACCAGGACCGCTCGGTCGGCGAGCTCGTCTTCGACGTCTCCGAGCGCGTCTCGACCCTGGTCCGCGAGGAGATCGAGCTGGCGAAGGCCGAGGTCTCCGAGAAGGTCTCGAAGCTGGTCCGTGGCTCGGTGGTCGGGATCGCGGCGGGGATCTTCGCCCTTCTCGGGCTGGCGATGCTGCTGCACGCCTTCGCCTGGCTGCTCAACGATCTGTTCTTCGAGGACACGGTCTGGCTCGGGTTCCTGGTCGAGGCGGTGCTCTGGTTCGTGATCGCGGCGGTCGCCGGGTTGATCGCCTTCCGCGCGGTCAGGGCGGGCGCCCCGCCGACCCCGGACATGGCGATCGAGGAGGGCAAGCGGATCAAGCAGACGCTCGAGTCCGGCACCACCCCCGCAGCTCGGGAGCCACTTTGAGCGACGCCACAGACGTCTACGTCAGCGGCGCCGGCGAGCCGGTCGCTCGCCCGGCGCCCGGAGCCCCTGGACGCAGCTCGGGCGAGATCCGCGCCGAGATCGAGCGACAGCGCGCGGAGCTCTCGCACTCGGTCGAGGCGCTTCGCAATCGGGTTGGCGAGCTCACCGACTGGCGGCGCCAGGTCCGCGAGCACCGGCGTGAGCTGGTGATCGGCGCGGCGATCGTCGGCTTCGCGGTCGGCGGCCTGATCGCCCTGCGCCGCCGCTGAGCCCCGGCGTTTCGCTCGCGCGCGGGGGCGGTCAGCCGAGCGGCTCGCTCGGCATGCCGCCGAACCCGAGCAGGCCGGGGCCGATGTGAGCGCCGATCACTGGCCCGATCTCCGAGACGAAGACCGGGTCCGAGCCGAAGACCTGGCGGCATTCGTCGACCAGACGGCGGGCGCCGTCGGGGTCGTGGATGTGCTGGACGACCCAGGCGCCGGCGCCGGCGTCCCTGCGCTGGCGGGCGAACTCGACCATGCGCTCGAAGGCGCGCCGGCGGGTCCGCACGCGCTCGACCGGGGTGATCTCGTCCTCGAGGGTGAGGATCGGCTTTACCTGAAGCGCCGAGCCCAGCCACGCCTGGGCGGCGCCTATCCGCCCGCCCCGCCGCAGGTACTCGAGCGTGTCGATCGCGAACCACATCCGCAGGCCGTCGCGGGCGCGGTCGACAGCCGCCAGCGTCGTCGCGCCGTCGGCGCCGCCCGCGGCGGCGGCCGAGGCCGCGAGGACGAGCAGCCCCTGCCCGCCGCAGCCGGAGCGGCTGTCGCGTACCTGGATGCGCTCCCCGCCCTTGCCATCGGCGATCAGCTTCTCGCGGGCCTGCATCGCCGCCTCGCAGGTCCCCGAGATCCCGGCCGAGATGTGGATCGAGACGACCTCGCGCCCGTCGGCGAGCAGCGGCTCGTAGACCGAGAGGAAGTCGCCCACGGACGGCTGCGAGGTGGTCGCGCCGCCGGCGCTGCGGCGGATCCGCTCATAGAAGTCCGAGTACTCGCCGGTCGAGATCTCGGACTCGCGCCGCTGGTCGCCGTCGAGAGTCATGTAGAGGCTGACCAGCTCGATCCCGTGCTCGGCGACGAGCTCGCCGGGCAGATAGGCGGTCGTGTCGGTGACGATCGCCGTGCGCGCGCCCGTGCTCATCGCAAAGGGTCTTATCACGGCAGCGGTGTGGGGGAGGGCTGAATCGGCGGTCTAGGATCAGCCCGAATGGCAAAGACGAAGACCCTGGTGACCGGGGCGACCGGGTTCATCGGCTCGCATCTCGTCCGCGCTCTCGCCGACCGGGGCGATGAGCTGCGGCTGCTGGTCCGCAGGACGTCGAGCCTCGACCACCTCGAGGGGATCGAGTTCGAGCGCACGGTCGGCGACGTCACCGACCGGCGCGCGGTCCGGCGGGCGGTCAAGGACGTCGCGCGGGTGTTCCACGTGGCCGGGCGGACGTCGCTGCGCGCCCGCGACCGCAAGGCGGTCTTCGACGTCAACCTGCGCGGCGCGCGGCTCGTCTTCGAGGAGGCGAGCGAGGCGAAGGTCGAGCGGCTCGTCCACACTTCCTCGGTCGGCGCGATCGGCGTCGCGGCCCCGAACCGGGCCGCGGACGAGTCGTCGCCGTTCGAGATCGGGCACCTCGGGATCGCCTACGTCAACTCCAAGCACGAGGCGGAGCTGGAGGCCTTCCGCCTCGCCGCGCACGGGCTGCCGGTGGTGATCGTCAACCCGTCCTTCGTCTTCGGCCCGGACGATCCGACCGGGACGTCGATGTCGCTGGTGCGCCGCTTCCTGCTGCGGCAGATTCCCGCCTACGTCGACGGCGGCATCAACATCGTCGACGTCCGCGACGTCGCCACCGGGCACCTGCTCGCCGACGAGCGGGGCGAGGTCTCCGAGCGCTACATCCTCGGCGGGCGCAATTTCACCCTCGACCGGCTGTTCGCCGATCTGGCCCGGATCTCGGGCGTCGCGCCGCCGCCGGTGAAGCTGCCCGCCCGCCTTCTGCGCGCCGGGATCGACGCCTCGCAGCTAACCGGTGTTCCGCTGCCGGGCATCGCCCCGGACGAGGCGCGCTCGGCGATGCTCTGGTGGACCTATCGCAACAAGAAGGCCCGCGACGAGCTCGGATTCGCGCCCCGGCCGCACGAGGAGACGCTCGAGGAGGCGGTGCGCTGGCAGCTCGACCAGCTCGCCGGGCGAACCGGTGCGCCGGGGCCCGAGCGGCTGGCGCTCGACGCGTTCGGCTGGGCGCTGCGGGCCGCCGAGAGGCTGGCCGGGCGGTGATCGTCCTCTACCGCTGCCGGACCCCGACCGACGTGCTCTGCCCGTGCGGAGCCGTTTCGAGGCGACTGCGCAAGCTCGGCCTCGAGCACCGCACCGAGCGGGTCGCCCAGCGCCGCTCTTCGCGCCCCGAGATCGAGGAGCTCACGCGCCAGCGCCGGGTGCCCGTGCTCGTCGACGGCGACGAGATCGTCCACGACTCGAAGCGGATCCTCCAGTACCTCGATTGGAAGTACCGGGATCGGCCGAGACCCGACGCGTAGCGGAGGATTTCGGCGGCGGCCCTGGCCTATACAATGTGAAGCGAGATGGAGGCCCCTGAGTCAGCGGTGACCGTCACCGACACGGCCGCGGAGAAGATCCGCGAGCTGGTCCCCACGGGCGAGGCGGAGCAGGCGCTGCGCGTCGCCGTCCGCGGTGGCGGCTGCTCGGGGTTCCAGTACGCGCTCGCGCTCGACGCCGCCAAGGACGATGACCACGTCTTCGAGCACAACGGCGTCGCCGTGATCGTCGACAAGCTCAGCATGCAGTTCGTGTTCGGCTCCGAGGTCGACTACGTCGACGGGCTTCAGGGCGCCGGCTTCACGGTCAACAACCCGAACGTGGTCGCCGCATGCGGCTGCGGCTCCTCGTTCCAGGTCAAGGACGACGCCGCCGAGCAGACGGCCTCCGTCTAGTCAACGCCGCTTTGCAGCCGCCTCAGCCGGGGTTCATCGGCGGGCTCTGCTGTGGCCCGCCTGGCAGGATCCGCTCAGGCTGTGGCCGCTCGGTGTCGTCCGGCTGCTCGGCGCCGAGCAGGTCAGCCAGCTCGCCCGACTCGAACATCTCCTCGACGATGTCGCAGCCGCCCACCAGCTCGCCGTTGACGTAGAGCTGGGGGAAGGTCTGCCAGTCGGAGAGCTCGCTCGTCACCTCGCGCAGAGGCTGCAGCGCCGGCAGCACGTCGATCGCGCCGTATTCGACCCCCAGCTGCTGGAGGACTCCGACCACGCGCATCGAGAAGCCGCACTGCGGCGTCTCCGGCGTCCCCTTCATGAACAAGAGCACCGGGTTGTCCGAGATGACCTCCTCGACCTTCTGCTTGAGCTGCGGATCGGCTGGCATGCGCCCAGCGTAGCGAACCGCCACGCCGGCCCCCGGGAGGGCGCTCAGCTCGACCCGAGGACCGTGGTCTCGATCGAGAGCGCGTGGATCGACCCGTCCTCGAACCGCTCGCGGACGGCGTTGCGAATCGCCCGGTGCTGGTCGATCCGCTGCATCTCGTCGAACTGCGGCGCGGCGACGATCGCCCTGAGGTGATCCCCGCCGCCCTCGTCGAGCACCTCGACCTCCGCCCCCGGCAGCGCCGCCTCGATCATCCCCTTGATCTCGTCCAGATCCGCCACGGGGGGACTACAGCACAGCGGCCCGCGTCCTACTCCGCCGCGACGGCATCCGCCGCGCGGGCTGCCGCGACCATCTCGGCGACCCGGCAGAACTTGATCCGCGGGCGGCCGTGGGGCTCGCCGGCGGCGATCTCGGCGCGGTCGATCGCCTGCCAGTCCATGTAGGTGATGTGGTCGCCGGCGCGCTCGGCCAGGAGCTCCTCGACCGCCGGCTCCGCGGGCGCGCGGTCCGGGACGTTGCCGTCCTCGAGGTCGGCGAACAGGTTGTCGACGGTTTCCTGGGCGTCCTTCTTGTTCGTGCCGATGACGCCGGACGGGCCGCGCTTGATCCAGCCCACCGCGTAGTGGCCGGGGAGCTGCTCGCCGGAGTCGGGGTCGTTGACGCGCCCGCCCTGGTTCGGGATCAGCCCGCGAGCGGCATCGAACGGGGTGCCGTCGAGCGGGACCCCGCGGTAGCCGATCGAGCGCAGCACCAGCCCGCACTCGATCTCCTCGCGCTCGCCGGTGTCGCGGGCCCGGATCGCGCCTGAGTCGTCGCGGACGAGCTCGTTGCGGCCGACGATCACCCGCTCGACCCTGCCCTCGCCCTGGAGCTCGACCGGCGAGCGCAGGAATCGCATCACCACCCGCTTCGGCTTGCCCTCCGGAGCGCGCTGCGAGAACTCGGTGAAGATCTCGACGTTGCGCTTGTTGGTCGGGTCGCAGTCGTCCGACTCGACGAATGCCCGGCTGACCTCGTCCAGCTCGACCTCGGCCGGGTCGACGACGATGTCGGCGTCGGTGAGCTCGCCCAGCTCCCGGACCTCGGGGTTCGTGAACGCGGCCTGTGCCGGGCCCCGCCGGCCGAGGATGACGATCTCCCGGATCCGGCTGCGGGCCAGTGCCTCGATCGCGTGGTCGGCGGTGTCGGTGACGTCGAGCTCGGCGCGCGGCAGCGCGAGCATCCGGGCGACGTCGGCGGCGACGTTGCCGTTGCCGATCACCACCGCCCGCTCGCAAGAGAGGTCGAACTCCGAGTCGGCGAAGTCCGGGTGGGCGTTGTACCAGTTGACGAACTCGGTGGCCGACCGTGAGCCCGGCAGGTCCTCGCCGGGGATCCCGAGGTGGCGATCGACGGCCGTCCCGTAGGCGTAGACGATCGCCGCGTAGCGCTCGGCGAGCTCGGCGACGCCTACGTCCGCCCCGATCTCGACGTTGCCGAAGAAGCGAAAGCCCTCGCGCGCAGCGGTCTTCTCGTAGACCCGGATCACCGACTTGATCTTCGGGTGGTCGGGCGCGACACCGGCGCGCACCAGGCCGAACGGGGTCGGCAGGCGGTCGAACATGTCGACCTCGACCGCGACGTCGTCGCGCCGCAGCAACGCCTCGGCGGTATAGAAGCCGGCCGGCCCGGAGCCGACGACCGCGGCCCGCAGCGGGTGCTCGGGTGTCCCCAGTTGAGCCATCGGAGCGCGAAAGGGTAGGTGATCGCTAGTGCAGCAACTAGGCCAGCGCCGGCGCCGAGCGCGCCGTGGCGCTGCCGTCCAGGGCGTCGAGTGCGCGCCCCACGGACATCGAGATGCAGGTGAAGATCGGCGTGTCGCGCAGCGTGTGCGAGCTCGACTCGGACGGGCGCAGCTCCTGGACCAGGTCGAGGAACAGCCCGGGATCGTCGGCCTCGAAGGAGACCACGAACTCCTGATCGTCGAGGCCGAACGAATAGGCGGTGTTGATGGTGATCTCCGGGTGGCGGCGGCCGATCGCGATGTGCTCCTCCATGATTCGCCGCCGCTCCTCCAGCGGCAGCCGGTACCAGTCGCGGCGCTTGTCGAGCGGGTAGATGAACAGGTACCTGCGCTCCGAGGTGCAGATCTCCGGCCGCGCCTCCGAGTCCGAATACGGCGAGCGCTTGGTCATCGCCAGGTAGGAGTGGGGGATCGTCATCCACTTGGCGAGCCCGCTCTGCGCGAGCACCACATGGAACGTGTGGATCTCCTCGAGCACCGGGCTCTGGGTGAGCAGCAGGAGGTCGGTGTCGCCGCGGGTGCCCACGGTCGAGTAGGCGCGGAGGCTGCGGTCGATGGCGAAGTCCTCGCAGGCGGCGAGGAACTCCCGTTTATCCTCCGCCCGCGCGTTCGGTTCGCGGCGCTGCCAGGCGGGATCGAGCTTGAAGAACGTGAACTTGGCGTACGTCCGCTCAGCCACCCTCGCGATGCTAGCGCTCGGCTGCTGGCTCGCCGCCACGGCGGCGCCGGCGCAAGCCAAGCCCCGCGCGGTCGTCGCCGTGCTCCCCTACGGGACCACGGTCGAGGAGATCGCCGCCGCGGGCGAGATCGCTCCGGGAGTGATGAGCGCCGGCCTCGGGGCGGTTCCGGGGGCGCAGACCTACCTCGACATCACCCAGGGAAACCGGGTTAACGAGGCCCTCTACGGCCCCGAGCTCCCGCGCCTCGTGGTCGGCGAGCGCGGCGTGCCGGCGGAGGCCTGGGAGCGCGTGCGTGAGCGGGCCGAGGACGCTCCGGCCGAGGTGGTTCCCGGCCTGCTCGCCACCACCCTCGCCGAGGCGGGGGTCCGGGTCTCGGTCGAGCCGGACGGCAAACAGGCAGCGTTGATCGCGGTCGACCAGGACGGCAGGGTTACCACGGTGCCGGACGAGCGTTGCGGCCGCGCCGGCTGCGGGCCCGGGCTCAGCGTGCTGCGGCTTCAGCTCTCGGAGCTCGCGCCGGTCGCCGGTGCGCTCGGCGGTGACGACCTGCTGATCGCCATGGTCGCCGCACCGCCACCCGAGGGCCTGCTGCCGATCGGAATCGCCGGGCCCGGCTTCGACGGCGACCTGACGTCCGACTCGACCCGCACCGACGGCGTCGTAACCAGCACCGACCTCGCCCCGACGATCCTCGGGCACTTCGATGTCGGCGTCCCCGGCGAGGTCAACGGCAGCACGATCCGCTCGGCGGGCGAGCACGACCCGGCCGCGGTCGACGACCTGCGAGACCGGCTCGGCGACCGGCCCAGCCGCGACCTCGTCGCCCTGGTCCCGCTCGCCGCCTGGCTGGCGCTGACGGCGATCGCGGCGCTCGTGCTCGGTCGCCGCGGCGCCCGGGTTGCGCTTCGGCTGCTCGCCCTCGCCTGCGCCTGGGCGCCGTTGACCGTGCTCGCCGAGGCCGCCCTCGACCTCGGCGAGCTGGGCGGTGGGTTGGTGGTCGGCTTCGGATCGGTGGCCCTGGCCGCCGCCACCGCTGCGGCGCTTCCCGGCTGCGCCGGGCTCGCCCTCGCCTGCGCGGCGACCGTCGGCGCCCACGCGGTGGACGTGGTCGCCGGCTCGCCGCTGACAGCGCTCTCGGTGCTCGGGCCGAACCCGGGCGGCGGGGTGCGGTTCTTCGGCATCGGCAACGAGCACGAGGCGATCCTGACCACCCTGACCCTGGTCGGCACCGGTGCTTTCCTGTCGAGTGGGGCGGCCGGCCGGGTCGCGGCCGCAGCCGCGGGATCGGACGCCCCGAGCGATGGCCGCCGCGCCGCGGCCTGGTTCGCGGTCGTCGCGGTGGTCGCCGCCGCGGCCTTCGCCCCCGGGCGCTTCGGCGCCGACGTCGGCGCGGCGATCGTGCTCGGGGTCGGGGGCGGGACGGCGGTGGCGCTCTCGCTCGGGCTCTCGCTGCAGCGGACGGTCGCCCTGGTCGTGGCCGCCGGGGTCGGCGGGGTCGCGGCACTGGTCGCGATCGACCTGGCGCTCGGCGGCGCGCACTTCTCCCGCTCGGTGCTCGGCGCCGGCGAGGCCGGCGAGGTCGCCGACGTGCTCGATCGTCGCCTGACCCTGATGGTGCGCACGTTCACCGATCCGGTCTACCCAGAACTGCTTGCCTGCGCCGCGGTGGTGCTGGTGGCGGGCCTCGTGCGCTGGCGCCGGGTGCTGGGCTGGTTCGGGGACCGGCGCCCGGCCCGCGACGGGTTCATCGGCGCGCTGGTCGGAGTGCTGGTCGGCACGCTCGCCAACGACTCCGGCTCGATCCTGCTGGTGCTGGGAACGATCTACCTCGCGGTCAGCGCGGGGTTCTTCTGGGCGACGCGCGACGATGCACCCCGCCCCCGCCGCAGGACGGGGGACACCCGTACCCAGGCGCCCGCGTAGCCCAGCTACCATCCGGCCGGTGCGTGTCGCCATAGTCTCGCCCTATTCCTGGACCTATCCGGGGGGCGTGAACCGGCACGTCGAGGCATTGGCCGAGCACTTGATCGGCCGCGGTCACGAGCTTCGCGTGCTTGCCCCCTGGGACCCGCCCGATCGGCTGAGCCGGCTGCTTCACCGTGCCCGGCCCGAGCCGCACCGGGCTCCGGACTACCTCGTGCCGCTCGGGCGAACCCTCGGGTTCGGCGCCAACGGCGCCGTCTCCAACCTCGGGGTGTTCCCGGACGGGATCACCGCTATGCGGCGCGAGCTGCGCGCCTTCGCCCCGGACGTGGTCCACGTCCACGAGCCGCCCGCCCCGATGCTCGCCTGGGACGCGTGCTCCTACCGCGACGCCGCCGTCGTCGGCACCTTCCACGCCTACTCGACCAAGGCGATCCCGAACTGGATCGGCAACCTCGGCGGGGCGCGGCGGAAGTTCAACCAGCTGCAAGCGCGCATCGCTGTCTCCGAGGCCGCCGCCTGGACCGGACGGCGCTGGTTCGGCGGCGAGTACACCGTGATCCCGAACGGGGTCGACGTCGACGCGCCGTCGCTCGCGCCGAGGACGGCCACCGACGAGCTGCGGCTGCTGTTCGTCGGCAGGCCTGAGGACCGCAAGGGGCTGCCGGTGTTGCTGACCGCGTTCGCGGCCCTGGTCGAGCACGTCCCCGCGCGGCTCGTCGTCGTCGGCGCCGAGGCCGAGGACGTCGCGCCCTACCTCCCCGACCCGGCGACCGAGGCCCACCTCGAGACGCTGGGACGGGTCTCCGGCGACGAGCTCTGGGAGCGCCTCGGCGAGGCCGACCTGCTCTGCGCGCCCTCGCTTGCGGGAGAGAGCTTCGGCATGGTGCTGACCGAGGCCTTTGGGGCCGGGACCCCGGTGCTGGCGTCGAACATCGCCGGCTACGCCGACGTGGTCGAAGACGGCGTCGACGGGATCCTCGTCCCGCCCGCCGATCCCCAGAGGCTGGGCGAGGAGCTGCTCGCGCTGAGCGGCGACCGGCCGAGGCTGGAGCGCATGGGTGCCGCTGCGCGCGAGTCCGCGCGGCGCTATGCCTGGCCCACCGTCGCCGCGCGGGTGGAGGCGGTCTATGACGAGGCCTGCGAGCGCAGGGCCGTCGCCGACGCGGAGCCCGCGCTCAACACCGCCGCCGGCGTCGCGCGTCGGGCCGGCCTGCGGCCGATCGACGGGGGGCCGCGACGCCCCGCGGTGCGGCTGCCGTCGCTCGACCCAGCCCCCGAGGCGGGCGCCGCCCCCCACCGCGTCGCCCGCAGGATCGCGCTCGGCGTCGCCGCCGTCCTCGGGATCGTGCTGAGCCTGATCGCCGCGCAGCGGATCGGGGTCGACAACGTGGTCGCGAAGCTGGTCGAATCCGATTCCACCTGGGTCCTGGTCGCCACCGGGCTGATGGTCGCCTCCCTGTTCCTGCGCGCCGCCGCCTGGTACGCGATCGCCCGCTCGGCGCTGCCGAGCAGCCCCCTGCGGCGTCGCGACGTCACCTCGGCGACGATGATCGGAGTGTTGATGTCCGCGACCCTCCCGGCTCGCCTGGGCGAGCCGGCGCGGGCGATGGTGCTCGCGCGACGGGCCGGCAGGATGCGGGAGACGTTCCCGGCGCTGCTGGGCACCCTGGTCTCACAGACGACGCTCAACCTGGTGGCGCTGGTTTGCCTCGGCGCGCTGATCGTCAGCTCGACCGACCTCTTCCACTCGAACACTGAGCGCCTCTTCCTGGTCAGCCTTGCGCCGGTGCTCCTGCTGGTAGCGGTCGTGCTCGCGCCGTCGATCGTGCGCCAGAACGGATCCGGGCGCATCGCCAGGATCGTGGGCGCGATCCGCGATGCGCTGGTCAAGGTGAGGACCGGGCTGGTCGTCTTCCGGGACCCGCGCCGGGGCCCGATCGCGGCGCTGGCGCAGCTCGGCGCCTGGGGCCTCCAGCTCCTGGCCTGCTTCGCCCTCTTCACCGCCCTCGGGCTCGACCACGAGCCGGCGATCGGGATCGGGGCGGCGGCGGCGGTGCTGTTCGCCGTCAACGTCACCGCGGTGGTCCCGGCGACGCCGTCGAACATCGGCATCTTCCAGCTCGCGACGATCAGCGTCCTCACCACCGGCTTCGGGGTTCCCTACGCCGACGCGCTCGCCTACGGGGTGATCCTGCAGGCGGTCGAGATCGCGACCGCGGTCGCGCTCGGGCTCCCGGCTCTGGTCCGCGAGGGACTCACCTGGTCCGACATGCGACTGCGCGCCGTCTCCGCGGCCCCGGTTCGGCTGCGCCCGAGGCAGGAGTCGGCGACGGAGACGATCTTCTAGGACACGCCCGCGCACCCGTCGGGGCTTGCGGGCGCATGCAATATCCTTGCCCCACCATCCAGAGCGGCCGAGGGACCCGGACCTGGGACGCCGCCGCAACCGAACCCGTTCCCGCAGCGAGGCACGGTGCGACCGCCGGGAGCGATGGATGAGCCACCACCACCACACTCAGGGAACGAAGCCCCGATCGCGATGGCCGTGAGCACCGAGCGCGACTTCCTCGCCGCGACCCGCGAGCGCGTCGTCGTCTTCGACGGCGGCATGGGCGCGACCCTGGAGCAGTTCGACCTCGGGCCCGAGGACTACGGAGGCCTCGAGGGCAAGTGCCACGAGGCGCTCATCCTCCATCGCCCCGACGTGATCGAGGGCGTGCACAGCTCGATGCTCGACGCCGGAGCCCAGGTGGTCGAGACCGACACCTTCCAGGGCTCGCGGCTGAAGCTCGAGGAGTGGGGCTTGGGCGAGCACACGCTGGAGATCAACACCAAGGCGGCGCAGATCGCCCGCAGGGCCGCGGGCCCGGAGCGCTTCGTCGCCGGCTCGATCGGCCCCACCGGGCACCTTCCCGCCTCCGACGACCCCACCCTCGGCAAGATCACATTCCGCGAGCTGGTCGAGGTCTTCGCCGAGCAGGCGCGCGGCCTCGTCGACGGCGGGGCCGACGTGATCATCGTCGAGACGGCCCAGGACATCCTCGAGGTCAAGGCGGCGGTGTTCGGCGCCCGCGAGGCGTTCAAGGAGGCCGGGCGGGAGCTGCCGATCCAGACCAGCGTCTCGCTGCTCCCGCAGGGGGGCAAGATGCTGCTCGGCACCGACATCCAGGCGGTGCTGACCACGCTCGCGGCGCTCGAGGTCGACGTGATCGGGCTCAACTGCTCGACTGGCCCCGAGGACATGCGCGACGCGATCCGCTACCTCGGCGAGAACTCGCCTGTGCCCGTCCATTGCATTCCCAACGCCGGCCTGCCGCTCCAGGGGCCGGAGGGCGAGACGATCTTTCCCGAGACCCCCGAGCAGATCTCCTCGCTCCTGGGCGAGTTCGTCGAGCGGCACGCCGTCTCAATCGTCGGCGGCTGCTGCGGGACGACGCCGGACCACATCCGCGCACTCGCCGAGCGGGTCGCCGGCCGCGTCCCCGGCGAGCGACCCGACCCGAGCCCGCCGCTGGTCTCGAGCATGATGACCGCGACCCCGCTGGTCCAGGAGCCGCGCCCGACCCTGGTCGGCGAGCGGGTCAACTCGCAGGGCTCTCGCAAGGCAAAGGAGCTGCTGCTCGCCGACGACTACGACGGAATCGTCCAGGTCGCAGAGGACCAGGTCACCGGCGGCGCCCACGTGCTCGACCTCTGCGTCGCGCTCACCGAGCGCGCCGACGAGGACGAGCAGATGAGCGAGGTCGCAAAGCGGGTCTCGCTCACCCAGCCGGCGCCGATCCAGATCGACTCCACCGAGCCCGAGGTGATCCAGGCCGCGCTCGAGCAGACACCGGGCCGAGCGATCGTCAACTCGGTCAACCTCGAGGCGGGCCGCGACAAGCTCGACAAGGTCGTGCCGCTGGTCCGCGCCCACGGGGCGGCGCTCATCGCGTTGACGATCGACGAGGTCGGGATGGCGAAGACGGCCGAGCGCAAGCTCGAGGTCGCACGGCGGATCAAGCAGCTCGCATGCGACGAGCACGGCCTCGACCCCGAGCTGCTGATCTTCGACGCGCTCACCTTCACCCTGACCACCGGCGACGACGAGTGGAAGCCGTCCGCGGTCGAGACGATCGAGGGCATCCGCCGGATCAAGTCGGAGATCGAGGGGGTCAAGACCTCGCTCGGCGTCTCCAACGTCAGCTTCGGGGTCTCGCCGCCGGCGCGGGCGGTGCTCAACTCGGTCTTCCTCCACCACTGCGTCGACGCCGGGCTCGACCTGGCGATGGTCAACCCGAACCACATCACCCCGTATCCGGAGATCCCCGAGAACGAGCGCGAGCTCGCCGACGACCTCGTCTTCAACCGCCGCGAGGACGCGCTCGAGCGCTTCATCGCCCACTTCGAGTCCAAGGGCGAAGAGGACGAGGACGAGGCCGGAGACCCGACCGAGGGCATGGAGCCCGAGGAGGCGCTTCACTGGCACATCCTGCGCCGCAAGAAGGAGGGGGTGGAGGAGTGGATCGACCGCTCGGTCGAGAAGATCGGCGCCGTCCCCACCCTCAACGACGTGCTGCTGCCGGCGATGAAGGAGGTCGGCGACAAGTTCGGCGCCGGCGAGCTGATCCTGCCGTTCGTGCTCCAGTCGGCCGAGGTGATGAAACGGGCCGTCGCCCGGCTCGAGAACTACCTCGACCGGATCGAGGGCCACACCAAGGGCAAGGTCGTGATCGCGACCGTCTTCGGCGACGTCCACGACATCGGCAAGTCGCTGGTGAACACGATCCTGACCAACAACGGCTACACGGTTGTCGACCTCGGCAAGCAGGTCCCGATCGACACGATCATCGACGCCGCGGTGGAGCACGAGGCCGACGCGA
>JBOGZD010000079.1:0-13897 GCA_050697155.1 Solirubrobacterales bacterium | reverse complement strand
GTTCGTCGGCCATAGCCATTGCCGGCGGAGACGTCCTGGCTCCGGCAGGTCCTCGGTCGTGCGAGCCTAGCGCACCCCGGCGGACGCCAACGGGTCCGCGGAGCCATGGTCTACAACGGGATCTCGACCGCGTCCTCGACCGGGGGCTCGAGCTCGTCGTCGCCACAGCCGGTGGCCGCGTGGCAGGTGATCCGCAGGCTCACGGCGGTCGCGTCGAGGCGCAGGAAGCTCTTGAACATCGGCGGCTCGTTCCAGTCGTAGATCTCGGAGAAGAACCGCTGCAGGACCTTCGGCCCCGGAGCACGGAAGACGACGAACGCGGCGAACCGCGAACGCAGCCGGACCTGGGCGCGTTCGACCGCTTCGCCGGTGTCGAGCGCCGCCGGTTCGGAGGCATCGCCGCTCGCGGGCCGGGTCGGGACCGCGTCCTTGCCCCCGATCTTGCGCGCCATGATCCGAGCGGCCTCGTCCGGCGGGATCGCGGGCAGCCAGCGCCAGAACCACCGCTTTCGCAGCAGGTGGCTGTAGAAGGAGAGCGAGTCGCCGCGCAGCGGGTAGCAGCGAAAGTCCTCCTCGACGACGCCCTCGACGTCGACCCGGCCGATCTTGTGGGTGGCGTGCATGAACGCGCCGCCGCCCCCCGAGACGATGTACTGGATCGTCCGCCCGTCACCGAGCGGCACCGGGTAGCGCTGGTAGTTGTGGATGTCGCCGCCGATCGCGGCGATGTATCCGTGGGCGGGGTCGCGGACGATCTCGTCGACGTCGCCCCCGCCGTCGATCGGCGTGTGGCGGCGCTCGCCGTCGACGATCAGCGGCTTGCCGGTGAGCAGCACCTTCGGCTTCGCCGACCCGGCCGAGACCCGTCGCAGCCAGGCCCCCTGCTCGGCGTCGAGGCGGTTGCGGATCCCGGTGTCGATCCCGACCAACCGCACGGGGCCGGTCTCGATCACGAAGTAGGGGGCGGGCTGAAGCGTCCACTGCTCCGGATGGGGGCGAAGCGCCGCACCGATCCTCTCCGCCAGCGGGTCGCGGACCGAGGGCTGGCGCCAGAGCAGCCGGTGCAGCAGCGGGCGGCCGTGCGGCTCGGGTGGCAGCGGCTTGGCGCCGCAGAAGTTCTGCATGAAGCCGTTGAGCCCGTCGTACCAGTCGTGGTTGCCGGGGATCGCCCAGATCGGCCCCTGAAAGAAGGCGTAGGGGTAGTGGAACTTCGACACGTAGTCGTTCACCTCGCCGGCCGGATAGATCACGTCGCTGAGGATGACCATGAACCGGGCGCCGGCCGCGCGGGCCTCGAGCGGCGGGACGACCGCGTACTGGGAGGCGTCGCCCTCGCCGGTGTCGCCGAGGACGAGGAAGGACGGCTCGGGCACGTCGGAGACGTCGAGCGCCAGGTCGTCGCTGCGCGGGTCGACGCCGACGTGCTCGAGCCAGTGCGCGCGGGTGTCGTCGGTCGGGTCGCTGAGCCTGGCGAGGATGTCGTTGCGCGAGCGCCACAGCACCGAGGGCCGCAGCCAGGACGCCGAGCGCTCCCGCGGGCGCAGGCCGAAGATCCCGCGTCGCTCCGCCGGCAGCATCCGCGCGTAGCGGCCGATGCCGCCGCGCGCGGCACAGTCCCAGCCGGCGCCGGCGGTCGAGGCGCGCGACGAGCGCGGGTCGGGCGGCTGGGCCTCGCGCTCCGCGCTCACAGCACCTGAATCGCGCTCCGCACCGGAAGCATCGGGGTCTGCTCCGCACTCACAGCGCCGCGGCGACCTCGCCCGCGGCGCCTTCGGCGAGCCCCATCACGGTCAGCTGCGGGTTGACCCGGATGCTGGTCGGGAACACGCTGGCGTCGCAGACATGGAGGTTGGCGGTGCCGTGGACCCGGAAGTCGCGCGGGTCCACGGGCCCGGTCTCGGGCTTGATGCCCAGCGAGTTGCCGCCCTGGGGATGGCCGGTGCCGAGCTGGATGTCCTCGTTGGTGCGCACGATGTCCGAGAGCCGCTCGAGCTGGTCGGGCTCGGTGAACGAGTGGTAGGCGAACGTCGCCGGCATCACCCGCTTGGCGTCGGCGGCGAAGTGGATCCGCCCGGCGAGCTTCAGGCCCTCCACCAGGCGGGCGAGGTCGGCGTCGGAGGGGCGGTAGACGATGTCGGGACCGCCGAAGACGGAGCGGCCGATGCGCGCGCTCGGCTCGGTGTCGACCAGCACGCCGGTCGCGGCCATGTAGGCGTAGCGGCGCATGTTGTGACGGTGGTCCTCGAACCATCCCGGCATCGCCACGGCCTGGGAGAGCGCCGGGTTGAACCAGGTCTCCATGATCACCTCGGGCCCGCCCGGCCCTGGCTCGAACACGTGGGTGATCTGAAGCCCGGCGTAGGAGCGGATCTCCTCGTCGAAGTCGGCGGTGATCGGCGAGCCCAGGTTGAAGGAGAGCCGGTGGCCGACCTCGGGCCCGCCGAGACCGCTGCTGCCGAGCAGGACGCTCGAGTTGATAGCCCCGGCGGCGACGACGAAGCGCCGGCCGCGAGCACGGAACCGGTTCCCGTTGGAGCTGCAGTGGACCGCGGTCACCGTCTCGCCGTCGGTCTCGATCCCCTCCGCCGTCGCCTCGGAGAGGATCCGCAGCCGGTCGGCGCCGAAGCGCTGCTGCCCCCAGGGCAGCAGCGTGTCGAGCATCGACAGCTTGCGCCCGTAGGCGCAGCCGATGTTGCAGTAGCCACAGCCGAGGCAGTCGCGGATATTGGCCTCGACCGAGGCGTAGCGACGCGCGTCGCGGTCGAGGCCGAGCGCCTCGACCCCGTCGGTGAACCGCGAGGCTCCGGGCTGCAGGATCTTGTCCGGCTGTCGCTGTATCTGGACCAGCTCGCGGATCGAGGCGATCCCCCGCGCGAGGCGCTCGCGGTCGAAGCGCCCGTCGAGCAGCGTCTCCCACCGGTCGAGGATCTCGGGCGGCGGGTCGAGCGAGACGGCGTTGTTGATCACCGTCGTGCCGCCCACGCACATCCCCTGCAGGACCTGGAGGCGGAAGTCGCGCGTCATCTGCAGGGCCCCGTCGCGGTAGAGGCTGCCGAGCATCTCGATCTCGTCCTCGGTGAAGTCGGCGGGGTCGACGTGGTGGCCGCGCTCGAGCAGGACCACGCTGTGCCCGGCCTCGGCGAGCCGGAACCCGACCACCGCCCCGGCCGCGCCCGAGCCGACGATCACCACGTCGGCCTCGACGTCGCCGGCCAGCCCGGCGGCGCTTTCGACCTCGAGCCCCCCCGGTGGCTTGCGCTCTGCATGCTCGGACTCGGGGCGCTCGGAGAACGGCACGTAGCCGACCGCGGGCCAGCTGCGCGGATCGCCGTAGTAAGCGAGATAGACGACCTGCTGGCCGAGCCGGACCATCCCCTGGACCAGCCAGCGCCGGATGCTGCCGATCCGCTGCCGCGCGACGTCGTCGCCGAACCGCGTCGCGAGGAAGGAGCGACGCTCGTCGGCGGCCATCAGCGTCAGCGGCTGGCGGCCGTAGGTGAGCGGGTAGAAGTTGAGCGCGCTGAGCGCAACTCGCATCACCCACTTGCGCCGCGCCTCGAACCGGCGCAGGTAGCGGTCGGCGTTGTCGGCGACCTCGTCCGGGGTCATGTCGGTCGGCGGGTCGGCGGGCGCGCCACCGGGGGCGTCGGTCCACAGCAGCGCCTCGGCCAGCGCCGAGACGGTCCGGAACTGGCCCGCCGAGAGGTACTCGATCGAATGCCAGCCGCGGAACGCGGAGCGGTGAAGGACCGCGAACAGCAGCGCCAGCGACGCCTCGAGCGCGATCCCGAGCCAGATCACCGTCGTCATCCCCAGGTCGAACCCGGCGACGTCCACCGTCTTCGAGGTGTCGCCGAAGACGAGGATCGCGACCCCGGCCACCACCCAGAGCGAGAGCCCGGCGACGAGCAGCGAGACCAAGCGCTCGAACCGCCTCAGGTCGGCGGCCGCGATCGCGCACAGCCCTCCGAGCAGCGCCGCCTTGACCCACGAGTTGGCGACGAACGGCAGCTCGCCCCAGGTCTGCTCGGAGCCGCCGACGAGCGCCGGCAGCAGGTAGAGGATCGTCTCGGAGGCGAACAGGACCGCGAACAGCCGCAGGAAGAAGCGCAGCCGGCGCTCCTGCTTGGTCAGCGGCCCGGCCTCGCTCGACTGGCCTACGCGGCCGTTGGCTCCAGTGGCGCCGGTGGCTCCATCCCCCACTGTCTCATCCCCTCCTCGATCCGCTCGATTACCGTCTCGATCACCCGCACTCGCGCGTAGCGCTTCGAGTCCGCCTCGATCGGAAGCCACGGCGCGTGCGGCTCATCGGTGCGCGCGAACATGTCCTCGACCGCCTCCGCGTACTCTTGGCGCCGTTCGCGGTTGCGCCAGTCCTCCTCGGTCAGCTTCCACGACTTCAGCGGGTCCTTCTCGCGCCGCTTGAAGCGCTTCAGCTGCTCGCCCTCGGAGATGTGCAGCCAGAGCTTGATCAGGATCATCCCCTCGTGGGCGAGCGTGCGCTCGAAGCCGTTGATCTCGTCGTAGGCCCGAAGCCACTGCTCGCGGGTGGCAAAGCCCTCGACCCGCTCGACCAGCACCCGGCCGTACCAGGAGCGGTCAAAGATCGCCATCCCGCCCCAGCCCGGGAGCACCGGCCAGAACCGCCACAGGAAGTGGTGGCGCTTCTCGTCCGGCGTCGGGGCGGCGAACTGGACCACGCGCACGTGGCGAGGGTCGATCTGCGCCACCAGCCGCTTGATCGCCCCGCCCTTGCCGGATGCGTCCCAGCCCTCGAACACGACGCAGACCGGAGGCCCGAGCTTCTTCTGCCCGATCTGGCCGCCGAGCGTCAGCCGCAGCTGTGACAGCCGCGCCCAGGCGCTCTCGAGCCCCCGCGCCTCCTCCTTGCGCGACAGCGACCTCCCCATGTCGAGCTCGTCCAGTCGCCCCATACATACCCATCCTCTCCCAGCGCGCGCTCGGGATCAAGGGTGAGGGCGCTATGCCATCGGCACCTCTGGGCCCGGCGGGGGCGGCTCGTCGCTGAACAGCTGCAGCGCGATCGGGAACAGCAGGGTGGCGAGGAAGATCATGATCACGCCGATCGCGACCACCCAGCGGGAGCGGATCAGGTGCCCGTAGGCGCCGAGCAGGAAGCCGGCCGCCATCAGCCCGAGGTAGGGCTCGATCGAGTCCGGCAGCAGGGCGGCGGCGTCCGGCGACATGCCGTCATTATTCTCGGGCGATGGAGCGATCCTCCCAACCGGAGGCGGTCAGCGACGTAAAGGAGGCCCTGGGCCGGGTCGGATACCTCGCCGACGAGCCCGCCGCGCTGGTCGCCTACCTCGCCCAGCGGCTGGGCAAGCCGGTGCTGGTCGAGGGGCCGGCAGGGGTCGGCAAGACCGAGCTCGCGAAGGCGATCTCGCGCGCCACCGAGCGCCGGCTGATCCGCCTGCAGTGCTACGAGGGCCTCGACGAGGCGAAGGCCCTCTACGAGTGGAACTACCGCAAGCAGCTCCTGCGCATCCAGGCGGAACAAACGCCCGCCGGCTCCTCGCAGGGAGCGCAAGCGACCGGTGATCCGGGCGAAGCCCGGATTCCTGCGGGGCCGGCGGGGTCGCAGGAGGGTCGGGGCGCCGCGTGGGAAGACATCTTCGCCGAGGAGTTCCTGCTCACGCGGCCGCTGCTCGCGGCGATCGCCGCCACCGAGCCGGTGGTGCTGCTGATCGACGAGATCGACAAGACCGACCAGGAGTTCGAGGCGATGCTGCTCGAGGTGCTCTCGGACTTCCAGATCTCGATCCCGGAGCTGGGCGTGATCGAGGCGCGCACGCACCCGATCGTCGTGCTGACCTCGAACAACACCCGCGAGCTGACCGAGGCGCTCAAGCGACGCTGCCTGTACCTGTGGCTCGACTACCCCGAGGTCGAGCGCGAGATGGAGATCGTCCGCCTGCACGCGCCCGAGCTCGACGAGCGGCTCGCGCGCCGGCTGGTCGAGATCATCCACATGGTCCGCCAGCTCGACCTGAAGAAGCCTCCTTCGATCGCCGAGTCGATCGACTGGGCGCGGGCGATCCTGCTGCTCGGCGCGGATGACCTCGACCGGGCGCTGTTCGAGCGCACGATGAGCATCATCGTCAAGCATCGCTCCGACATCGACCTGGTCGCCGAGCGGGTCGGCGTGCGGCTGGGGCAGCCTGGGCTCGAGGCCGAGGCGGCGGGTTGAGTCGCCAGTCGCCAGTCGCCAGTCGCCAGGTCCCGGGCTCAGCCCTGGCGACTGGCGTCTGATGACTGGCGACCCGAACCTCCCCCCCGGCCTCGCCCCTCGAATCGCTTCCTTCTGCGAGGCGCTTCGGCGCGAGGGGGTCGCCGTCGGGACTGCCGAGATCCTCGACGCGTTCGCAGCGCTCGAGACCGTGCCCTGGTCCGACCCGGCGGACTTCCGCGAGGCGCTCGCGGCGACCGTCGCCAAGTCGCAGGAGGATCGACGCCTGTTCGACCTGGTCTTCGAGCGCTTCTTCTTCCGCGCCGCCGAGGCCGAGGCGCTCGAGCGGGAGATCCGCGAGCAGCGCCGCTATGAGGGCGGCGAGCGGCTCGATCTCGACGAGCTGCGCGAGGCGATCCGCCAGGCGATCGCGCGCGGCAACGACGGCGAGATGCGCGACGCCGCCCGGCTTGCGATCGCGGCCTTCGGCCGCCGTGGCGAGGGCTCGGGCGTGGTCGGGGTCGACGTCCAGCGGATCCGGCGCACGCTCGGCCTCCAGGTCTCGAGCGCCGAGCCCCCAGGCGATCAGCCGGCGCTCGACCGCGAGCAGGTCCAGGCCTTCGAGCGCCATCTGCGGCGCGAGCTCGAGCGAGCGCTGATCGAGCGCACCGAGCAGCTGCCGCCCTCGCGCCCGCTGGCCGAGCTGGACCGGGCCCTGCCGACCAGCCCGGCGCAGGACCTGGCCGCGGTGCACCGGGCGGTCACCCAGCTCAAGCGGCGGCTGGCGACTCTCGGCCACGAGCAGCGCGGTCGCCGCCGCGCCGCCGCGGTCGACGTGCGCCGGACGATGCGGGCCTCGCTGGAGACCGGCGGGGTCCCGCTGCGGCTGCGCTACCGACCCAAGCGCCCCCGCCGGCCCGAGATCTACGTCCTCTGCGACGTCTCCACCTCGGTCACCTCGGCGAGCGTCTTCTTCCTCTCGGTGCTCCACGCCCTCCACGACTCGTTTCGCAAGCTGCGCAGCTTCGTCTTCATCGAAAGGATCAGCGAGGTGACCGAGGTGTTCGAGCGCGAGCGCGACTTCCGCCGGATCTCCGAGCGGATCAGCAGCGAGGGCGGGGTCGCCGACGTCTCGGGCTACACCGACTACGGCCGCGTCTGGCTCGAGTTCTTCGACGAGATCTCAGACGAGCTCGACCCTCGCTCGACCGTGATCGTGCTCGGCGACGCGCGCACCAACGGCCGCGAGCCCCACGCCGAGGTCTTCGCCCGGCTCGCCGAGCGCGCCGGCCGCACCTTCTGGCTCAACCCCGAGCCGAAGCTGTACTGGAACTACGGCGACTCGGTGATGGCCGCCTACGAGAGGCACTGCACCGCCGCGTTCGAGTGCTGGACCACCAAGCACCTCGAGAGCTTCGTCAACGTGGTCGCGGGCGGCACGCCGGTCGCCGATTAGCCGTAGGGTTTGCCGGGTGGGGTTCGGGTCCGGCTCGGCAACCGGTCGCCGTGGCGGCGTCCTGCTGGCGGCGTCCGTGGCGCTGGCGGCGCATGCCGCCGTGGCCGAGGCGGGGCCGGACCGCGCCGGGGAGACCCGAGCATGCGCCCCCGGGCTCTCGGTCGAGATTCGCAGCGCCAGCCAGAAGCTTGCGATCGAGCGGGGGAAGGTACGAGCGCGCGTCTCCTCGTGCGCCGGCGGGGCCGGCGGCGACCCCGGCGCCCCTCCCCCCGGCGCTGCCGCGCCGCTGCTCGAGCTTTCCCCGGACACCGGCGCGCGACACGTCAACGGGACCCCGCGCTCCTTCTCCCTCGGCGGCGACGCCGCGCCCGGCGCCGAGCTGGCACTGGTCGAATGCGGCAGCTTCGCCGAGGTCCCGGGACAGATCACCCGCAGCGGCACCGCCGTCGACGTCAGCGCCGCCAACCGCTGCGTGCGCCCGGTCGCCTACCTGGACGCCGACGACGACGGCGCGCTGGACCGCGGCGCGGACGGGGCGCCGAGCGAGCGCTACGCCGCCGGCGGGAAGGCCGGTTTCGAGCCGCTCGGCGCAGTGCAGCTCGGCGCCAGCGAGCGCTGCGACGCGGTCGACCCCGCCCGCTGCCTGTTCCCCTGGCCGAACGACCATTTCACCGCCGCCGACCCCGGCACCGACACGGGCCGGCGCGTGAACCTCGACCCCGCGTCGATGCCCCGCAACCGCCTCGGCCTTCCCGTCCACCCTGCCGACTACAACCGCAGCGACGGCTTCAGCCCCGGCCAGATGATCGTCACCAAGGTGCCGGGGCTCGAGACGCCCGAGGCGTTCGAGGCGACCGGCGCGCCACCGATCACCCACCTCGAGCGTTCGCTCGACCCCGA
This sequence comes from Solirubrobacterales bacterium, assembly GCA_050697155.1. Classification (GTDB taxonomy): domain Bacteria; phylum Actinomycetota; class Thermoleophilia; order Solirubrobacterales; family 70-9; genus JBOGZD01. Next base: position 5,351 of record JBOGZD010000079.1, on the reverse strand, counting down.
CTCGCCGGTGGTCGTCCTCGACGCCGACACCGGCGAGCGCCACCTGTTCTGGTCTGAGCTCGACGCCAACCCGGCGGACCCGGCCGACGTCACGTTGCTGATCCGCCCGGCGGTGAACTTCGCCGAGGGCCACCGATACATCGTCGCCCTGCGCGAGCTGCGCGACCCCGCCGGCGACCCGATCCCGGCCCAGCGGCCGTTCGAGCTCTACCGCGACCGGGTAATCAGCTCCGAGCCTGCGATCGAGTCGCGACGGGCGCATTTCGAGCAACTGTTCACCGAGCTCGGCGCTTCCGGGATCGGGCGCGAGGACCTCTACGCCGCCTGGGACTTCACCGTCGCCAGCGAGCGCAACCTGTCAGAGCGCGTGCTGTCGATCCGCGACGACGCCTTCGCCCGGCTCGGCGACACCGACCTCGCCGACCTCACCGTGCAGGGGCAGGCGCCGAGCTTCGCGGTCACCGGGGTGACCGACTACGAGCCGTGCGGCGACGACGGCTGTGCGAGCGGTGACCCGATTCCCCTGCCCGACCTGCCGATCGGGCTCGAGGACCTGCCGATCGCCGGCGCGATCCTCGGCCCGACCCAGGACCAGCTCGCCACCCTGCTCGGCAACCCGCCCGAGGACGACCGGATCGCCCGTAAGGTCACCGGGCTCTTCACCGTGCCCTGTTACCTCAACCTCCCCGGCTGCCCGCCGGGGGCGCGCTTCGGCTACGGCGCGGACGGCTTGCCCCAGCCCAACCCGGTCCCGCACCTGGCGACTTCACGTGCCTGATCCCGCGCTCGGCGACCCGGGACGGGGTGACCCCGGCGCGGCCGTCACTCTATGGCCACGGGCTGATCGGCAGCGGAACCGAGGTCGGCGCGGGCAACGTCAGGGCGATGGCGGACGAGCACAACTTCGTCTTCTGCGCCACCGACTGGGCGGGCTTTGCAACCCAGGACCTACCGATCATCGCGCTGACGCTCCAGGACGTGTCGATCTTCCCGTCGCTGGTCGACCGGATGCAGCAGGGCTATCTCAACCAGATGTTCCTCGGCCGGCTGATGATCCACGAGCAGGGGTTCTCGGCAAGCCCGGCGTTCCGGTTCGGCGGCAAACCGGTGATCGATCGCGAGCGTCTGTTCTACGACGGCAACAGCCAGGGCGGGATCATGGGCGGCGGGCTCACCGCCGTGGCGCCCGACTTCGAGCGCGCGGTGCTCGGAGTCACGGGAATGAACTACTCGACGTTGTTGCGGCGCAGCTCGGACTTCGCGCCCTATGCCGAGGGGGAGTTCGTCGAGGGGCTCGACACGCCGCTCGGCTTCTACGACAGCTATCCAGACGAGCTCGAGCGCCCGCTGATCCTCTCGATGATCCAGATGCTCTGGGACCGCGGCGAGGCGAATGGCTATGCGCATCACATGACCTCGGACCCGCCGGCGAACACGCCGCCGCACGAGGTGCTGCTGCACGTCGCCTTCGGCGACCACCAGGTCTCGATGTGGACCGCCGACGTCCTCGCGCGCACGATCGGCGCCTCCCGCCATGCCCCCACCACCGACCCGGGACGGCACCCGGACACCGACCCCTACTTCGGCATCCCGCCGATCGAGGGCGTCCCATTCGACGGCTCGGCGCTGGTGGTCTGGGACTCGGGCCCGCCGCGCCCCGGCGACCAGGGAGTGGTCGCGCCTCCGACCACCAACACGCCGCCGGGCGACCCGGAGTTCGGCCGCGACCCGCACAGCGACCCGCGCTCGGACCCCGACGCACGGGTGCAGAAATCCGAGTTCCTGCGGATCGGCGGCCGGGTGGTCGACGCCTGCGATGGATCGCCGTGCCGAACCCACGGCTGGACCGGGCCCTGAACGCCTGCCCCCGAGTCTCTAGACTTCGTCGGGCAAATCCAGGGGGGCTCGCGGGCAAGCGGGCTGAGATTGCGCCTCTGGCAACGACCACCCGGCGCCGACCCTTTGAACCTGTGCGGTAATTCGCGCGGAGGGAGCATGCGAACGACGACAGAGGCTCCCGTAGCGGAGCCTCGAACTCATCTGAGGCCGGGCGGGGGCAACGCGCGCGTGAGCGACCGCGGGGCCGCGGTCGAGGTCGGCGCGCTCGGCCACGGCTTCGGCTCCCTGGAGGTGATCGAGACGCTCGACCTGTCGGTGGCCCCGGCGGAGGTGGTCGGCCTCGTCGGGCCCTCGGGGTGCGGCAAGTCGACCCTGCTCGAGCTGATCGCCGGACTCCAGGAGCCGGCAACGGGCGCGATCCGGATCGACGGCCTGGCCGCGCAGAGCGAGCGCCTCGCGCGCAGCGCCTACCTGCCTCAGCGCGATCTGCTGCTCCCGTGGCTGAGCGCGATCGACAACGCTGCGCTGGCGCCGCGAAACCGCGGCTCGTCGAGGGCCGAGGCGCGCGCCGCGGCGCGGCCGTTGTTCGAGCGCTTCGGCCTCGCCGGGTTCGAGCGCGCCCGCCCGCACGAGCTCTCCGGGGGGATGCGCCAGCGGGTCGCGTTCCTGCGCACGCTGCTCGCCGGCAAGCCTCTGCTGCTGCTCGACGAGCCGTTCGCCGCGCTCGATGCGATCACCCGATCGGAGATGCAGGAATGGCTCGCCGAGGCCGTCGGCGAACAGGCGCGCACGGTCGTCTTCGTCACCCACGACGTCGAGGAGGCGCTGTACCTCTGCGACCGGGTGCTGGTCCTCTCGGCGCGGCCGACGCGGGTGGTCGTCGAGCTCGCATCGCCGGCGCCCCGGTCGCTGCCGCGGGTCGAGGCGGTCACGGATCCTGTCTTCGTCTCGGTGCGCGAGCGGGCGCTGTGGGCGATGCGGGAGGGCTCGCGCCGGTGAGGCGCCGGCTGACAACGGCGGGTCGCGCGGCGCTACCGCCGGCGCTGATCATGCTCGCGCTCCTCGGCGCATGGCAGCTGGCCGCCCGCTGGGATCTGATCGCCGATGCGCTCAGCATCGAGCCCTTCCTCGTCCCCGCCCCGAGCGACGTCGGCGAGGCGCTGTGGTCGGACCGTGAGCTGCTCGCCGACAACGCCTGGGTCACCCTGCAGGAGATCGTCCTCGGGTTCGCGATCGCCGCCCTGGCCGGCTTTGCGTTCGCGATCGTGCTCCATCTCTCCGATGCCCTGCGGCGGGCGTTCTACCCGCTGCTGATGGCCTCCCAGACGGTGCCGGTGATCGCGATCGCGCCGATCCTGATCGTCTGGCTCGGGTACGGGATCGGCCCGAAGCTGGCCGTGATCGCCCTCGTCTGCTTCTTCCCGATCACGGTCAACATGCTCGACGGCCTGCGCTCGGTGGATCCCGAGCTGCCGCGGATGATGCGCACGCTCGACGCCAGCCGAGCCCAGACGCTGCGGCGAGTCGAGGTGCCGGCGGCGCTGCCGTTCCTGTTCAGCGGCGCGAAGATCGCCGCCGTCGTCTCGGTGATCGGCGCTGTGTTCGGCGAGTGGGTCGGAGCCAACTCCGGCCTCGGCCACCTGATCCTCACCTCGCAGGGGCAGCTTCAGACCGCGCGGGTCTTTGCCGCCGTGGTCGTGCTGTCGACGATCGCGATCGCGCTCTTCAGCCTGCTGATCCTGCTCGAGCGCCGGATCGCCTGGTGGGGGCGGCGGCCCGCGAGGGGCGCCGCATGAGCCCCCGGCTCGGCCGACTGCTCGCGGCGGCCGCCGTGTTCGCGGTGGCGCTGCTCGCTGGATGCGGGGAGAAGGAGGAGGGCGACGGGGCGCCCGGCCGGGAGCGGTTCGACCTGGCACTCGACTTCTACGTCAACCCCGACCACGCCGGGATCTTCACCGCCCTCGAGCGGGGTCACTTCGAGGAGGCGGGGCTGGAGCTCTCGACCCGGGTCCCCTCCGACCCGTCGGCGCCGATCACGCAGGTGGCGACCGGCGAGGTCGACCTGGCGATCTCCTATGAGCCCGAGGTGGTCCTCGCCCGCGATCGCGGGCTGCCGGTGAAGGCGGTGGCCGCGCTGGTTCCGCGTCCGCTGACCTCGCTGATCTCGATTCGCGAGGCCGGAATCGACGACGTCGCCGACCTGCACGGGAAGACGATCGCCACCGCTGGGATCTCCTACCAGACGGACTTCCTCGACGCGATCCTCGGGGAGGAGGGGCTCGCGATCGACGACGTGCGCCAGGTCGACGTCGGCCTCGGCCTGCTGCCGGCGGTGCTCTCCGGTCGCGCCGACGCGATGCTCGGCGGCTTTCTCAACGTCGAGGGCGTCGACCTCGCCGAGCGAGGCAAGAATCCGCGGGTGGTCCCCGTCGACCGGCTCGGGATCCCGACCTATGACGAGCTGGTGCTCGTGGCCAACTCGGACCGCGTGGAGGACGACCCCGAGTCGCTGCGGCTGTTCATCGCCGCGCTCGAGCGCGGCACCCGCGACGCCGTCGCCGACCGGGCGGCGGCCACCGAGGCCGTGCTCGCCGAGGGCGAGGGGCTCGACCCGCGGCTCACCCGCGCCGAGACCGAGCGCACCCTGCCGCTGCTGCTGCCCGACCGCGGCGAGCAGCCCTACGGCTACATGGACCCCGCCGAGTGGGAGCGCTTCGCCGGCTTCTTCGCCGACCGCGGCCTGATCGGCACCCGCCCGAGCGCCGATGAGCTGCTCACCAACGAGCTGCTGCCCGGAGAGGTGTCGGAGTAAGGGGGCGGTGTACGTTGCGGCGGGGCTGCCGCGGCCGCGGCCGCCGGTCGTGGAGATCCCGTCGGTTTCGGCGTCGCGGGCGTCGGTGGCTGGTCACGTAGGGGGGAGGGTGTGTCGCAGGCGCCGGCGGTGGGGATCCCGGCGCATTCGGTGGCGCGGGCGTGGGTGGCCGGTCACGTAGGGGAGGGCCCTACCGGCCTGGTCTGTGCGACGCGAGGGTCTGCGGCGCCCGGGGCGCCGTCTTGGCCCGGGCTCACCCGGGCGGGTGACCGTCAACACGACACGCGCCCTCGGCGCCGGCGCGCGGGTGAGGTTGTCGGCCTCGTGAGTATCCGGTTACGTCAGGTCCTCGCACGAGCGCGCTCGCAACGAGCTCGGGTGGCAAGCGCCGGGGGCCGAGATGGCTCGAGCCGGTGCATATGTACGGTTCAAGCCATCTCGGCGGGAGCGGGAGCCGACTCCGTGCCGCTTCCCTCGCCGCCCGACCGCTCCGCACAACGCCGTGGCCGGGGCGCTCGAGCACCGGACCCCGCCAGGCGCCTCCTCGGCGCAGCCTGAGCAAACCGGATACTCACGTGTCGGCCTATGTCGACGTCAAGCTCACACGCGCGGGCAAATCCCGAGCGCGTACCGGGTTGGGGGACCGCGCAATCGGGCAAAACCCCGCATCCGCTCGTCGGATCGAAGCGCCTGCGACGTT
>JBOGZD010000078.1:0-14030 GCA_050697155.1 Solirubrobacterales bacterium | reverse complement strand
TCGTAGATCGCCTCGGCCTCGGCGCGATCCATGTCGGCAAGGTTCGCCGTGCCCGGCGCGGAGCCTGCTTATGTCAACCGGCCTTCCCCCGGGCCAGCGCCCGGCGGACCGACTGAACGCTTACGGATTCGAACACTAGATCTCGGTCGCGGTCCAGTCGCCGCCGAAGGTCCCGGCGAGGCTCTCCTGGTCGAGATAGCGCCGGAATGCCTCGAGCTCGTCGGGGTCGACGGCGTAGCCGTGCTCGGGGCCGGGGAAGGCGCGCTCGCGCACCTCGGTCGCGTAGTCGCGAACCCCGGCGATCATCTGCTCGCGCACGTCGGAATAGCGCTTGACGAACTTCGGAGCGTGGCCGCCGAAGATCCCGAGCAGGTCGTGGAAGACCAACACCTGCCCGTCGGTCGCCGGCCCCGCCCCGATCCCGATCACGGCCGCCGCGGTGAGCTTCGGCATCAGCGCGGCGGTGACCTCGGCCGGGATCGCCTCGAAGACGACCGCGAAGCAGCCCGCCGCCTGCAGCGCGAGCGCCTCCTCGGCGATCTGCGCCGCCCGGCCCGCGGTCTTACCCTGGGCCTTGAAGCCTCCGAGCGCGGTCGCGGTCTGCGGGGTGAGCCCGACGTGGCCCATCACCGGGATCCCGGCGCGGATGATCGCCCGGGCGCGGTCGACCGAGGCGCCGCCGCGCTCGAGCTTGACCGCGTCACAGCCCGCCTCCTTGACGAACCGCTGCGCGCTCTCGATCGCCTGCTCGTTCGAGCGCTCGTAGGAGCCGAACGGCATGTCGCCGACCAGCAGCGGGGTGCGGAGGCCGCGCCGCACGGCGGCGGAGAGCATGATCATCTCGTCGAGCCCAACCGGGACCGTCGAGTCGTAGCCGAGCACGGTCATCGCCGCCGAGTCGCCGACGAGGACGATGTCCACCCCGGCAGCCTCGGCGACCTGGGCCGAGGGGTGGTCGTAGGCGGTGACCATCACGATCGGCTCGGCCGCCAGCTTCATCTCGGCCAGCCTCGGCAGGGTCATCGGCGTGCGCTCCTCGCCCCCGAGCTGCGGCTGCTGAGGACGCGCGCTCATCGTGCACCTCCCGCGCTGAGCTCGCCGGGCAGCGAGAACTCGGCCTCCGAGGCGAGCGGCGAGTCGAGCAGGACCTCGGGGCTGGAGTCGACCCGCGCGATCCGGTTGCGCTCGTCGACGTGGACGACGAGCGGGGCGTAGGCGTCGAGCTCGCCCTCGTCGTAGGAGCCGAACGAGGCGACGATCACCTTGTCGCCCTCGTTGACCAGCAGGGCGGCGGCGCCGTTGACCTGCAGGTCGCCGGAGCCGGGCTCGCCCTCGATCGCGTAGGTGACGAAGCGGGCCCCGTTGTCGATGTCCCAGACGTGGACCTGCTCGTGAGCGAGCACATCGGCCTGGCGCATCAGCTCGGGGTCGAGCGTGATCGAGCCGACGTAGTCGGGATCGCGGGCGGTCACCGTCGCCCGGTGGATCTTCGATTTCAGCATCTGTCTGTGCATCAGGCCTCCGGTTCGTCTCTCGCTTTCAGTCCGATCACCAGGTTGTCGATCAGCCGCGCCCGGCCCACCCGGGCGGCGACCGCGACCAGCACCGGCCGGCCGTTGAAGCCGTCCGCCGGGGTGAGGTCCTCGGCGTCGCGCGCCTCCAGGTACTCCGGCTCGATCCCTGCGGCGGTGAGCTCCTCCCGGGCAGTGGCGAGGGCCTCGGCGGTCGAGCTCGCCCCGTTGGCCGCGGCGCGCTCGGCGGCGCGGAGCGCCCGGTGCAGCGCCGCCGCCCGGTCGCGCTCGTCGGGGTCGAGGTAGGCGTTGCGCGAGCTGAGCGCGAGGCCGTCGGGATCGCGCACCGTCGGCTCGACCGCGATCTCGACCGGGAAGTCGAGGTCGCGCACCATGCGACGGATCGCGACCGCCTGCTGGGCGTCCTTCTGGCCGAAGAAGGCGATGTCGGGGCCAACGGAGTTGAAGAGCTTGGCGACGACCGTGGTCACGCCCCGGAAGTGCTCGGGCCCGCGCCGCGCGGGATCGCCGTCGAGCACGTCGGTGATTCCGCCGCCGACCTCCACCGTGGTGGCGAAGCCGGCCGGATAGACCTCGTCGGCGCCCGGCGCGTAGACGAGTTCGACGCCCTCGGCGGCGGCGAGCTCGAGGTCGCGGCTCTCGTCACGCGGGTAGGCCTCGAGGTCCTCGCCGGGCCCAAACTGGGCCGGGTTGACGAACAGGCTCATGACGACGACGTCGCAGCGCTCGCGCGCTGCGCGCAGCAGGCTGAGGTGACCCTCGTGCAGGGCGCCCATGGTCGGGACGAGCCCGATCCGCAGCCCGGCGCGGCGGGGCGACGCCAGGGCCTCGCGAATCTCGGCCTTGGTCCGCACGACCACCGGGTCGCTCCCGTTGCGTGCCCGACGCTCACGGTCGCCTGCGAGCTCGCGGGTGCGCGCCGCGAGCACGTCGTATAGCGGCAGCAGCTCGGGGGCATGCTCGCGCAGCGCGTCGAGGTGGCGGGCGACGGTGCGCTCGTCGCCGCGGGCGATCGGCCCCGTGAGCGCGGCGGCCCCGCGCTCGGACCAGTTGGCCGCGGTGCGCAGCACGAGCGGCGCGAGCAGGTCGACCGGGCGCTCGACCCCGGCCGCGTCCAGCAGTCCGGCCGCAGAGCTCTCGAGCGTGACGAGGAAGTTCGAGGCGATCGAGGCGGCTGCGTGGTAGGCGGCGCGGTGCTCGTCGGCCACCGCGAACGGCAGCATCCCGAGGCGCTCGGCGAGCCTGCGCGCCAGCTCCTCGGCCTCGGGGTCGGAGCCGGCGACGGCGCACGGGACCCCGGCGAGGTCGGTGGCGCCGTCGGGGATCGTCTGCAGCGGGTGAAGCGAGAACGTGCGTGCGCCGGGCTCTGTGGCGGCCGCGAGGGCACCGAGCCCGGTCGCGCCGCTGGTGTGGCCGACGAAGCGGAGCGGCGGGATCGCCTCGGCGATCGCGGCGGCGGCGCCGGGGATCGCCTCGTCGGGGACGCAGATCAGCGCCACCTCCGCCTCGCGAGCGGCGGCCACCGCGTCGTCGCGCCCGGCGAGGGTCGCCCGAAGCCCGGCGTCCTCCGCGGCGCGGCTCAGCGAGCCGCCGACTCGGCCACGCCCGACGAACGCCACCGGCGGCAGCGTCGTGTGGCCCATGCGTGGGTCAGGCAGATCGGTGGGGGCTTTCCGTTCCAGTTCTCGCATCGAGATACCGGTCGGCTTCGAGTGTCCGTTGGTGTCGTGCCGGCGAGAGCCGGCGATTGTCCACGCCCTTGGGGTCGCGGCGGGGAAAAGTATACGGCGGCGGCTTACGCCGGCTCCGCGGTTCCTACCCGTCACTTCGACCCTCGAGCGACCGCCGAATCTCGGGCTACCATCGTCGCGATGCCGATCTACGAGTTCAGGTGCGATGCATGTGGCGCGCGGTTCGCGCGGCTGGTCGATGCCGGAACCCGGTCCGCCGTGTGCCCCGAGTGCGAGGCCGAGGATTCCCGCCGGGTGCTCTCGGCGCAGGCCGCCCCGATGCAGCTGGTGAAGCCGGCCGCCGAGCGCCGCAAGCAGGAGCGCCGCAACGCGGCCCTGCGTGAGTCGACCCGGGACAGCTTCAGGAAGGGGTTGCGGCGCGCGGGAAGGACACCCGCGAAGGGCGGGGATCGATGAGCGCGACTCCGGCCGAGCGCCGCGAGGCGCTGATCGAGGTCTACCGTGAGGTCTCGGGCTGCACCCGGTGCCCCCTGAGCGCGACCCGGACCAACGCCGTGTTCGGCAACGGCGACGCCGACGCCGACCTGATGTTCGTCGGCGAGGCACCGGGGGCGGAGGAGGACCGCCGGGGCCTCCCGTTCGTCGGCCGCGCCGGCCAGCTTCTCGACCAGCTCCTGCGCGGGATCGGGCTCCAACGCGAGGATGTGTTCGTGGCGAACATCCTCAAGAGCAGGCCGCCGGGAAACCGGGACCCGGAGCCCGAGGAGATCCAGGCGTGCTGGCCCTACCTGGAGCGGCAGATCCAGCTGATCGAGCCGCGGGTGATCGCAACGCTTGGCAACTTCGCGACCAAGAAGCTCACGGGCAGCCCGGTCGGGATCACCCGTGTCCGCGGGACTCCGCAGGTGCACGAGATCGCCGGGCGGACGGTCTTCGTCTTCCCGCTGTTCCATCCGGCCGCGGCGCTGCGGACGCCGTCGCTGGTCGAGATGCTGCGCGAGGACTTCGCCAAGCTGCCGGGGTTGATCGAGCAGCGGCCGCCGCAGCCGGTCGGCGAGGCGGCGGCCGTGCCGGCCGCGAGGGACCCGGCGAGCCAGCTCGATCTCTTCGCTTGAGCGAAGTCGAGGTAAGCGACGGCCCCGAGGCCACCGCAGCGCTCGGCGCGCGGATCGCCGCCGAGCTCTCGCCCGGCGACGTCGTGCTGGTCAGCGGCGAGCTCGGCAGTGGCAAGACGACCCTGATCCGTGGCGCCTGCCACGCGCTCGGGGTCGCCGAGCAGGTCGTCTCGCCCACCTTCACGATCGGGCGCCGCTACCGCGGCGGGGTGCCGGTCTCCCACCTCGACCTCTACCGGCTCGAGGGCGCGGGCCTCGAGGCCGAGGACCCGGGCCTGCTCGACGACTACCTGACCCCGGACGCGATCAGCTTCATCGAGTGGCCGGCGGCCGCCGTGCCCGAGCTCGGCCGCGACGACGTCCGCGTCGCCCGCGAGATCGAGCTGCGGCACGCGGGCGGCGCCCGGCGCGAGATCAGCGTGTCCGCGCCGGTCGCCGGCCCGCCCGAGCCCTCCTAGTACCCCGCGTCCTCCAGCGCCTGCTCGGCCTGCTCTTGCGCCTCCTGACCCCGCTGCTGGGCATCGTCGAGCTGCTCCTGGATCTCGTCCTGGGCGTCCTGGGCGGCCTCCTTGGCCTCCTTGCCGGCGCCGCCGACGGCGTCGTCGGCCTGGTCGAGTGCGTCGTCCTCGGCCTGGTCGGCCTGCTCGAGCGCCTCGTCGACCTCGCCCTCGATGTCCTCCTGGATCTGCTCGACCTCGTCCTGGCCCTGCTCGAGGGCCTCCTGGATCTGCTCCTGCGCCTCATCCTCGTCGTCGTCGCCACAGCCCGACCAGACGGCGCCGGTGGCGGCGATCGAGAGCACGCCGAGCGCGCTCATCACTCGCCTTCGGTTGAAGTTCCTCATGGTCACCTCTGGGTTTCCCCTCTCAATCGATCACTGTCCTGCCGCCGCCGACGTGGGTGCTCCTCGGCGGCGGTGGGCAGCCTAGTGTGGGGCGGATGGAGGCGTCAACACCCTTGGCGTCCGTGCTCGGGCTCGACACCGCTACCGCGGATGCCGCTTTGGCGGTCGCCCGCGGCGGCGAGCCGGTCGCCGAGCGCCGGGTGGGGCCGGTGGCGGGCGGGCGGCCCCGGCACGCCACGGCGCTGCTGGCCGAGGTCGAGGCGCTGGTCGACGACGCCGGCGGCTGGGAGCGGATCGATCTCATCGCCGTCGGCCTCGGGCCGGGGACCTTCACCGGCCTGCGGATCGGGATCGCCACCGCCCGCGCGCTCGCCCAGGGCCTCGGCAAGCCGATCGCCGGGGTCGGCTCGCTCGCGGCGCTCGCGCGGGGGATCGGCGCGCGCCCCGATGCCGCCGGGCGCGCCCGCCTGGCGGTCATCGACGCCCGTCGCCGGGAGGCGTTCGCCGCCCTGCACGGCGCCGGCGGATCGCAGCTCTGGGAGCCGTTCGTCGCCGCGCCAGCGGCCCTCGCAGAGCGGATCGCAGGCCTCGCCGAGCCCCCGCTGGCGGCCGGGGACGGCTCGCTACGATTTCGGCACGAGCTCGAGACTGCCGGCGCGGAGGTCCTTCCAGAGGATGCGCCCGAGCACCGGATGGCGGCGCGACACGTGTGCGCGCTGGCCGTCGGAGCGACGCCGGCTCTACCCGATCGAATCAAGCCCATCTACCTGAGACGACCTGACGCGGAGCTTTGGCGTGAGCGAGACAGCAGCGGCGGGAGCGACACCCGGACTTGAGGGCCTGACCGGCGCCGACGGCGATCCGCTGGCGATCCGGCGGCTGGTCTACGGCGACCTGCCCTCGGTGCTGGCGATCGAGCGGCGCTCCTTCGACACCCCGTGGTCGCTGGCGATGTTCGTGCTCGAGCTCTCGAAGCCGTCGGGGATCTGTCTGGCCGCGAGCGGGGCGAACGGGCTCGCCGGCTACCTCGTCTGCTCGCGCTACGCGGACGTGTGGCACCTGATGAACGTCGCCGTCGCGCCCGAGCACCGCCGGCTCGGCGTCGCTCGGGGGCTGATGGAGTCGCTGTTCGAGCGGGCCGGGCGCAACGCTCGCTACACGCTCGAGGTGCGGACCTCGAACGCCCCCGCGATCGCGATGTACGAGCGCTTCGGCTTTCGCCCCGCCGGCCACCGGAGGCGCTACTACCACGACAACGGCGAGGACGCGCTGATCATGTGGCTCGAGCCCGGCGCCTAGCGGGGTGGGGGAGCGAAGCACCAGCGACCCCGCCGGCGGGCAGTTATTCCTCGCGATCGAGACATCCTGCGACGACACCTGCGCTGCCGTGATCGAGGGCGGGGCGATCCGCTCCAACGTGATCAGCTCGCAGGCCGCCGCGCACGCCAGGTTCGGGGGCGTCGTTCCCGAGGTCGCCTCGCGCCACCACCTCGAGCTCGTCAACCCGGTCGTCGACGCGGCGCTCGATGACGCTGGCGCCGGGCTCGGCGACGTCGATGCGCTCGCGGTCACCCGCGGGCCCGGGCTGATCGGGGCGCTCCTGGTCGGGATCAGCAGCGCCAAGGCGCTCGCCGCGGCTCGGCGCCGGCCGCTCGTGGGGGTCGATCACCTGCACGGCCACGTGGCGGCCAACTTCCTCGAGCCCGAGCCGCTCGAGCCGCCGTTCCTCTGCCTGATCGCGAGCGGCGGCCACACTGTGCTCGCGGGCGTGCGCGAGCACGGCTCGTACGAGGTCCTCGGCCAGACGCTCGACGACGCCGCCGGCGAGGCGCTCGACAAGGGCGCCCGCCTGCTCGGGCTCGGCTACCCGGGCGGGCCGGCGATCGAGCGCGCCGCGGAGGGCGGGGATCCCGAGGCGTTCGAGCTCCCGCTTGCGATGGCCAGCGATCCCCGGCTCGACTTCAGCTTCAGCGGCCTGAAGACGGCGCTGCTCTACGCGGTGCGGGAGCTCGGCGAGGCCGAGGCGGCGCGCCGCCGGGCTGATCTCGCCGCCAGCTACCAGGCGGCGGTGGTCGAGCAGCTGGTGGCGAAGCTGCGGCGCGCCGCCCTCGGCGGCAGCCGCCGCAAGCGCACTCCGGAAAGCGCCTGGCGCGCAATCGCGCTCGGCGGCGGGGTAGCGGCGAACTCGCTGCTGCGCGCCCGGGTCGAAGAGCTGTGCGAGAGCGAGAGGCTGGCGCTGAAGCTGGTCCCGTCCGAGCTCTGCACAGACAACGCGGCGATGATCGCCTCGGCGGCGCGCTTCCTCGAGGCGACCCCGTATCCCGGCTATCTCGAGTGGGACGCGGCGGCGTGATCGTCACCCTCTACCGGCGTCCCGAGTGCCACCTCTGCGACGAGGCCCGAGAAGCGATCGCCGGACTCGCGACCGAGCTCGGCGGGATCGAGCTGCGCGAGATCGACATCGAGTCTGACGAGGAGCTCTTCGCCGCCTACCTGGAGCGGATCCCGGTGATCGAGGTCGAGGGCGAGATCGTCGGCGAGCTCGACATGGACCCGCACGAGCTGCACCTAGCCCTCGCCGCGCTTCATACTGTCGGCCAGTGAGCGAGCGGCTCGTCAGCGAGCGGACCGCGGGCGACGCGGCAACCGCAGACGGCGGACTGAGTGAGGGGGAGAGGCTCTCGCTCGGCGTCGCCGCGCGCCTTTCCCGTTACCTGCAGGTGCTGATCCAGGCGCGCAAGATGGGCAAGGAGACGATCTCCTCGCAGGAGCTCGCCGAGTACACGCACATCAACTCGACCCAGATCCGGCGCGACCTGTCGGGGTTCGGCAAGTTCGGCAAGCGCGGGGTCGGCTATCGGGTCGATTCGCTGGTCACCGAGATCCGCAAGATCCTCCACACCTCGGGCCAGCACAACATCGCCCTGTTCGGCGCCGGCAACCTCGGCCAGGCGATCGCCAGCTCAGACATCTTCGCCGACCACGGCTTCCGCATCGTTGCGATCTTCGACGCCGACTCGGAGGTGGTCGGCAAGGAGTTCGGCGGCGTACCGGTGCGGGCCCTGGCGGAGCTCGGGACGGTGGTGAACGAGGAGGAGGTGGTCGTCGGGGTGCTCGCGGTGCCGGCGAGCGCGGCCCAAAAGGTCGCCGACCAGCTCGTCGAGGCCGGGGTGAAGATCATCTTCAACTACTCCGAGCAGCTGCTCGACGTGCCGCCGGAGGTGACCGTGCACACCTCGAGCCCCGCGGTCGACCTGCTCTACGCGCTCTACTTCTACCTCGCGTAGACGAATGGGTCCCTGCCCGTGACCGCCACCGCCGGGCGCGGCCCCGAGCCCACGCTCGACATGGAGCGCACCCGGGAGCTCTTCGAGGAGTCGACCGACTTCACGATCGGGCTCGAGGAGGAGTTCGCGCTCGTCGACCCCGAGACGCTCGAGCTCGTGCACCGGTTCGATGAGCTCTACGCTGCCTGCTGCGGCGACGAGTTGCTCGCCGAGTCGGCGGCGGGCGAGCTGATCGACACGGAGATCGAGATCCGCTCCGGGCGGGCGCTCAGCTTCGCCGAGGCGCTCGAGCGCCAGCGCGAGCGCCGTGCGCGCCTGTTCGCGCTTGCGGAGGGGATGGGGATCGCGCTCGCCGCCACGGGCACCCATCCGTGGGCCAGCTACCTCGACCAGCGGATCATCGACACGGAGCACTACAACCGGCTACGCGACGAGCTGCGCTGGGTAGCCCAGCGCAACAACACCTGGAGCCTGCACGTGCACGTCGGCATCCGCGGCGCCGACCGCGCGCTCGCGATCTGCGACCACCTCCGCGCCGCCCTGCCGCCGCTGCTGGCGCTGTCGGCGAACTCGCCGTTTCTCGACGGGCACGACACCGGGCTCGCCTCCGTCCGCACCGAGATCTTCACCCGCACGTTCCCCCGCTGCGGGATCCACGAGCCGTTTGGCGACTGGCGCGCCTACGCCGAGTTCATCGACGTGCTCACTCGCACGGGCTCGGTCGTCGAGGCGACCCAGCTGTGGTGGAGCGTGCGCCCGCATCATTCCTTCGGCACCGTCGAGCTGCGGATCTGCGACGCGCAGACCGGGGGCGAGGAGTCGTTCGCGCTCGCCGGCCTGATCACCGCCTGCATCGCGCAGACGGCGCTCGACTACGACGATGAGCGGCTCGGCGAGCCGCAGCGCCAGCGCGAGATCGAGGAGAACCTCTGGCGGGCGATTCGCCACGGGCTCGACGGCACGCAGATCGACTTCTCGCGCGGCGAAGTGGTGCCCACTCGAGCGGTGATCGAGGACCTGGTCGAGTGGACCGAGCCGGCGCGGACCGCGCTCGGGATCGGGGTCGACGTCCCCGAGCAGAACGGCGCCCAGCGGGCACGCCGGGCGCTGGCCGAGGGCGCCGGGATCGAGGCGATCCACCGCGACGCGGTGGCCGAGACTCGGCGCACCTACGTTCCCGAGGGCGTGCTCGGATAGGGTCGCCGCAGTTGGCGGGACGCTAGATTCGAAGGCGATGGGCGACCCCGAGACAGGCGCGCCGCAGCAGCCACCCGACGAGGCCGAGCTTCAACGCCGGCTCGAAGAGCAGCTGCGCAAGGTGCGCGTTCAGGACCTGCTGCTGGACAGCGTGGCCAGCATCCTCAACCTCGCCGCACGGCGGATCGCGAAGGAGGACGAGCGCGACCTCGAGCAGGGCCGAGTCGGGATTGAGGCCGCTCGGGCGCTTGTCGACTTGCTCGACCCGAAGGCGCGCGACCAGGTGCGAGAGGCGCTCTCCCAGGTGCAGGTGCTCTATGCGCGCGAGGCGCAGGGCGGCGCGGCGCCCGAAGGCGGCGACGAGGCGCCCGAACCGGCGCCGGAAGCCCCGCCGCGCGACCGTCCGTCCGGGCTCTGGACGCCCCCGGGCACCTAGGACCACCCGGCCATCGACCCGTTGCCCGCTCCATGGGCGAAGAACGCGCCAATCGCGGCGTCCCCGCTAGAGTACGCGCGCCTCGCGGCCGGACGGTTTCCGGCCGCTTCTGACTGAAAAGCCCCCTACGGAGGACTTGCCTTGACCGATTTCCTGACCGACTACGGCGTCGTCGTCGCGCTCGTCTGCGGCGGCGCCGGGGTGCTCTACGGGGCGCTCGTGACCCAGCGCCTGCTCCGCCGCTCGCCCGGCAACGAGCAGATGCAGGAGATCTCGGGTGCGGTCCAGGAGGGCGCGAAGGCCTACCTCAACCGTCAATACGCGATCATCGCCGTGGTCGCGATCCCGCTCGCGGTGCTGCTGGTGGTGCTCCAGGACTTCACCGTCGCGATCGGCTTCTTGATCGGCGGGGCGCTCTCGGGCGCCGCCGGGTTCATCGGCATGAACCTCTCGGTGCGTGCCAACGCTCGCGTCGCCGAGGCGGCGCGTGGCGGCGTGCCACCGGCCCTCGACGTCGCCTTCAAGGGCGGCTCGGTGACCGGGCTGCTGGTGGTCGGGCTGGCGCTGCTGGGCGTCGCCGGCTACTTCGGCGTGCTGGTGCTCGCCGACGAGAGCGACAAGGAGGCCGTCGACGCGCTCATAGGGCTCGGGTTCGGCGGCTCGCTGATCTCGGTCTTCGCCCGGCTCGGCGGCGGGATCTTCACCAAGGCGGCCGACGTCGGCGCCGACCTGGTCGGCAAGGTCGAGGCCGGGATCCCGGAGGACGACCCGCGCAACCCGGCGGTGATCGCCGACAACGTCGGCGACAACGTCGGCGACTGCGCCGGGATGGCGGCCGACCTGTTCGAGACCTACGCGGTGACGTCCGTCGCGGTGATGCTGCTCGGCGTGCTCACCTTCCCCGACTTCGCCCGCGAGGTCGCGATCTATCCGCTGGTGCTCGGCGCCGTCGCGATCATCGCCTCGATCATCGGCGCGCTCGCCGTGCGCACCACGACCGACCGGGTCGAGGGGGCGCTCTACCGCGGCCTGATCATCTCCGGCGGGCTCTCGGCGGCGGCCTTCTATCCGATCACCGAGTGGCTGATGGATGAGCCGCTGCGGCTGGGATTCGCCGAGGCCGCCGCATCGGCGGTCAGCACGACCGACCTGTGGCTCTGCGCGTTGATCGGGATCGCGGTCACCGCGGGCCTGTTCATCATCACCGACTACTACACCTCGACCCGGTTCCGGCCGGTGAAGACGATCAGCCAGGCGTCGATCACCGGCCACGCGACCAACATCATCCAGGGGCTCGCGCAGGGCTTGCAGTCGACGGCGGCGCCGGCGCTGCTGATCGCGCTGGCGATCCTCGGCGCGAACGAGCTCGGCGGCATCTACGGGATCGGGATCGCGGTGATGGCCCAGCTATCGCTCACCGGCCTGATCGTCGCCCTGGACGCCTTCGGGCCGATCACCGACAACGCCGGCGGGATCGCCGAGATGGCCGACCTGCCCGAGGACGTGCGCAACGTCACCGACCCCCTGGACGCGGTCGGCAACACCACCAAGGCGGTGACCAAGGGATACGCGATCGGCTCCGCCGCGCTCGCCGCGCTGGTGCTGTTCTCGGCGTTCAAGATCGAGCTTGCCGAGGAGGCACCCGAGGGCTTCAACCTCGCCGGCCTGTTCAACCTCTCCTCGCCCGACGTCCTGATCGGGCTGCTGATCGGCGGGATCATGGTCTACCTGTTCGCGGCGCTCGCGATCGAGGCGGTCGGCCGCGCCGGCGGCCAGGTGGTGGAGGAGGTCCGCCGCCAGTTCCGCGAGAACCCGGGGATCATGGAGGGCACGGTGAAGCCCGAGTACGGGGGCACCGTGGCGATCGTCACCGCGGCCGCCCAGCGCGAGATGATCCTGCCGTCGCTGATCCCGATCGTGGTCCCGGTGATCGTCGGCCTGCTCAGCGTCGACGCCCTCGGCGGCCTGCTGATCGGGGTGATCGTCGTCGGCCTCTTCGCCGCGATCTCGATGACCGCCGGCGGCGGCGCCTGGGACAACGCGAAGAAGCTGATCGAGGACGGCGCCTTCGGCGGCAAGGGCTCGGAGGCCCACGCCGCCGCGGTTACCGGCGACACCGTCGGCGACCCCTACAAGGACACGGCCGGTCCGGCGATCAACCCGATGATCAAGGTCGCCAACATCGTCGCGATCCTGATCATCCCGATCGTCACGTTCTAGGCGGCGCCGGTGGCGGGGCTCCGGCCGCGCGGTAGTGAGCCTTGGCGTGGGCGGGGCGCGGGGCGCTGGGTAGAGGCACCGAGTGGGAAAGCGGGGCCGCGCGCTCGGCCTGCCCCCGATCCCCCAACCGCCCGTTGATTCGCCGGCGGTTGGGGAAAAAGGGTCATATATGACCCCCACATGACTATCCGGTTACGTCAGGTCCTCGCACGAGCGCGCCCGCAACGAGCTCGGGTGCCAAGCGCCGGGGGCCGAGATGGCTCGAGCCGGTGAATATGTACGGTTCAAGCCATCTCGGCGGGGGCGGGAGCCGGCTCCGTGGCGCTTCCCTCGCCGCCCGACCCGCTGCGCACAACGCCGTGGCCGGGGCGCTCGAGCACCGGACCCCGCCAGGCGCCTCCTCGGCGCAGCCTGAGCAAACCGGATACTCACGTGACCCCCAATCCCCCAACCGGCTTGGGATCGCCGGGCCGTTGGGGGATAGTGCTCGCTATGCGAGCAAAATCCACCAACCGCCTCGGATTCGCCGCCACTGCTGCGCACCCCGACCCCATTTCGTTCCCCCTACGTGGCCAAACGGACGCAGGCGTCACCCAACGGCAACAGGCTTACGCCGGAACGGCCACGCAGCGCCACCCCCACGCCCACCTGCCGCGCGGAGCGGTCAGGTGAGCCCAACCGTCGTCAAGCCGAAGCCGGCGTGCAGTCACTGCGGAGCGGTGATCAGGCCGTTGCGGCGGTGCGGCAACTGCGGACGGTGGTCGATCACCGCGTTTCTCTGGTGGGTGCCGGGCGCTCGGTATTGATCGCGGTCTAGGATCGGGGTGATGGAAGCGGTTGCACCCACCAACGCGGAGGCGGCCGAGGCCTGGGGCGGCGTCCTGTACGACCGCTGGATGCAGTTCCGGGACGTGGTCACGATTCAGATCTCGCCGTTCTCGGAGGAGGCCCTTCGCTTGCACCCACCGGGACCTGGGGCGCGGGTGCTCGACATCGGCTGTGGTCTCGGCGACACGACGACGCGCATCGCGGAGCTCGTCGGGGACGACGGCGAGGTGACCGGCATCGACGTCGGCGAGCGCTTCATCGAGACGGCGCGCGCGGAAGCCGCGGAGGCCGGGGTGGCCAACGTCGGTTACCTGCTCGGGGACGTCCAGGTCGCCGAGCTCGGCGGCCCGTACGACTATGCGTTCTCGCGCTTCGGGACGATGTTCTTCGCCAGTCCGGTGGCGGCGCTGCGCAACGTTCGCGGCACCCTCGTCCCCGGCGGGCGGCTGTGCATGATCGTCTGGCGGCGCAAGCTCGACAACGAGTGGCTGCACCGAGGTGAGCGCGTCGTCAAGCAGTTCCTCGAGCGGCCCGACGAGACCGACGAGCCCACCTGCGGTCCCGGCCCGTTCTCGATGGCCGACGCCGACACCACGACGGACATCCTCGTCCACGCCGGGTTCGAGGAGATCGCGCTGCACCGGCACGACATCGACTACCGGATGGGAGATGACCTGGAGAAGGCGATCGACCTGGTGACGGCGATGGGGCCCGCCGGCGAGCTGATCCGGCTCGCGACAGCGGACGCCGACGAGGATGCGGCCGCGCAGGCGAGGCAGCTGCGGCCCAAGATCGAGACGGCGCTGCGCGAGGCCTACTCGGAGCTCGCGACCGAGGACGGGACCAGGGCCCAGGCATCTGCCTGGATCGTCAGCGCGCG
>JBOGZD010000077.1:0-14200 GCA_050697155.1 Solirubrobacterales bacterium | reverse complement strand
TTCGACGCCCCGCTCGGCCCGCCGCCTCTCGGCGGTGAACTGGGGCCTGCTACCGGGCGCTTGGGCGCTTACCCGGACGGGACTCTCACCCGCTGGACTGGGCCAACCTTCGTGGCGCAACATGGCGGTGAACCTATCCGAACCCGGGGAGATCCGCTCGGATAGGTTGCGGGCGATGGACCTCGGGATCGACGGGCGGGTGGCGCTGGTGATGGGCGCAAGCCGCGGCATCGGGCGCGGGGTCGCGAAGGCGCTGGCGCGCGAGGGGGCGAAGGTGGCGCTGGCGAGCCCCACCCGCGAGCGGATCGAGGGCGCCTCCCGCGAGATCGAGGGTGAGACGGCGGCGTTCGTCGCCGACACGGGCGACCTGGAGCGGCTGCGCGCGCTGCCGGACGAGGTCGTGGGGGAGCTCGGGGGCCCGGTGGAGATCCTGGTCACCAACACCGGCGGGCCGCCGCCAGGGGGCGCTCTGGATGCCGAGATCACGGACTGGCGCGAGGCGTACGAGCACCTGGTGCTGGCGCCGCGGGTCCTGATCGAGGCCGTACTGCCGGCGATGCGCGATCGCGGCTGGGGGCGAATCGTCAACGTCGGCTCGACCTCGACGGTCGAGCCGATCCCGACGCTGGCGCTCTCGAACGTGCACCGGCTGGCGGCGGTCGGGTTCTTCAAGACGCTCGCCCGCGAGGTGGCGGGCGACGGGGTGACCGCGAACACGGTGGCCACCGGCCGCTTCGCGACCGACCGTCAGGCGGCGGGATATGAGTCGTGGGAGGAGATGGAGCGCCGGGCGGTCGAGGGGGTTCCGGCGGGACGGCTGGGGGACCCGGACGAGTACGGCGACCTGGTCGCGTTCCTGTGCTCGGAGCGGGCCGCGTACCTCACAGGGGCGGTGATCCCGCTCGACGGCGGGATGCTGCGCTCGGTCTGACCGGGTGGTCAGATCCTGGCCGGATGACGGCCGGGATTTGACCAGCCGGCCCGGCGTGGGGGGCTACGGAGCGCCCGATTCTGCCGCCGGGGCGCCTGCGTCGCCGGCGGCGTAGAGCTCGCCGCGCCTCGACTTGACCGCTAGCCAGGCGGCGCCGGCGACGATCATCGCCAGGCTGAGCAGCTGGGCCTGGGTGAGCCCGACGAGGATCTCGTCGTTGCGGCGGATGAACTCGACCAGGAAGCGCTCGAGCCCGGCGAAGACGAGGTAGAGAGCGAACAGCAGACCCGGCTGGAATCGAGTTCGCAACCGCCAGAGGACGTAGGCGACAAGTGCCATCGAGAGGGTCTCGTAGATCGGGGTCGGGTGGACCTCGACCCCGGGCGGGGTGGGGACGGTGCCGTCCTCGTAGCTCATCGCCCACGGCCCGTCCCAGGGGATGCCGTAGTCCCCGTCGCCCGAGACCTGGCAGCCGATCCGCCCGACCGCGTAGCCCAGCGCAAGCCCCGGCGCGGCGATGTCGAGCAGGGTGAAGTTGAGCATCCGCCGCCAGCGCGCCCAGAGGATGACCCCGAGCGCGCCCCCGACCGCGCCCCCGTACCAGACCAGCCCCTCCCCCGAGAACAGGTTGCCGAGCGGGTCGTCGGAGACCTCGGACCAGTTCTCGAGCATGAAGTCGAGCCGCGCCCCGACGATCCCCCCGATCAGCGCGGCGAAGATCATCTCGTAGGCCCAGTCGACCGGCTTGCCGAGCTCGTGCAGCCGCCTCCCAACCACCACCCCTGAGGCCACGAACGCGAGCGCGAACATGATCCCGAACGTCTGCAGGGTGAGGGGACCGATGTCGAGCTCGGGTTGCATCGGAAGAGCGGCGAACCTTAGATCGCGGAGCTAAATCGGTTCAAAGGGCAGCATCGCCCCGACGGGAATCGAACCCGCGTCGCACTCTGCGACGTAGCCCCGGCGGGATTCGAACCCGCTCTTCTGCCTTGAAAGGGCAGCGTGCCAACCCTTACACCACGGGGCCGCGTCCGTCGGAGTGTAGGGACGAAACGGCTCCACCTTCGGCACAGCAATCCCCAGATTCGCGCCGAGAGGAGCGCCGATTGGCATTCCAGGACGAGGGGCGTGCGATGGCTCGCGAGGGAAATCCGCTCCACGAGGCCGGCTGCATGCTCTATTGGGCTGAGGGGGCGAAGGAACGGGGCGTCTTGACGTTTGCCAACTCCGATCGAGCCATGATCACCTTCTTCTGGAGATTCCTCCGCACTTGCTTCGACGTGGACCCGGGCCGGGTCTCAGTCCGGCTGAATGTGTACCTGAACAACGGGCTCTCGCTGAGGGAGGTCGAGGACTGGTGGCTGGACGGGCTGGGCCTGCCTCGGTCCTGCCTCCGGGGCCACATGATCAATCACTACCCGACATCGAGCAGCGGCAAGAAACGGAACAAGCTGCCACACGGCGTTTGTTCGCTGCGCCTCTACGACACCCGCGTTGTCCAGCACATCTTCGGGGCGATTCAGGAGTACGGCGGGTTCGAGGAACCACGCTGGCTCGACGGCCCTCCACGAAAGCCCGCAAGAGGGCTCGAGGCTAGCGCCGGGCGGCGGCGCTCGCTGCTCCTCGTCGGCGGGCCGGAGCTCTCCGCGGAGTCTTTGGTGCGCCGCGCCCCACGACATGGTCGAGCTCGGTCAGGGCGTTGCGGAAGAGCGGGGCGAGCTCGGTGGCCTCGGGGAGGGTGTCGGGGTCGACGTAGGCGGCGAAGTGGAGGGTGTCGCGGTAGGTTAGGACGCCGATCGCCAGGGTGTGGCCGTCGGAGATCGGGATCACCGGGTGGATCGACTCGACCATCGCGCCGGCGGCGAAGAGCGGGACGCGGGGGCCGGGGACGTTCGAGACCGCGACGTTGTACATCCGCGGGCTCGCCGCCAGGCGGGCGCCGCGTTCCTTGAGGAAGCCGGGGAGCTGAACAGCCGAGCGCAGGAGCGCATCGCTGCCCGAGATCCGGCCCGACTCCTTCAGCGCCTGGGTGCGGCCGTGGATCAGGGCGAGGCGGCGATCGGCGCGCGGCTCGTCGAGCGGCAGGTCGACGAAGGCGAAGGTGATCCGGTTGCCGGCGCCGGTCGGGTCCGCGGTGTCGCGGACGCTGACCGGGACCATCGCCCGCAGCGACGCAGGGTCTGCCTCGGCGAGCGCCGCGAATCGGCGCAGGGCGCCGGTGACCAAGGCGAGGACGACATCGTTGAGCTTCACCCCGCGCCTGGCCTTGATCCGCTCGAGCCGCGAGAGCGGCACCCGCTCGGTCACCAGCGCCCGGCGCGGGCCGATCCCGCGGTTGAGGAACGACGGCGGGGCCGGGCGGACCACGTCCTCGGCCAGCGAGAGCGCCGCCCGGCGCATCGTCTCGGCGATCCGCAGCGTGCGCCGCGGCTGCAGGCCCAGGCTCGCCATCCGCCGCGCGGCGCGAAACTGCTCCACGGCGCTGTCGGCGACTGCGTCGACCGCGAGCCGCATGCCGCCCCCGGCCGGCTCGGGGTCCCAGTCGGCCGGCTCGGGCAACGCTGCGTCGGGGGCGAGGTCGAACAGCAGCGTTCCCAGCTCCACCGCCGCGATTCCGTCGACCATCGCGTGGTGGACCTTGCCCAGCACCGCCGCCCGTCCCGGCCCGGCGCGCGGCACCACCACCAGCTCCCAGAGCGGTCGCGAGCGGTCGAGCTGGCCCGAGAGGAAGTCCGCCGTCACCTCGGCCAGCGCCGCCCGCGCACGGCCTGCGTTCTCACCTCCGTTCGGCTGTACCACCGACACGTGCCGGTCCAGCCTGAACCCGGGGTCATCCGCCCACAGCGGCTCACCGAGCGGCGCGGGCACCACCCGTTGGCGAAAGCGCGGCGCCAGGTGGAGGCGCGCCGCTATCCGCTCGGCGAGCGCGTCGGGGTCGAGCTCCGTTGCCCCATCCGGCAGCTCGAGGGTCGCGGACCACCCGACGTGCATGTGCGCGCTCGACGTTTCCACCTGGAGGAACGAGGTGTCGAGCGCCGAGAGCCGGTCCACGACCCGAGGATGCCCGCCGCCCTGCGATCTGTCTGCGGCCCGATGTCGGAAATCGCGCCCGCCCGATTCGCCCGACGGTCGAGCCGCCGACCGCAGGCGCGCGGAGCGGTTGGCTCAGCCGAGCAGGTGCTCGAGCAGCGCCTTCTGGGCGTGGAGGCGGTTCTCGGCCTGGTCCCAGACCGCGGAGCGCTCGCCGTAGAGCACCCCCTCGCTGATCTCCTCGCCCGGGTGGGCGGGCAGGCAGTGGAGGGCGACCGCGCGATCCGATGCCGCCGCGAGCAGCTCCTCGTCCAGCCGGTACGGGGCCAGCGCCTCGCGCCGACTCTCCGCCTCCTCCTCGTCGCCCATGCTCACCCAGACGTCGGTATAGACGGCGTCGGCCCCGGCGGCCGCCTCGTGCGGGTCCTCGGTGGCGAGCGCGGCGAGGCCGGGCTCCAGCTCGAGCCCCGGCGGCGAGGCGAGCCTCACCTCCACCCCGGCCGCCCGGCCAAGCAACGCCAGCGAGCGGGCGACGTTGTTGCCGTCGCCGACGTACGCGACCACGAGCCCGGCCAGCGTGCCGAAGCGCTCGCGCAGCGTCACCAGGTCGGCGAGCGCCTGGCAGGGGTGGTGAAGCGGGGTGAGCCCGTTGATCAGCGGAACCTCCAACGCGGCGGCGAGCTCGGCCGCGGTCTCGTCGGAGCCGGAGCGGATCACCACCGCGTGCAGGTAGCGCGACAGCATCCGCGCCGTGTCTGCGATCGACTCCCCCCGGCCGAGCTGGAGCTCGTCCGCACGCAGCGCCAGCGGGTGGCCGCCGAGCTCGGCGACCCCGACCTGGAACGAGATCCGGGTGCGGGTCGAGGGCCGCTCGAAGAGCAGCGCCACCGTGCGACCGGCGAGCACGTCGGCGCCCAGGCCGGCGGCCCGCCCGGCCTTGAGCTCGAGCGAGCGGTCTACGATCGTCGCGAGCTCGCCCCCCGAGAGCTCCTCGCCGGTGAGGAAATGGCCCTTCAAGACCGGGATTCTAAGGGCCTTGTCTCCGTTGGCCCAACGCCGCGCCGGTGCGAAGCTTCGCCCGTGCCGCTGCGCGTCCTCACCTGGAACCTGTTCCACGGCCGCGACTTCCCCCCCGACCCGCGGCTGCTCACCTGGCGCTCGCGGCTGCTGCGGATCACCGAGCGAAACGCCACCCATCTCCAGGTCAACCGCGACCTCCATGAGGAGTTCGCCTCCCTCCTCGCCGCAGCGCTCTGGGACGTCGCCCTGCTCCAGGAGTGCCCGCCACGGTGGAGCGCGAGGCTCGCCGCCGCCTGTCGCGCCGAGCCGCACCGGGTCCTCACTGCGCGGAACTCGCTCGCCCCCCTGCGCAGCGCGATCGCGCGCCTCAACCCCGACCTGATCGCCTCCAACGAGGGCGGCTCGAACCTGACCCTGGTGCGCCCGGCGGCGGGGACGATCACCGCCCGCGATGAGCTCGAGCTCGGCCGTGGCCCCGGCCACGAGCGCCGGACGATGGCGCTGACCAGGTTTCGGCAACCCGGCGCTGCGACCGAGACCTGCGTCGCCAACCTCCACGCCAGCGCCGGTGCCGCCCGCCGTGCGATCGCCGAGCAGCAGGTGCTCGCCGCCGCCGAGCACGCGATCGCCTGGGCGGCCGAGGACCCGCTCGTCTTCGGCGGCGACCTCAACCTGCGCCCGCGCCAAACGGACGTCTTCGCGCGGCTCCGGGACCGGTTCGGGCTCGCCCCGGCGACCGCGCCCGACGCGCTCGACCACCTGCTCGCCCGCGGCCTCGAGCTCGTCGAGCCCCCCCGCCAGTGGCCTCCCGAGCGCCGCGAGATCGCGGAGGGGGGGCGCGCGATCCGGCTCTCCGACCATGCTCCCGTCCAAGCGACGTTCGAGGTCGCCAATCTGACCTCATCGAGCGCCGCAGAGTGAGATAGTCCCGGCGAACCCACCAAGCGGCGACCAGGAGGATCAGATGGCGACCAGCTCCGGAGGCTCCAAGTCCACCCGCAGCGGCGGCGGCCGCAGGCGGACCACCGCGAAGCGCAGCTCAGCCAGGCGCACGAGCACGCGGCGCGCCACGCCCGCCGGGCGCAGCGACAAGAGCGTGCAGGCGTTTCGCGACGCGCTCGACCGCAGCGTCACCCTTTCGCGCGATCGGCTCCAGGAGGTCGTCGACGACGCGGTCGAGCGCGGCCGGATGACCCGCGGGGACGCCAACGAGCTCGTCTCCAACCTCGTCAGCCGCGGTCGCAAGTACACCGACGACCTACTCCGCGATCTCGAGAAGATGCTCGACCAGGCGCGTCGCGACATCGAGAGTCGCACCGCGACCACCCGCACCCGGGCCACCCGGGCTGCGGGACGGGCGGCGCGCGGCGTCCGCGACGCCGCCGACCGGCCGCTCGCCGAGGCCGACCGGATCCGCCGCCGCGCCCGCGTCCCAGGGTCGCCGATCACCGCCTACGACCAGCTCACAGCGCCCCAGGTCAAGTCGCGGCTCAACGACCTGACGAAGGCCGACCTGCGCAAGGTCCGCACTCAGGAAAAGCGCGGCAAGGCGCGCAAGGGCATCCTCGACGACATCGAGCGTCGCCTGGCGAAGTAACGAGAGGCTGTCTCGAAACCGTGCGTGGGGGGGTTTGAGCCAGCCTCTTCAGGCGGAGCCGAGCTCGGCCGCGAGCCGCCCGAAGTCAAGCCGTTCCCCGAGCGTCGACTCGAGTAGCTCTTCGGCGCTGAGCCGCTGCCCCTGCGACCACACGTCGCGCAGCCACCGGCCCGCTTCGGAGCGCTCGAACCAGCGCTCGCCGAACCGCTCGCGCAATCCCGCCCGCCAGTGCGACGCCAGCGCCCAGGCGCGCAGGTAGCAGACGACGTAGAACCCCTCGTCGACGTCGGCGAGCCACGTCTCGCGCGGCCACTCCACCCGGGTCGCCGCCTCAAGCGACGACGCATACCGCTCCCCCATTCGCTCGAGCTCGGCCCCTCGCCCGTGCAGCTCCAACTCGTAGTCGAGCTTGGCGAAGTAGCGGCGCATGAACATCAGCCGCACCGCCCGCGCCTGGGCGCCGACCGCCTCCGGATCCGCCTCCGGCAGCCGCGCCCGCAGCCATTGCGGATCCTCGGTCAGATGCTCGAGCAGGAACGCGAACGACTCCGTCACCCCGTTGTCGCCGAGATGCCGGAACTCGAACGGAAGCGCGGCATCGGTGTTGGCGTAATGCTCGGTGTGCCCGCCCTCGTGAAAGAGGGTGGCGAAGTCGTCGTGGCCACCAACCGGCGAGATCACCAGATGCACCTCTCCCGGGACCCGCGGCGCCGCACAGAACGCACGCGGCGACTTGGTCGCCCGCGACTCGGTGTCGAGGTGCACGTTGCGCTGCGCGTCGAGGTCGAATCCGAGACCCGCCAGCGTGTCGGCGAAGGACGCCACCAGGCGCTCGGCTGGAAATCCGCGGTCGAGCCCCGGCGCGCGCAGGAAGCGCGGGATGTCCGCCCGGCGCAGGCCACCCAGGGGCGGCAGCCCCGCCGCTGCCAGCCGCGGATCGAGCCGCGGCGCATAGCCGTCCTCCGTCGCCTGGATGAACTCACGTCCGCTGCCCGCCAGCCGCTCGAAATCGAGTCCCCGCAGCTCGGCATACGCATCCGCGTAGCTCGCCCACCCCAGCTCGACGCAGCTCGCGTGCACGCGCTCGAGCGCCGCGCGATAGAGCGGGTTGAGCCGCTCATCGAGCATCCGGTTGCGCTCGCGCTCGAGTCCCTCCCGGCGCTCGCCTTCGGCCTCGTTCGCCTGTTCGACCTGGACCTGACGGTAGGGAATCGAGCGGCCGTCCACCGTCAGCTCGAGCGAGGCCTCGAGCCGCGCGGCCTCCTCGGCCTCGGCCTTCGTCGCCGCCCCCAGTAGCCCGTCCACCGCGAACTGGAGCAGGTAGCGGCGGCGGCGTCCCTCGTCATCCTCGGCGTCCCCGGCCAGCTCACCCAACCGCTCGACAGCCGCCCGCGAGAACAGCCCCGCGTGGCGGGCGTAGATCGGGTCGAGCTCGAGCTTTGGCTTGTGGCCCGCGAGGTGCAGGTGGTACTCGCGGTCGATCGACCCGAGAAAGGCCTCTGCCTCGCGCCGGTAGTCGTCCAAGTCAAGTGTCGCGGTCACGCTGCAACGATAGGCCGATGGCCCGCCACGCAGACACGGCCCGCCCCGCCCGCCCGCGGCCGGGCGCCGAGCTCGAGCTCGAGATCGACTCCCTCGCCCAGGGCGGCCGCGGGGTCGCCCGCGCCGACGGGTTCGTGGTCTTCGTCGCCGGCGCGCTTCCGGGCGATCGCGTTCGAGCCCGCCTGACCCGCTCGAAACGCGACTACGGCGAGGCCAGGGCGGTCGAGCTGCTGCGCCCGAGCGCCGACCGCGTCGCCGATCGCTGCCTGCACGGCGGCGAGCCGTGCCCGGGCGCCCCGTGGCAGGGCCTCCCGTACGAGCAGCAGCTGGCCGAGAAGGCACGCCAGGCAGAGGACGCGCTGCGGCGGCTCGGGGGCCTGGCGGACTTCGAGCTCGAGCCAATCGAGCCCGCGGCCGAGCCCTGGCGCTATCGCAACAAGCTCGAGTACTCGTTCGGCGAGCGCCCCGACGGTGAGCTGGCACTCGGCTATCACCGGCGCGGAAGCTGGGCCGAAGTCGTCGACGTTGACGATTGCCTGCTCGCCTCCGTGGCCAACAACGCCGCCCGCAACGCGGTCCGCGACTGGGCCTACGCGGAGGCGCTGGCGCCCTATGACCGCCGCGCCCAGGAGGGCGTGCTTCGAAACCTGGTCGTGCGGGACTCGCAGCGCACCGGGCAGGTCCAGACCCGGCTGGTCACCTCGCCCGCGAGCTTCGCCCGCCCGCCCGTCGACCTGCATACGGTGGTGGAGGGCTCAGGCGGCGGCACCGACGGCCCCACCGGGGCGCTCGGCGAAGAGCACCTCGAGGAGGAGCTCTGCGGGCTTCGCCTCCGCGTCTCACACGACGCCTTCCTGCAGACGAACACGGAGATGGCCGAGCGCCTCTACGAGATCGCCGGGGACTTCGCCGGCCTGACCGGAAGCGAGCGGCTGTTCGACCTGTTCTCCGGCATTGGCACGATCGGCCTCTCGCTCGCCTCGCGCGCGGGCGAGGTCTGGGGCCTGGAGAGCGTCGACTCGGCGGTCGCCGACGCGGAGGAGAACGCGCGCCGCAACCGGATCGAGAACGCCCGCTTCGTCGCCGCCTCGGCGAGGCTGGGGCTGCGCCCGCTGCTCGAGCGCGCGGGCAAGCCCGACGTCGTCGTCGTCGACCCGCCGCGGGCGGGGCTTTCGAGCAAGGTCGTTCGGCGGATGCTCGAGTGCGAAGCGCCGCGGATCGTCTACGTCTCCTGCAACCCGACGACGCTCGCCCCGAACGCCGCTCAGCTCGCGGAGGCCGGGTATACGCTGCGGCGGGTGAAGCCGGTCGACATGTTCCCGCAGACGCCGCACGTCGAGTGCGTGGCGCTGCTCGAGAAGTCGCCAGTCGCCAGTCGCCAGTCGCCAGGGGCTTGACCCTTGGGCGGTCGTGGTTTCGGGGTGGCGGCGGGGCTCGATCCGGCGGTCGCGGCTCCGCTCGCCGAGCGCTGCCAGGAGCTCGGCTTCAGATCGGTGTGGTCGAACGACCACCCCGCCGCCAGCGGGTTGGAGACGCTGACGGCGTTCTCGGAGGCCGCCCCCGAGCTCGAGCTCGGCGTCGCGGTGCTGGCGCTCGATCGCCACACCCCGGGCGAGATCGGCGCTCGCGTCGACGAGCTCGGCCTCGATCGCGACCGGCTCTGGGTCGGGGTGGGGGCCGGATTCTCCAAGCGCCCGCTGACCACCATGCGGGGGGCGCTCGCCGCGCTGCGTGAAGCGCTGCCGGGGATCCGGCTGGTGCTCGCGGCGATGGGGCCGAAGATGTGCGAGCTCGCCGGCACGAGCTTCGACGGCGCCTTCTTCAACTGGATGACGCCCGGGTTCGCTGCGGGGGCCCGTGCCAGCGTCGAGGCGGGCGCCGCCGCGGCCGGCCGCCCGGCGCCGCCGATCTTCGGCTACGTGCGCACTGCCGTCGGCGCTGACGCGGCCGAGCGGCTGGCGAAGGAGGAGGCCTTCTACCGCGACCTGCACGACGGCTATCGCAACCACTTCGAGCGCCTCGGCGAGCCCGAGGGCACGGTCGGCGTCGCCGCCCCCGACGGCGAGGCCGCTCAGCAAGCGCTGGGGACCTACGAGGCACTCGACGTGACCGTCGTCCGCGGCCTCGCCACCGCCACCGTCGAGGCGATGACCTCGCTCGCCGCCGCGACGGCACCGTAACTCGACAACCCCAAGGCGGTTACTACCCTGATGGCACTGGGACGTTCGAGATCACATGGCAGGGGGGCGTTTGCATCAACGCCGGCCGGCGCCGGCGCGCTTGCCGCGACCGCGGCCGCCCTCGCGGCCCTCGCCCTCGCGCTCGCGCTCGCGCCCGCGGCATCGGCCCAGGAGGCCCCGATCTGCACCCAGGCCAAGAAGCGACTCACGGATGGGCGCGACGTCAAGCACTACGGCCCCGGGCGCCAGAGCGTGATCGGGCTGCGAGGCAAGGACAAGCTCAGCGGCGGCGGCGGCCGGGACTTCATCAACGGCGGGCGCGACAACGACGTCGTCCGCGGCGGCCCCGGCGACGACATCCTCTGCGGCGGGCGCGGCGCCGACAGGATCTACGGCGGGCCGGGTGACGACCGGATCTACGGCGAGGAGGAGAACGACAAGATCTTCCCCGGACCGGGCGACGACTTCGCCCTCGGAAGCGCGGGCAAAGACCGTCTATACGGCTGGAACGAGGTCGGCGGGATGATCGTGGACGACGGCATCGACCGGCTCGACGGCGGCTATCACAGAGACGTGGTGGAGGCCGGGGGCGCCGATTCGATCTTCGGCGGCACCCACAACGACGTGCTTCGGACGCGCACCCCGCTGATCGCCCCGGAGGTAATGGACGGGGGCGGCAACGCCGACACGATCCACGGCTCCGAGGTCGCCGACCGGCTCTTCGGCGGCGTGAACGGAAAGGACACGATCTTCGGCGCCGGCGGCGACGACCTCATCTTCGGCCAGGGCAACGATGACGAGCTGTTCGGCGAGCTCGGCAACGACACGCTCTTCGGCGGCAACGGCTTCGACCTGCTCGACGGCGGGCCGGGCTTCGACGTCTGCGACGGCGGCAAGCTCGACGACACGGCCCGGGACTGCGAGCAGACGACCGATGTTCCGTAGTGGGCGGCTCGCCGCTTGCGCCGCGGCCGTCGCGCTCCTCGCCCCCGCGGCGGTGACGGAGGCCGACGGCGGCGCCAAGTCGCGGATCAAGATGAGCAAGCTCAGTCACTCGGGCGCCAAGGGAAAGGTGACCTCACAGCGCGACCGCTGCGTGGGCGGGAGGAAGGTCTCGCTGTTCGTGATCGAGAACTTCGTCTCCGACAAGCTTCAGATCACGCACACGAAGTCGAACGGCCGCTGGAGGATCCGGCGCAACCTCGACCCCGGCCGCTACTTCGCCAAGGTAGACGGGAGGCGGGGCTGCAGGTTCGACAACTCGCGGGTCAAGACGCTGCGCTGACCCCGACGCTCGGTGCCGGCGACCGTCGCGCCGCCGTGCTTCGGCTACTCCGCCTCGATCTCCTCGGCGTCGTCGGTGACCGGCACCTGCTCGGCGGCGCAGGTGGTGCAGAGGACCGGCGTGGCCCCGGTGTCGAGCGCCGCCGCCTTCTCCTCCTCGGTCAGGGTGGCGCCGCAGTTCTCGCAGCGCTCAGGGAGCGTCTCGATGGTCCGCTCCTCCAGGTCCGGCATGCGATCAGACTAATACGGCGGCAGCTCGGCGTACCAGTCGCCGAGGGCGCGGAACGCGGACCAGAACTCGCGCTTTGCGTCCTCGGCGTCGAGTGATTCGTCGATGTCGGGCACGTAAACGGCGTCGATCGTCGGGGTGAGGCCCTGGATCTCTCCGAGCGCCGGCTCGAGCTCGCGGGCCAGGGGAACCTCGACCTCGTTCAGCGTCTCGAGCGCGCGCTCGCCCATCACCACCACGCAGCGCGGCTGCACGATCGCCACCTCCTCGACGATCCGCTCCACGCACTCGCCGGCGGCGAGCGTCGGATCGGAGACCGGGCACTTGACGCACAGGGTGCCGTAGACGGCGAGCGGATCGATCCCGAGCCGCTTGAAGCTCTTCATCAACGCGTTGCCGGAACGGCCGTAGAAGGCGACCCCCTCCTCGACCTCCGCCGCCGTCGGCGCGTACTTGAGCAGGAAGATGTCTGCCTGCGGATGACCCGAGCCGAGCACCGGCATCAGGTTCCCGCGCGGGCAGTGCGAACACTCCTGGAGGCGATGGGTGAGCTGGTTGAGCTCGCGGATCGCGCGCTCCAGGTACTTCTCCTGGATCTCGTCGTCAGTCGTCGGCAATGGTCGCGCTTCCCGCTGGCCGGCAGGCTCGCTCGCTCTCTTTGACGGCGTCGCGCGCCCTCCTGCCGCACGGCGTCCCTGCATCAGCGCTTGCCCGCCGGCGCCGGTGCCGCGCGCCCGCCGCGCCCGCCGCCGGTCTGCAGCAGCTTCAGCGCCTGCACGTAGACGAGGTTCTTGTGCTTGCGCACGATGTCGGCGTCGCGCATCGCCTCGAGGAACTCCTCCGGGCCGTCGAAGTCGTGCACGCGGATCATCACGCTGCCGAGCCCCTGGGCGACGTGGCTGTCCGACCCCGCCCCGGGGACGATCCGGTACTTGGCGGCGAACCGCTCGGCCTCCTCGTTGAACGCGGTCAGCGCGACCCGGGGGTTGAAGACCTCGAGGATGTCGATCTGCTCGACGATCTCGAGCAGGTGCTCGTAGTCGGGCACCGAGTGCAGGCGGTCGAACGGGTGCGGGACGTACACCAGCCCGCCCTGGCGGCGGATCGCCTCGATCGTCTCGCTCATCGACATGCCGCGCGGGATCTTCTCCTCGATGAAGAGGCCGATGACCTCGCCCTGCTCGGCGGTCTTCACCTCCTCGGCGACGATGACCTTGACCCCGAACTCGCCGGCGATCTCGCGCGCGGCGAGCGCCCCGGAGATCTCGTTGTGGTCGGTGATCGCGATCGCCCCCAGGCCGCGGTCGCGAGCCGTCGCCAGCAGCGTCTCGACCGGGGTCGCGCAGTCGGGCGAGTGGTCGGTGTGCATGTGGAGGTCGACGTGGATCTCGCGGCGGCGGACGAGCCGTCGGCGCAGCCGGGCGTTGCCGTCGGGTTCGTGGCGGCGGGCGGCGATCCGCCCGTAGATCTCCTCGACCTGAGCGGCGACCGCGGACCAGTCGCGCACCGACGCCGGCCCCCGGCGGGCCAGCTGGCGGCGAAGCCCGCGCTCGCCGATCAGCCGCTCGAGCTGGCCGGCGAGGGTGATCGCGTCGCCGGGCGGGAACGCGAGCCCGAGCTCGCCCTCGCGGATCAGCTCCTCGTAGAGCGGGAGGTGGGAGACGACCGGCACCGTGCCGGTGGCGAGCGCCGTGCGGACCACGCTCGCCGCGGGCCGGGGGCCGCCGGAGGCGACGCAGGCGATGTCGGCGGCGGCCACGAGCTCGGCCGGGCTCGCCTCGCGGGCGCGCACCACGCGCACCCGGTCGCGGATCCGCTTGCCGAGCCGAAGCTCCGCCCCGGGGGGAAGCCAGACCGCGGCCTGCCAGGGCGCCGTGAGCGACAGCCGGCGCAGCGCCCGGAGGAAGAGCCGAAGGGCGCCGCGCTCCTCCAGTGTGCAGAAGGCGATCTTCACCGGCTGCTCGTCGCCCGCCGCGGGCTGAGGGAATGGCCACTTCACGCCCGGCTCGGGGTCGGCACCTGGCGCGACCAGCTCGTACGACCCCGGGAAGAAGCGCTCGATCAGCTCACCCGTCGTCTGCGAGCCGATCGTGCGAGCGTCGAGCCGCCCGAGGAAGATCTCGACCAGCGGCCTCGCCACCTGGGTCGAGAGCACACGCTCGCTCGGCTCGTGGAAGCTGCCCACGTTGAGCGAGCGCGAGTGGCGAAGCGCCGTCGAGGCGGCGCTGGGCGCGAACGGGTCGTGGACGTGGACGATGTCGAAGCCGACGCCGGCGAGGAGCTGGTCGAGGGTGCGGCTGACGTCGAGCGGAACCGGCGCCGCGCGCGGGCGCGGGCCGCGGGGCATCGGCAGGCCGGTGCCGAGTGCGAGCACCGGCGGGCTGCCG
>JBOGZD010000076.1:0-14335 GCA_050697155.1 Solirubrobacterales bacterium | reverse complement strand
GAGCCGTTCGAGTGGGACTTCACCCGCCACGACCTGCGCGCCCTGATGGCGCGCCTCTCAGAGCGCGAGCCTCAACTACGGTTGGTCGCCTGATGGTCGAACGAACTTACGGACGGCAGTACTAGCGCTCCGGGCTAGAGCGCGGCGCAGAAGTCGGCGAACTTGCGCGGGTTGCGCAGCGGGGCGCCGTGGCCGAACAGGACGAGCTCCGGCTCGAGCGGGCCGAGGCGCTTCGCCGATTCGCGGTTCCGCGCCCGGTCGGGCGTGAGGAAGTCCTTGGGCAGGCCGAATCTGGGGAACCCGAGCAGCTGATCCATGTTGACGAGCACGTCGCCGATGACGAGCACGCGGTCGGACTCGCGCCAGAAGACGACGTGGCCGGCAGAGTGGCCGGGCGTGTCGAGGACCTGAAAGCCGGCGACCTCGTCGCCCTCGTGCAGGCGGCGGTCGACGGGGTGGCCGGGGCCGGTGAAGACCCTGGCGAAGAACTGGGCGATCGGGTGTGATGGCTGGCGCTCGCCGATCAGCGAGGGGTCCTCGGCGGCGTCAGCGTCCTTCTCTGGCACCCAGTAGGGGATCCCGAGCACCTCGCAGACCTCGTGGCTGGCGCCCTGGTGGTCGGGGTGGGCGTGGGTGAGCGCGTGGGCGGTGACGGTGTGGCCCTCGAGGTCACGCAGGATGCGCTTGCCGGAGCGCCGGGTGCCGGCGTCGACGAGCACGTCGCCGATCAGGTAGGCGTTGATCGCGTTCGGGAGGAAGAAGGTGTTGAGGTGCCAGACGCCGTCTGCGAGCTCCTTCATCGGCGGGGAGCCTATCCGCCGACGGCCCCGGCGCCGGGCCCGCCGGCGAGCGGATCCGGCCCGTCGACGCTGCTCGAGAGCCGCTTACGCCGGCTGCTGCTCGGGGATCGCGCCGAGCTGCTGCATCATCCCCAGCGCGTCCCAGTTGTCCCAGGTCTCGACCACCTTGCCGTTCTCGAAGCGGTCGATCGAGAGGCCCTCGATCCGCATCGACTTGCCGGTCGGCGGCATGCCGAACAGCTCGCCGTCGTGGGTGCCGGAGGCGGTCCAGCGCGTGCAGACGAGGTCGCCCTCGCCGAAGCACTCCTCGACCGCCACGTTGAGGTCCGAGAACGCGGTGCGGTATCCGGAAGCGCGCTCCTTGAGAGCCTCCACCCCGCGGGAGTCCTCTTCGTCGACCGGGTCGTGGCCGACGTAGTCCTCGGCCACGTGCTCGTCGAACAGGTCGAAGTTGCCGCCGCCGAACCCCTCCTCCGGAATCCTCCGGGCGATCTCCTGATTGGACATTGGGTACCTCCCCCAGGGTTGAGTGGTCATGCCAACTGTACGCCCGCCGTCAGCCGCATGCAAGGGCCGCGGCGAGCAGCGCTCAGGCGACGTCCTGGTCGCCCTCGACCACCGTCAGCGCCGCCGGCTCGGGAGGCGCGATCGGGAGACGCTCGGCGCCGGGGACTAGGCGGACGTAGGGCTTGCCCCACCGTGTCACTCGGAAGCTCTCGCCGGCTGCGGCGCGCTCCATGTACCAACCGAAGCGCTCCCGGAACTCATGCGCGCCAACCGGGGTGTCGCCCGCCCCTTCAGGAGAGTGGAGCTGGTGGGACTCGAACCCACGACCTTGCGGCTGCCAGCCGCACGCTCTTCCCAGCTGAGCTACAGCCCCGCGAAACTCGTACGTCCGCGCCCAGTTTAGCCCGGCGCGCTGCGAGTTCTTCGGCGGGCTGAGCCGGAGATGAATTGCCCGCATCCCATCTGCAATTTCAATCGGCACGAGGTAGCAGCGGTCGAGTTCCTCGCAATACACCCCGACCGCGTCGATCTCGTCGACCGAGTAGGTCGTCTTTATCTGGCCCTGCGACGTGAGGCGCGATCTCGCGAGCTTGACGACGATCACGTCACCGCGGACGGGTGCCCACTTGCACTGGACCCGCAACAGCCCGGAGGGCAGATCGAAGACCAGGTCGTAGCGGCAATGTTCGGTTAGCGGCTTGAGCACCTGTACGCCGAGCTTGATTGCTGCGGCCGCAATGACCGCCTCGGCGACGTTGCCCTTGCGGTTCGGGTTGTCGCGGTCTTGGGACACAAACACATGTTCGTGTCCGGATCGGACGGAATCAGCGTCAGCCGGCCAATTGCCGGGCGCAGTAGGCGTCGCGTTCGGCGCGGTATCCCGGTTGGGGGACGAGGGCGATGCCCCTGGCCCAGTAGGCCGCGTTGGCCTCGATCTCGTCGGCGATCCGCTGGCGCTCATCGGCGGTCTTGGCGTTGACCAGCTTCTCGGCGTTGCGCCACACCTGCTCGCGCCACAGCCGCACGATCTCCAGGCCCGCGACGTTGTCGATCGGGTGCCAGTCGGCGTTCAGCAGGCTGACCAGCGGGTCGAAGCGCTCGTTGATCGCGCTCACCACCCGCTCATAGCCCGAGTTGAGCACCGCGTTCGCCTTGTCGTGGTCGGGCTTGCGCGACTCGCCGCTGCGCGTCCGCAGCCCGAGCTTGGCGAGCACGAAGGGCATGTCGTTCTGCACATGTGCATTGATCCCCAGCAGCATGTCCTGGGCCGCGTTCACCTCTCCGTCGCGCGCCACCTCGAGCGCGATCCGCCATGCCTCCGGCACCTCCCTCCCCTGCTCCCAGCGCCGCAGCGTCCGGAAGTACACGTTCGCGAACAGCGCGTCTTCGCGGAAGAAGAACTTCGGCCCGTCAAAGAACTCCGGGTCCGCACGCACCGTGTCGCGCAGCTCCCGGGTCAGCTCCAGATACGTCGTCATGAACACCCCGCGGTGATCGCAGCCGAACCGCTCCTGGGCCTTGCGCATCCGCCGGATCTGAAACCGCACGCATTTCAAGCGCGCCTTGCGGCAATGCGCCACCCGGTTGGGGTGCGTCTGCGGCGGGCTCGGCAGCGCCGGCAGCAGCTCCGTCCACGGCAGGTTCGGCGGCGGGATCGCCTGCGCCCCGGCCCCTGCCGGGGCGGTGGCACCGACCGTGAGCACGGCAAGCAGCGCCAGCCATCCCCTTGCCAACGCCCCACGCATCGCCGCGGATCGTAGACCGCGCCACCGACCGCGGCGGCAGCGACCCGCCGCAGCGTGGCCGGGCGCCATGCGCGGCGCCCGCTGCCGCTACTCGTCGTCGACGTCGAGCACCAGCCGGTCCGCGCGCTGGTCGCGGACCCTGAACTCGAACGGCGTCCGCCGCTCGAGCTCGCGCAACAGCTCGACCGGCTCGCCGAGCTGCATCTCCAATGTCGCCCGCCCCTGCGCGAACCGCTTCACCGAGATCTCCGACGTGGCGCCGATCCCGCCGGCGGCATCCTCGAACCCGACCAGCTGGGAGAAGTCGTTCAGCGGCCCGATCTCGACCTCGATCCGCCCGTCGAAGAACTCCCCTGCCGGCCGCCGCCCGAACCCGTTCGACCCCGCCGGAATCGCGTCCTCCTCGTCCTCCTCGACCCCGAGCCGCCCGATCGCCTCCTGCAGCGACTCGAGCAGTCGCTCGCGCACGTCGCCCGGGCGCCGCCCCAGCTCGGCGATCCGCTCGCCGATCTCGGCCGCGTCGCGAAGCGCCCTCATCCTGATCCGGGTCGCCTGCCCGCGAGCCTGGCGGCGCACCCCGTCGAGCTCCGCCGCGAGCGCAGCCAGCGACCGCATCCCGTCCTCGCGCTCCGCCCGCATCCGCTCTGCCTCCGCCCGAACCGCCTCGAGCTCGCCCCGCAGCGCGCGCAGCTCACGCTCGCGCTCGATCACCCGCTCCGAGAGCCGGTCGGCGACGCTCTCGAGCTGCCGCACCCGCCGATCGCGCTCGTCGAGCCGCTTCGCCAGCGCCTCGAGCGCCAAATCCCGCTCGGCGAGCGTCTGATCGACCTCGCGCCGGCTGTAGCCGAACAGCGACCTCTTGAACGGGCCCGTCGCGATGGCCGCAACTTAGGCGCGGCGTCGGACGGAGCCGCCCACCTCGAGCTCGAGCGGCGGCGCCTCGCCCCACAGCTTCTCCAGCCGGTAGCGGTCGCGCATCTCGGGGACGAACACGTGCAGCACGCAGTCGACGTAGTCGAGCAGCAGCCAGCGCGCCTCGGTCTCGCCCTCGACCCGCGCAGGCAGCCGGCCGTCGTCGCGCTTGAGCCGGGCGTAGACCTCGTCGTGGATCGCCTTCGCCTGGCGCTCATTGCGGGCCGTCGCGATCACCAGGTAGTCGGTGTAGCCGACCAGCTCCCGCACGTCGAGCGCGACGATGTCGGCGCCCTGCTTGGCATCGACGATCGCCGCCACCCGCCGCGCCAGCTCGGCCGAGGCCTGGGGCGTCTGCGCGCGCCGGTCAGCCAGCCCCGCCTCCCGCGCTTGCTCGCTCACTCCCGCGCCCTCACGCCCGCACCCGCTCGCGGTAGATGCCGCGCTCCCCGATCAGCGCCACCACCCGGTCGGGCACCAGATAACGCACCGAGCGACCCTCGGCGATCCGCCCCCTGACCATGGTCGAGGAGACCTCGATCTCCGGCATCCGGACCACCTCGTACCGCCCGGCTGCGCCGAGCCGATCGAGCACCGCCTCAGCCTCATCCAGCACCGTCCCCGGCCGACCGGCGATCCCGAGCCTGGCGAGCTCGACCACCCGCGCCGGCTCGCGCCACGACTCCAAGCCGGCCGCCACGTCGGCCCCCATGAGGAAGTAGAGCTGCCCGCGCTGTGCCCGATCGGCCAACAGCTCGAGCGTACGAACCGTGTAAGACGGCCCCTCGCGCTCGACCTCGATCTCGCTCACCTCCAGCAGGTCGTCACCGCCCGCCGCCGCCCGGCACATCTCGAGCCGCACCTCCGGCCCCGGCTCGGGCTCGATCGGCTTGTGCGGCGCCTCGCCGTAGGGGACCAGCAGCACCCGCCCGAGCTCGAGCTGGGCGGCCGCCTCGTGGGCGAGCACCAGGTGCCCGATGTGCGGCGGGTTGAACGCCCCGCCGAGGACCCCAACGGCGCCGGTCGAGCTGACCTTGCTACCCCCGCACCTGGCCGTCGCCGTGGACGACGTACTTGGTGGTCGTCAGCTCACGCAGACCGATCGGCCCGCGGGCATGAAGCTTCTGGGTCGAGTTGCCGATCTCGGCACCCATCCCGAACACGAATCCGTCCGTGAACCGGGTCGACGCGTTGACGTAGACGGCGGCGGCGTCGACGCCGTCGGTGAACTCGTCCCCGGCCTCCTCCGAGCCGGTCACGATCGCCTCCGAGTGGCCTGTGCCGTGCCGGTTTACGTGCTCGATCGCGTCGCCGAGCGAATCGACCACCCCGACCGACATCTTCAGCCCGAGGTACTCGGTGTCCCAGTCGGCAGCGTTCGCCTCGCCGACCTCCGCCGCCCCGGCGGCCGACCGGGCGCGCTCGTCGCCGACCAGCTCGACGCCCGCACCCCGCAGGTCGGCGAGGATGCCGGGCAGGAAGCGCTCGGCGACCTCGGCGTGGACGAGCAGCGTCTCGGCCGCGTTGCAGACCCCGGGCCGATCGACCTTCGCGTCGTAGGCGACCCGCCGAGCCATCTCGAGGTCGGCGTCCGAGTGCACGTAGACGTGGCAGTTGCCCGCCGCCGCGTAGAGCACCGGCACGGTGGCGACCGCCTTGAGCGCCTCCTTGAGCCCCTCGCCGCCGCGCGGGATCACCAGGTCGACGAGCCCCTCCGCCGTCGCGAGCTGCTCGAGCTCGGCGCGATCGCCGCTCAGCAGCTCCACCGATCCCTCGGGCAGCCCGGCGCCCGCGACCGCCTCGCGCACCAGGCCGGCGAGCGCGGCGTTGGACCGCTCGGCGTAGCTCGACCCGCGGAGCACGATCGCGTTGCCGCTCTTGAGCGTGAGCGCGGCGCAGTCGACCGTCACGTTCGGCCGCGCCTCGTAGATCACCGCGACCACGCCGAGCGGCACCCGCACCTTGCGCAGCTCGAGCCCGCCGGCGAGCGTGCGCCGCTCGAGCTCCTCGCCGACCGGGTCGGGCAGCCGGACGATCTCGCGCACGCCCGCGGCCATGCCCTCGAGCCGCTCGGGGGTCACCGTCAGCCGATCCCGGAGGGCGTCGGAGAGCCCGGCCCGCTCGTCGGCGAGATCCGCCGCGTTGGCCTCCAAGACCTCCTCGGCGCGCTCGCCGAGCAGCGCGGCCAGCCGCTCCAGCGCCTCGTTCTTGGTCGCCGTTTCGGCGCGCGCCAACGGGCGCGAAGCGCCCTTCGCGCTCGCGCACGCATCGGCCACGGTCCTGGTTGCGATCGCCATCTCAAACAAGGGTAACCCGGGTTGGGCGGATTTCGTCAGCGGTCTTGACGCTTTGCGCCCAACCCCACCGATGCGAGCTCGCGGGCCAACGCCCCGGGATCCATGTCCTCGATGCTCAGGGTCTTGTCACGACCGCGGCTTCCCCGCACGATCCTCACTCGCGAGCTCGGCACCCCTAGCCGCTTCGCGATCAGGCGCCTGACCGCCTCGTTGGCCTTGCCCTCCGCGGGCGGTGCGGTGACCCGGATCACCAGGCGCCCGTCGTGCATGCCGACGATCTCCTCTCTGCTCGCGCGCGGGCGCACCCGGACCCGGAGCTCGACGCCTCCAGCGCTCATCCCTTCACCACAGCACGAAGTGGTCGCGGTGGACCGCCTCCTCGGCGGCATTCGGGAGCAGGCCGGCGACCTCGTCGGACTTCATCCCCTTGATCCGGGCCAGCTCGGCGGCCGAGTAGTTGACGATCCCCTTGCCGACGAGCTCGCCGTCGGAGACGACCTCGACCGCGTCGCCGGCCACGAACTCGCCGTCCACGCCGGTGATCCCGACCGGCAGCAGGCTCGAGCCGCGCTCGCGCAGCACGCGCGCGGCGCCCGCGTCGACCTCGACCCGTCCCTGGGCCGGCTTGGCGTAGCGAAGCCAGAGCTTGAACGAGGGCGTGCGCTCGGGGTGAGGGGCAAACCGAGTGCCGACCGGCTCGCCCGCGGCCGCGACCAGCAGCGTCCCGGCGGCGGTGCCGTCGCAGATCACAGCCGGGATCCCCGCCGCGCTCGCCATCTCGGCTGCGCGCACCTTGCTGCGCATCCCGCCGGAGCCGAAGACCGAGGCCCGGTCGCCGATCTCGTACTCGTCGAGCTCGGCGGACTCCTCGACCGTCTCGATCAGCCGCGCGTCGGGGGCGGTCCGCGGGTCGGCCGTGTGCAGGCCCGCGGTGTCGGTGAGCAGCACCAGCAGCCGCGCCCCGAGCAGGATCGCGAGCTGGGCCGAGAGGAAGTCGTTGTCGCCGAAGGTGATCTCGTCGGTGGCGGTGGTGTCGTTCTCGTTCACCACCGGCACAGTGCGCCAGTCGAGCAGCCTGCGCAGCGCCTGGCCCGCGTTCAGGTAGTGCATCCGCGCGGCGAGATCGAACGAGGTCAGCAGCACCTGCGCCGCGTGGACGTCGCGGCGCGCGAGCCGCTCCTCGTAGGCGCGAAACAGCGTCCCCTGCCCCACCGCCGAAGCCGCCTGGAGCTCGTCGATCGTCCGCGGGCGCCGCCCCATCTCCATCAGCCGCATCCCGAGCGCGATCGCCCCCGAGGTGACCATGGCGACGTTCTCGCCCCCGTGGTGGAGATCGCCGACCTGCTCGCAGACGCTGTCGAGCACGTCCGCGCGCACCACGCCGCGCTCGTCGGCAACGATCGAGGATCCGAGCTTGACGACGACGGTCATCGCCGCGGAGTGTAGGAATGAGAGCCGCGGCTCTTACCCGGCGGTCGGCCGCGGGGTTTGTCTCGGATAGCGAGACAAAGTCCGCGGCCAGCGTTTCGGCTCAGCCACCGACCGGGTTCGACGGCGCGCCGTTGAAGTTGCCGTAGGCGTCGCGCACCCCGCCCGCCTCGACCCGGGCGACCTCGCCGGGGCGCAGCCGGCGCGCGGTGATCCAGCGGTCGCCGCTGAGGGTCGCGGCGACGCGGCCGATCAGGGTCCCGGTCGCCGCGTCGCGGATCGTCACCCGGGCCCGGGTCACCTCGCCGGTGTCGAGCCACGGGCGGAACGTGCACGTAAAGCAGAACCACTCGAGCTTCGCCGGATTGTCGGGCTCCTCGGGGTCGCGGTAGGCGGTGCGTCGCTCGCGCACGAATCGAGCCGGCGAGACGTAGCTGTCGGGGTAGTCGACCGGGCCCACCTCGGCCGCGAGCACCGGCCCGGCGCCGACCACGTCGACGCCCGACTCGGGCCCGCCGACCGTGTACGTGCTGCGCGGCCCGACCGTGAAGCTCAGCGTGCGGTCGGGCTCGAGCCGCAGGTCATCCGCCGTGATCCCGCTCCACGGCGAGACCTCGAACGGCTCCGACTCGACCCGGTAGGGGACGGCCGAGCCGCCCTCCCGCCGCACGCCCTCGACCACGAAGCGGTAACGCCCGGCCGGCGTCGCCCGCGGTCGCTCGCCGAGGTCGAACGGCGCCACGAACGCCTCGAAATGGGCCGTCCAGTGCCACTCCTGGTCGCCGCTCAGGTAGCTTGGCCACCTCCGTTCCCTGCGGGAACTCGAGCGTCACCGGCAGCTCGCCCGACTGGTCGGCGTACGGGCGCCACCGGCCGGCGACGCGCCCCTCGACCTCCACCCGCGGGTTGTCGGTGAAGTTCGAGCCGCCGTTCCAGGTGAAGAACGCCGCCCCGAAGCGCTCGGTGTCGTCCGGCTGCGTGACCGCCTCGGCCTCCCCTCCGTCGTCCGGGAGCGCCGCCTCGAAGGCGTCGATCGCGGCGCCGCCCACGGTCCCGAGCGCCGCCGCGCGGGCGTCGTTCACCGCCAGGTCGGCGACGACCTTCGGTGCCAGCAGCGACTCGACCACCATGTCCGGCGGCAGCGCCACGCCAGGGTTGCGAAGCCGGCGCCCGATGTAGACCAGCCGGGTCGCCATGTAGTCGGATGAGTGCGGCCCCCAGCCCGTGAGCGCCTTGCGGTAGTGGTCGCCGCGCTGGTATTCGCGGTAGGTGGCGATGTAGCCGTTGTAGTCGTTGGCCATCGAGATCGGCACCGTGAGGTCGTAGCCGAGCGAGGCCGAGCCCGCCCCGTCGTCGTGGGTGTAGTTGCCCTTGATCCGGGCCGGGTCGGTCGGCTCTGACTCGGCCCAGAGCACGTTCTCGAGGTCGTTCCAGCCGTTGGCCGGGTTGTTGACCTGGGCGCGCATGCGCTCGTACTCGTGGTCGGTGATCGGGGGCAGCGACTGCGAGGGATCGCCCGGGTTCGGGCAGATCCACGGTCCGTCACCGCCGCCGCCGGCGTCGGTGCACTGGGCGCCCCAGTCGAAGCCCAGCCACTCGTTGCCGGCGACCGTGTCGGTGCGGGTCTCGATGTTCTTCGACTGGTCGAGCCACTGCTCGCACGAGCACACCGGCAGGTAGATCTCCCCGAGGCGGATCCCCTGGAGGTGGACGTCGATGTCCTCCTGGAGGCCGGTGTAGGAGGGCGCCGAGTAATTCTCCGGCACCGGGATCCCGAGCGCCTGGAAGTCGTCGGTGCTCAGGCCCGGGTCGATCTCGGGCAGCGGCAGCTCCGGCGGCGCCGGCAGGCCGAGCTCGTCCGAGAGCGTCTCCAGCCCGTCCGCCACGCCCTGGCAGTCGGGCAGCCCGACGACCGGCAGCAGCGGGTCGCCGGCGAGGGCGCTGTCGGCGCGGCAATTGGAGACGCCCGGGTAGGGGTGGGAAAGCGGGCCCGGATACCAGCGGTCCGACATCGCGACCTCAAAATCGGTGTCGAAGGGGACGAAGCGCTCGGGGTCGTCCGGGGTGCCGGCGGCGACGTCGCCCCAGACGTCGACGATCGCGTCGGCCATCAACCGCGCCCCGTACTCAGCCTGGGCGTAGTCGCGGTGGGTGAACTCGAGCCGCTCGTGGATCGAGTGGTAGGTGGAGCGCTCGGGCTCGGCGGTACCGACCGCGCCCTGGGTCCAGATCGTCACGGCTCCCGTGCCCCGGTCGGTCATCCGCTCCAGCGGTCCGAGGTAGTCGGCCGAGATCAGGTCGTTGCCCTCGAGGAACTCCGGGTGGAGGCTGAAGTTGACCAGGTTGGCGAGCGGCCGCGGCCGCTGTGGGCGCGACACGTCGTCGAAGCGGATCACCGTCAGGTCGTGGTCGGTGTCGGAGTGCGGGTAGCCGGCGGGCGTGCCGTCGTCGGCGATCGCGGGGCCGAACGAGTGCCGGGGCGTCTTGTCGAAGTGGCCGACCGAGGCGCCGACGCGGACCGGGACCAGCTCGTCGCAGGCGCGCTCGACCGCGGCGAAGATCCGCTCCGCCATGTAGGCGTAGAAGCGGACGTCGAAGACGTCCTGGAACAGCCACACCCCCCAGGAGGTCGACGAGTACATCGGCGAGGAGTGGTTGTGGGTGACCGCCATGGTCAGGGTCTCGGCGGTGATCCCGCAGTCGCCGCGCTGCTCGAGCAGCTGCGCGGCCCGGCGGTAGAGCAGGTCCTGGGGGATGTAGAGGTCGGTCTTCGCGATCGCGATCGGCTTCCCGTCCGGGCTCTCGACCACCAGCGCCCTGACCTGGAGGCGCGACTGGATCCCGTACGAGGGCTTGCGGCGGTAGGCGTGGACGGTGGGGTCGTAGGTGCCCTCGGCGGGCTCGACGCCGAACGTTCCGTCGCTCGCGTACTGGCCGGCCGAGGCGCCGACGTGCCAGGAGGCGTCGACGGCCGCCGCCCCGGCCTCGACCCCGCCCCCCTGCGCCACCGCGGCGGCAGGGAAGAGCGCGGCCAGCGCAGTTGCCACCGCGGCTCCGAGGACTCCCC
The DNA here is from genome assembly GCA_050697155.1 of Solirubrobacterales bacterium. Classification (GTDB taxonomy): domain Bacteria; phylum Actinomycetota; class Thermoleophilia; order Solirubrobacterales; family 70-9; genus JBOGZD01. Next base: position 3,579 of record JBOGZD010000076.1, on the reverse strand, counting down.
GTCCCAGCACCGACTACGAGCGTAGCTCGCCGGGCGCCTGCGGACGCCGGTTGAGTGACTACGGCGTCCGCCGGCGCAGCGTCGCCGCGCCGAGCACCAGGGCGAGCAGCGCCGTCCCGATCAGCACGGCCACGTCGACCCCGAACCTCGAGCCCAACTCGGCCGGCGACGCCGCCCGAAGCAGGGCGTCGAAGGCGTAGGTGAGCGGAAGCACGTCGCTCGCCGCCTCGAGCGCGCGCGCCATCTCCTCACGAGGCTGGAACAGCCCGCAGAGCAGGATCTGCGGGAGCACGAACGCGGGCATGAACTGGACGACCTGGAACTCGGTGCTGGCGAAGGCGCTGATCAGCAGCCCCATCGCCATCCCGAGCAGCCCGTTGCCAACCGCGAGCGCGACGACGAGGGCGGTCGAGTGCGCGGCGTCGAGGTCGAGCCAGGTAAAGCCGATCGTCGAGACCAGCACCGCCTGGATCGTGGCGACGGCCCCGAACGCGATCGCGTAGCCGAGGAGCAGGTCGAGCTTCGCCAGCGGAAGGGTCATCAGCCGCTCGAGCGTCCCCGTGGTTCGCTCGCGAAGCATGGTGATGCTGGTCGCCAGGAACATGGTGATCAGCGGGAACAGCCCCATCATCGGGATCCCGACCCGCTCGAACGCGGCCGGGTCGTCGAGCACGTAGCGGACGAGGATCAGGAGCGCGCTGGGGACGATCAGCAGGAGGCCGATCGTGCGCGGGTCGTGGCGGAGCTGGCGCAGGACGCGCTCGGCGACCGCGAGTGTGATCCGCGCGCTCATCGCGTCGTCACCTCCTCCCCCTCCTCCTGGCGAATCAGCCGCAGGAAGGCGTCGCCGACGTCGTCGGCGCCGGTCCGCTCGCGAAGCTCGGCCGGGGTGCCGGTGGCGAGCAGCTCACCCTCTCGAATGAGCATGAGCGAGTCGCAGCGCTCGGCCTCGTCCATGACGTGGCTGGAGACGATCAGGGTCGTCCCGGCGCGCGCGAGATCCCCGAAGGTGCGCCAGAGGTCGTCGCGAAGCACTGGGTCGAGTCCGACCGTGGGCTCGTCGAGGATCAGCACCCGCGGCCTGCCGAGCAGCGCCGTGGCGAGCGAGACCCGGGCCCGCTGGCCACCCGACATCGTCCCGGCGTGCTGCTCTCGCTCGGCCTCGAGCCCGACGGCGTCGAGGGCGGCGGCCACCTCGGTCTCGCCGAGGCCGAGTACGCGAGCGAAGAAGCGCAGGTTCTCACCAGCGGTCAGGTCGCCGTACACCGACGGCGCCTGGGTCATGTAGCCGACCTGGTGGCGAAGCTCGGCCGAGCCAGCCGGACGGCCAAGCACCGTTGCTGTGCCGCCGGCGATCCGCTGCACGCCGACTATGGAACGAAGCAGCGTCGACTTGCCGCTCCCGCTGGGCCCCAGCACGCCCGTGATCCGCTCCGCCGCGACGTCGATGTCGAGCCCGGGGATGACCAGCTTCTCGCCACGCACGATCCGCAATCCCTCGATCGTCACCGCCGGCATCGCGTCTTGACCTGCTGCCGCGCTCACGACGGATCCGCTCCCAGGTCGCCGCTCAGATAACGGCGGAGGTTGGGCTCGACGAGGGCGTGTAGCCGATCGTCGTCGAGCTCTGCGAGCGCCCGGATGCCGATCAGGTGGCGCGCGATCGCCATCCCGATCCCCTGCGAGAACGCGAGCGCCGCGCGCAGCTCCCCGTCGGGCCGGCCGGTGCCGCCGCCGAGCGGCGCCAGGATCCGATCCTCGATGCGCGGCGCAACCGCCGCGGCCCCCGCCGAGTCGGCGAGCGCCGTCCGCACGAGGGCGCTCAGGCTCTCCTGGAGCTGCTCGTCTCGCCAGACCCCGAGCATGAACCGCAGCATCCGGTCGGCGAGCCCCTCCGGATCGCCGGGAAGCACCTGCTCCAGCAGCCGCGCCGTGTCGATCGGCAGCTCGGTCGCGGCGCCGAAGACGCCCTCCTTGGAGCCGAAGTAGTGCAGGACGAGCGCCGGGTCGACGCCGGCGTCGGCGGCGATCCCCCTGACGGTCGCCCCGTCGCGGCCTCTGGCCGCGAACGCGTGGCGCGCCGCGTCGAGGATCGCCGCTCGGGTGTCGCCCTCCCCGGGTCGGCGGCCGGCCGTGCCTCTGTGTCGTCGCCGTGCCTTCAACGCATGTTGAATTCTACAAACGTTGAATTAAAATGGCAAGTCGCGAGCCTCGGGACTCACCCGGGGCGAGCTCGAACGCCGTGGCGGCGTCGCGCTGCCGCTATCGCAGATAGATCGCCGAGCTCATCGCGAGCACGAGGAGCTGGTTGCGGCAGTAGGTGGTGTCGGCCCCGAGCACGCCGTCGCAGAGCGCCACCCGCTCGGGTTCGAGATCGGGCAGGAAGACCTCGGCCCGCGCCCAGGTCGCGTCGGCCGGGAGCTCGAAGCCGTGATCGAAGCGATTGCCAGAAACGGTCACCGGCGCGAACGCTTCGCGCCCGCCGTCGGTGACGATCCGCAGCGATGCCCCGGCGGCGCCGACCACCCGCACCCGAAGCTGGGATCCCGGCGGCACGGCGTCGCCGACCATCGACTCGAAGCCGCCGTCGCCATCGCCGTCGGCCTCGAGGAAGATCCGCGGGCCGCCGAGGCGCGGCGGCAGGTGGGAGATGAACGTGCGCCCGGCGCGCAGCCCCGCGAGCACCCCGGCCGCGTCGGGGGTCTCGGCGTGGACCCAGGTGGTCGGCTGGCCGGGGCCCTGGACCGCGACGGTCGCAAGCCAGTGGCTGTCGCTGCCGCCGGTCGCGGCGACCCGCTCGCCGCGGTCGAGCCACCCCTGCCAGTAGGCGATCGCGTCGTCGTTCGAGGATGCCGACGGCAGCGGCGGCTGCCAGAGGCGGGAGACGTTCCAGACCTCGACGGTGTCGGGGACGACCTCGTAGGCGTAACCCCAGTCGATGTCGTCGGGAAACCGGGTCGAGCCCTCGGCCGGGTGGTTGATCTGAAAGACCCCGGCGTCCGGCGGAGCGCGCAACGTCGCGGCGATCGCCTCGACCTCGGCCGCGCTCGCCCCGCCGGCGTCGTAGACGCTCCGCGCACCGAGCATCTGCGCGTGGCCCTGAAGCGACGCCTCGTAGCCGGGGATGCCGATGACGCCGCCGGCGCCGAACCCCGGGTCCGATTGCGAGCGGACGTCGTTGTGGTCGGTGATCGCGAGGAAGTCGTGCCCCCGCGAGGCCGCGAGCCGGAACTGCTCGGCGACCGGGACCCCGAGCGTGTAGGCCTCCTCGATCCCCGTGTTGTCGTCGCCGGGGCCGCCGTAGGAATCGTGGGAGTACGGCGTATGAACGTGCAGGTCCCCGGCCAGCCATTGCCCCGCCTCGGCATTCGGCGCCGGCGCCGATGCCGTCAGGATGACGGCCGCCCAGACCGTGAGGGCTCCCCTCCGCACCACCGACCGCGAGACTAGCCGCTAGTACCCCTGTCCGCAAGTTCGGTCGGGTCAGGCAACGAGGCGTAGCTGTGGCTCGCGCTCGGCGAGCTTCGCCATCAGGCTTGCGAGACCCCGCCGGGTGAAGTTCCACTCGAACGGCTCGGC